>URTL01000022.1 GCA_900550785.1 uncultured Collinsella sp. | reverse complement strand
GGCCCGCGCTGCATGAGCATGCCCTTCTGGCGCGAGGACCTCTAAGTCTTTCCGTTTCCGGTGCGGTCCCCCTACAACCGCACCGGTTTCGCCCGTCAAACGGGCAACACTAATACTTACGTAATTCATTTTTTCGAAAGGATACGAACCATGGGTGTTAACCTCTCCGGCCGTAGCTTCCTCAAGCTCCTCGACCTCTCCACCGAGGAGATCGAGTACTTGCTCAAGCTTTCCAAGAACTTCAAGGACATGAAGCGCGCTGGCGTTCCGCACCGCTATCTCGAGGGCAAGAACATCGTCCTGCTCTTCCAGAAGACCTCCACTCGTACCCGCTGCGCCTTCGAGGTCGGCGGCATGGATCTGGGCATGGGCGTCACCTACCTCGATCCCGGTTCGTCGCAGATGGGCAAGAAGGAGTCCATCGAGGACACCGCCCGCGTTCTCGGCCGCATGTATGACGGCATCGAGTTCCGTGGCTTTGCACAGGACGACGTCGAGGAGCTCGCTGCCAAGTCCGGCGTGCCCGTGTGGAACGGCCTGACCACCGAGTGGCACCCCACCCAGATGCTCGCCGACATCCTGACCGTCCAGGAGAACTTCAACTACGACATCAAGGGCAAGACCCTCGTCTTCATGGGCGACTGCAAGAACAATGTCGCTCGCTCACTCATGGTTGTCTGCTCCAAGCTCGGCATGAACTTCGTGGCCTGCGGCCCCGAGGAGTGCATGCCCGCTGACGACGTCATCGAGGCCTGCAAGCCCATCGCCGAGGCTAACGGCTGCACCATCAAGCTGACCACTGACGTCAAGGACGGCGTCACCGGTGCCGACGTTATCTACACCGATGTGTGGGTCTCCATGGGCGAGCCCGACGAGGTCTGGGCCGAGCGCATCGCTCAGCTCACCCCGTATCGCGTTACCTCCGAGGTCATGGCTATGGCCAACCCGGGTGCCATCTTCCTGCACTGCCTGCCTAGCTTCCACGACACCAACACCACGATTGGCGCCGAGAAGTGCGAGCAGTTCGGCATCACCGAGCAGGAGGTCACCGACGAGGTCTTCGAGAGCCCCGCTTCCAAGGTCTTCGACGAGGCCGAGAACCGCATGCACACCATCAAGGCTGTCATGTACGCCACGCTCAAGTAAGAGCATCTAGCATCTCGCTCGGGGTGTATTGCTGCACACCCCGAGCGGCTTTGTCTGGTAAATATCTCGCGTCGGGCGGTGGGCACGGCACGGAAGATCCGCTTCGCGCGAGAAAGTTAAATGATTTATGAAGGGGGGATGAGAACCATGACTGAGACCGCTAAGAAAAAGCGCGGTATGCCTTCATCGTTCACCATTCTTCTAGCTCTGCTGGCAATTGTTGCAGTGATTACCGTTATCGTCTCCGGCACGTCCGGCGGCGCGGTTACTGCCGCCCGTCTGAGCGATTTCTGCACCGCCCCGATTAAGGGCTTCGCTGACGCTCTGCCCGTCTGCCTCTTCGTTATGATCCTGGGCGGCTTCCTCGGCATGATGACCGAGACCGGCGCCCTGGACAACGGTATCGCCGTCCTGGTGCAGAAGCTTAAGGGTAACGAGATCATGCTCATTCCCGTGCTGATGCTCATCTTCTCCCTCGGTGGTACCACCTATGGTATGTGCGAGGAGACCGTTCCCTTCTACGCCCTGCTCGCCGCTACCATGATGGCCGCTGGCTTCGACCCCATGGTCGGCGCCGCTACCGTCCTGCTCGGCGCTGGCTGCGGCTGCCTGGGCTCCACGGTTAACCCGTTCGCCGTCGGCGCTGCCGTCGACGCTCTGACCGGCGTTGGCATTGAGGTCAACCAGTCCATCATCATCGGCCTTGGTGCCGTCCTGTGGATTGTCACTACCGCTATGTCCATTGTCTTCGTGATGAACTATGCCAAGAAGGTCAAGGCTGACAAGGGTTCCACCATCCTGTCGATGCAGGAGCTCAAGGACGCCGAAGAGGCTCACGGCAAGGCTGCTTCCGAGGTCCACAAGGAGGTCAAGCTCACCGGTCGTCAGAAGGGTGTTCTGATCGCCTTCGCCTTCACCTTCGTCGTCATGATCGTCGGCTTCATTCCGCTGGCCGACCTCAACGAGGGCGTCGCCAACTTCTTTGACGCTGGCGCTGTCTACGACGCCGACGGTAACGCCGTCGTCCAGGGCTGGTCTGCCCTGATCACCGGCCTGCCCATTGGCCAGTGGTACTTCGACGAGGCTTCCACCTGGTTCTTCCTCATGGCCGTCCTGATCGGTATCATCGGTGGCCTGTCCGAGAAGCAGATCGTTAACACCTTCATCACCGGCGCTGCCGACATGATGTCCGTTGTTCTCGTCATCGCCCTCGCCCGTGGTATCTCCGTCCTCATGGCTAACACCGGCCTCGACGTCTTCGTCCTCGACGCTGCCGCCAATGCCCTGGCTGGCCTGTCCGGCGTGATCTTCGCTCCCATGAGCTTCCTGGTCTACTTCGGCCTGTCCTTCCTGATCCCCTCGACCTCCGGTATGGCCACCGTCTCCATGCCCATCATGGGACCGCTGGCTGTTAAGCTTGGCTTCTCGCCTGAGGTCATGGTCATGATCTTCTCCGCCGCCATCGGTGTCGTGAACCTGTTCACCCCGACCTCCGGCGCCATCATGGGCGGTCTCGCCCTGGCCAAGATCGAGTGGACGACCTGGCTCAAGTTTGCCCTTAAGCTCATCGTCGCGCTCTCCGTCGTCTGCGCCATCATCCTGACCGTCGCTTGCGTGTTGATCTAAGTACCCAACGGGTACCCCACGGAAACCTTGACGATCCTGTAGAGGATCACCTGGTCATCGTCTGTCCGGTGGGGTCAACCCACCGGTAGACTCCTACCTTTAGCCCCCTCCCGTTCCGTGCGCGGGAGGGGGCGCTCTTATGTTGCGCGGTTCTACGAACCGCGCAACCAGTCGACGCTGCGCGCCGTCCAGAACGACAATTTGTCATTCAAAAGGCAAGGCATGACCAAAAGGTCTATGCCTTGCCTTTTTCATGCCAACTTGTACGTTCTGGACGGCGCTCGCTGTCCGTCCTCTGCCTGCGGCGCTTTCCATTGTTGGTGCAGAGGGCGCTTTGCCTACTCTGGCGGGCTTTCGCTGGCTTATGCTCAACCTGCGACGTTCCCCTTGTTTGTGCAGGGGGTAGCTTGCTCGCTCTGGTGCCCGTTCGCTGGCTTTGGCTCTGCCAGCGACGTTTTCATTGTTGGTGCTGAGTGCCTTGTTTCCCGTCCCAAATGAGCTACCCCGGGTCCCCGGTGGTTGCGGTGGGCGTGTTTGGTTGGTGCCTGTTGATGGTCTGGGTATCGGGGAGGGCGGGCTCCGTTATAATCGCCTAGAACATTAAATGGAAACGGGACGGGAGCCATATATGCGCCAGGGTTTCGACAACGCGAAGTATATCGAGCTGCAGGCTGCTCACATTAAGGAGCGCATCTCGCAGTTTGGTGGCAAGCTCTATTTGGAGTTTGGCGGTAAGCTGTTCGATGACTATCATGCGAGCCGCGTGCTGCCGGGTTTTGAACCGGACAGCAAGTTCCGCATGCTCAAGAGCATCGCCGACGATGTCGAGGTTATCATCGCGATCAACGCGAACCACATCGAAAAAAACAAGGCTCGTGGTGACCTCGGTATTACCTATGACGAGGATGTGCTGCGCCTGGTTGACCTGTTCCGCGGCAACGGCTTTGCCGTCGCGGCTGTGGTCATCACCCAGTACGCCGGCCAGCCTGCTGCCGATGTGTTCCGCAACCGCCTGAACGCGCTCGGTATTCCCGCCAAGCTGCACTATCCCATCGAGGGGTATCCGCACGATGTCGACCTGATCGTGTCCGACGATGGCTACGGCAAGAACGAGTTTGTCGAGACCACCCGACCGCTCGTCGTGGTCACTGCCCCCGGTCCTGGCTCGGGCAAGCTTGCCACCTGCCTGTCTCAGCTCTATCACGAGCACAAGCATGGCACGGCCGCCGGCTATGCCAAGTTCGAGACCTTCCCTGTCTGGAATCTTCCTCTGACGCATCCGGTCAATATTGCCTACGAGGCCGCCACGGCTGACCTCGACGACGCCAATATCATCGATTCGTTCCACCTTGAGGCCTACAACAAGACCACGGTCAACTACAACCGCGACGTCGAGGCCTTCCCGGTAGTCCGTGCCCTGATGGAAAAGATCCTGGGCAAGAGCCCCTACCAGAGTCCTACGGACATGGGCGTCAATATGGTCGGCTTTGCCATCACCGATGACGATGCCTGCCGCGACGCTTCCAAGATGGAGATCGTCCGCCGCTACTTTACCGCGGTCGAAAATGTGCGCCGTACCGGCGTGGGCGATGAGCAAGTCGACCGTCTCAAGATTATTATGAAGAAAGCCGGCATCGATAAGAACTACTCACCGGCGCGCTCGGCGGCCCTCACCAGGGAGCAGCTGACGGGTGGTCCCGTGGGTGCCATGGTCATGCCCGATGGCTCCGTGGTGACCGGTAAGACCTCCACGCGTCTGGGCGCCGCGAGCTCGCTTATCATGAACGCCCTCAAGCATGTCTCGGGCGTCGACCTTGAGCTCGAGGTCATTAGCGATGAGGCGATCGAGCCCATCAGCAAGCTCAAGACGCATTTCCTGGGCAGCAAAAACCCGCGCCTCCACACCGACGAGACGCTTATGGCGCTGTCGATCACCTCGGCCACGAGTGAGACGGCCGCTCGCGTCCTTTCGGGCCTGGAGCAGCTGCGCGGTTGCGATGCCTTCTTTAGTGTGATTATCTCGCCGACGGACGAGACGGTACTGCGCAAACTGGGTATCAACGTGTGCTGCGAGCCCAAGTTTGAGCGCCGCGGTTTCTTCCATCGCTAAGTTTGAAGCACCGCGGTAATTGCATTGCATTTTGGCCGTATCGGGTTAGCGCCCGGTACGGCTTTTTGATCAATAAAGCGCCTATTTCGGCGAAAAGTAGCTGTTTACCTGCCTAGAAACAATTTGAGCGGTATACAATAACCGTAACTGTTTCATCCTTAGCGGGATGCCGCATGATGGATATTACCTGCCATCGTGAGGTGTGTCGGTCGCGCACGGCGCGTTAGATGCTCGTGCTCGGTTTGAGGAGGCTGCTATGGCGGGCAAGGGTCGTGCGAGTGTCAACGATATGAAGCGTGTCGAGGTGCTGGTATTGATGGAGATCGACCAGCAAACCGAAGACAATGGCGGGCCGTATGGTTTCTCGCGCAAAACGCTTGCCGAGCGCGTGAGGGTTTCGCCGTATCGTGCCCGCGCCGCAATCGATCGCTTGGATTCCGAAGGCATGATTGATGTCGTCTCGCGTTATAGCGACGACGGCGGTCAGCTTGCAAATGGCATTTGCCTCACCGAACGTGGCGAGTGGTATCTTGAGGGCGTCCGTACCGGCATGCTCGTTCAAGAAATGCTTGAGGACGAGGTTGCTGATCGATAGCAGCATGTAACCCTTGCCATAGCGACGCCGCCTGGGAAACCGGGCGGCGTTTTGTTTCAAGATTGAGAAATGCAATCTCACGCGAGAAAAATTGCGAACGGTCCGCGGCGCGAGTATTACAATGAAGACCCGTAAGATGTGGATAAACAACTTCTACGGGAAGCGCAGGTAACTCAATATGACCAAGCATGTGTTCGTAACCGGTGGCGTGGTTTCGTCTCTGGGCAAGGGTATCACCGCGGCCTCGCTGGGCCGTCTGCTCAAGTCGCGTGGCTACAAAGTAACGATGCAGAAGGCCGATCCGTATCTGAACGTCGACCCCGGTACCATGAGCCCCTTCCAGCATGGTGAGGTCTTCGTTACCGAGGATGGTTACGAGTCCGACCTGGACCTGGGTCATTACGAGCGCTTTATTGATGAGAACCTGACCCGCGATTCCAACTTTACGACCGGCGCCATCTATAAGAGCTTGATCGCCCGCGAGCGTCGCGGCGACTTTTTGGGCGGTACCGTGCAGGTGATTCCTCACGTCACCAATGCCATTAAGGACAAGTTCCGCCGCATCGAGGAGCAGACCGGCTCCGATGTAGTCATCACCGAGCTGGGCGGCACGATCGGCGACATCGAGTCCCAACCGTTTGTCGAGGCCATCCGTCAGTACCGCAAGGAGGCCGGCCCCGAGAACGTCTGCTACATCCACGTGTCGCTCGTTCCCTATATCGCCGCCGCCCACGAGGTCAAGACCAAGCCCACGCAGCATTCCGTCAAGGAGCTCCGCAGCTTTGGCATCCAGCCCGATATCATCGTGCTGCGCTCCGACCACCATATCGATGACGCTATCCGCGGAAAGATCGCAAGCTTCTGCGACGTCGACACCGATTGTGTCTTTACCAACGAGGACTGCGCGAGCATTTACGATGTTCCGCAGCTGCTTGCCGAGCAGGACTTTGACCTGCGCATTTGCGAGCGCCTGGGTCTGGACCCGCGTGAGCGCGACATGAGCGAGTGGAACGAGTTCCTGCGCAAACAGAATCACGCCAACCATCACGCCGACAAGGTGAAGATCGCCGTCGTGGGTAAGTACACGCAGCTGCCCGATGCGTACCTGTCGGTTATCGAGGCCCTGCACCATGCGGGCGTCTTCTACGATCGCCATGTGGACGTCCAGCTAGTCGACGGCGAGAGCCTCGACGAGCAGAATGTCTCCGAGGTTCTGGGCGACGCCTCGGGCATCCTGGTCCCCGGCGGCTTTGGCAAGCGCGCCCTGGAGGGCAAGATCCTCGCGGCCGAGTTTGCCCGTGAGCACAAGATTCCGTATCTGGGCATTTGCCTGGGTATGCAGGTGGCCGTGTGCGAGTTCGCCCGCAACGTCGTCGGCCTTGCCGGCGCCAGCTCCTCCGAGTTCGATCCGGACGGCCCGTTTAGCGTCATCGATCTGATGAGCTCGCAGGAGGACGTGACCGAGAAGGGCGGCACCATGCGCCTGGGCGCCTATCCGTGCAAGCTCGCCGCCGATACCCTTGCTCGCGAGGCATATGGCGAGGAGCTCGTCTACGAGCGTCACCGTCATCGCTTTGAGTTCAACAACGCCTTCCGTGACCAGCTCGAGGACGCCGGCTTGGTTATCTCGGGTCTGTCGCCCGACGAGCGCCTGGTCGAGATGGTCGAGCTGCCGCGCGACGTGCATCCGTGGTATGTGGCAACCCAGGCTCATCCCGAGTTCAAGAGCCGCCCGACCAACCCGCAGCCGCTGTTCCGCGAGTTCGTGCGCGCTTCGATCGGCCAGCACGAGGGTGTCGACCGTCTGCAGGTGACGCCCATGAACCTCGCTACGGACTAAGGGTGCCGGCGAATAAGGAACATACCGAAGCTACTCCCTCGTCGCTCGCCGTGGCGGCGGGGGAGTATCTCGATTACCTCGCGGTCGAGCGGGGTTTGGCGCGCAACACGATTGCGGCCTATCGTCGTGACCTGACGACGTACTGCGCCTATCTGGAGCGGGCGGGTATTGTGTCTTTTGAAGAGGTGACCCGTCAGGTCGTGGAGGGCTTTGTCGCCGACCGTCGCGATGGGGGCTATTCGGATGCCTCGGTGGAGCGTGCGCTTGCGGCCGTGAAGGGCCTGCATGCCTTTTTGGTGCGCGATGGGGCTGTGGCCCAAAATCCAACGGCGGCGTTGCGCCTGCCTAAAAAGGCTGAGCGTTTGCCGGAGTATCTATCGGTGGGGGATGTCTCGGCGCTGCTCGATCAAGATTTCCCCGAGGGCGAGATGGGCTTGCGTGACCATGCCATCTTGGAAGTGCTCTATGGATGCGGTTTGCGTGTGAGCGAGTTGGTGGGACTCGATGTGGGCGATATCCATATCGACGATGGCTTTGTGCTCGTTCGCGGTAAGGGCTCGAAGGAACGCCTGTCCCCGCTGGTGGGAAGCGCGGCGCGAGCTCTGGCGCTTTATGTAACTGAGGGGCGTTCTCGCTTGGCGGCCCATGCCCGCGGAACCGAGACCTCGGCGGTCTTTTTAAATAAGAACGGCCGCCGTCTGTCGCGCCAGGGCATCCATGCCATCTGTGAGCGCTACGGGCGCCAGGTGGGACTGGTGGGGCTCCATCCCCATACGCTGCGTCACTCCTTTGCCACCCATATGCTTGCGGGCGGCGCAGACCTCCGTGTGCTACAGGAGATCTTGGGACATGCCGATATATCGACCACGCAGGTCTACACGCATGTCGATCGTACGCAACTGACCGAGGTCTATTTGGCGGCGCACCCGCTGGCACATCGTTAACACATCGCTGACCTGCATATTTATAGGTATTTGGGGACGGGCTCCAGATTGCCGCGGCGTGCTTTTGCGCGCGCATGGGCAATCTGGGGCCCGTCCCATTTTTCGCCACTTGGCGTCGCGGTGGTGGGCCGCACGTGCCTTGGGTGGGGGAGTTTGGGGGCGATGTGAACGGCATGTAAAGGGACGTAAAAATCGCCTCAAGGTCAACTTGAAGGTTGAGGTTCGCGGGTGTGGTTCTACAGGTGGCATCACGCCTTTGCTGAAAACACAACATATTGTGTTTTCGAACATATGCTTGGGGGTGTTTTGCAATATATGGTGAGTGGAGTGGTGGGGCGGGTTGGGGGAAGGGGTGGGGAAAGGTGTTGAAAAATGGGGCGGTTCCCCATATTATTAATGACGTCGACAAGCGGGGTGGTTCCCCGCGTACGTGCCATCTGAGTAACCGAGGGGAGGGCGCACATGGGAATGACTGGTGCATACGAGCGCAATCTCGATGCAAAAGGTCGTCTGTCCCTGCCTGCACCCCTTCGCGAGGAGCTTGGAGAGCACGTTCGCGTGTTCAAAGCCCTGGATGTCGATGCTCTGTACGTGTTCTCTGCCGAGGCCTTCGATAAGTGGGTCGAAGGACTCTTCGCGGGTCGTGAGGGCCACGAGGGTTTTAACCCGCGTGACATTAATGACCAGAAGCTCATGAGGGCGATCAACAAGCGCACCACGTCGATGGACGTGGACAGCGCCGGTCGTATCGGTCTTTCCGAGTCTCTCCGCAAGCAGGCGAACCTTGACCGCGAGGTCACGGTTGTGGGCAACTACGACCACCTTGAGGTTTGGGATCGCGCCGCGGCCGATGAGGACGATGACGATGAGGCCCTGCTGGACCTCTTCTTCTCGTAAGGGCAAGGCACGGGTAACGGATGGAGCGTGGGATCTTGACACAAGAATATCGGCATGAACCTGTCATGCTCGGCGAAGTGCTTGAGTCGCTGCGGCTAAAGAGCGGCTCCGTTGTCTGCGATTGCACCCTTGGCGGTGCGGGCCATTCGGTAAAGATGGCCGCGCAGGTGGGGGAGACGGGCCTTTTGCTCGGCGTCGATCAGGACGACATGGCCCTCGAGGCCGCTGGCGCCCGTCTGGACCGCGAGGTTCCCGGCGTTCCGCACCAGCTGCTGAAGGGCAACTTCGGCGACTTGGACGAGCTGCTTTGCTCGGCCGAGGTGCCCGGGGTCGATGGCTTCCTGTTCGATTTGGGCGTTTCGTCACCGCAACTCGATATCCCTGGCAGGGGCTTTTCGTATAACGAGGACGCCCCATTGGACATGCGGATGGATCCGGGTAATAACACCTTAAACGCAGCTGAGGTCATCAACACCTATAACGAACACGACCTCGCCCGGATTCTACGCGTCTACGGCGAAGAGAAGTTCGCCTCGCAGATCGCGCGCGAGATCGTGCGCCGCCGCGAGCAAGAACCGATCGAAACCACCGGCCAATTTGTCGAGATCATCAAGGCTGGCATTCCGGCTGCCGCTCGTCGGCATGGTGGACACCCGGCCAAGAAAAGCTTCCAGGCCATTCGCATCGAGGTCAATCACGAGCTCGATGTGCTCGAACGAGGGCTTGATGCCGCCACCAGGTGGCTCAACCCGGGCGGACGTATCTGCGTCATCTCGTATCACTCGCTCGAGGACCGTATCGTAAAGAACCACTTTAAGGAGATGAGCCAGGGGTGCACGTGTCCGCCGGAGATTCCGGTGTGCGTGTGCGGCAACGTGCCGATACTCAAGGTCATCACCCGCAAACCCCTGGTTGCCCAGCCTGATGAGGTTGAGCGCAACCCTCGGGCGAGATCAGCCAAAATCCGCGTGGCGCAGCGTCTGTAGGCGTGACCGCGCGATATTGGACCTCCCGCTCGCACCATAAACGAAGCTTAAACACACTACCAACGTACTCGGGATGGGAGGCGGCATATCATGGGCTACAACACTTCAAGCGCAGCACTCGCCTATGATATGAACGCCATGCCCGCCTATCGTGAGACGCCGCAGGCCCCCGTTGCTCCCCGTGAGCAGCGCACGCCGCGCTTTGATGTCTACACGGGCGCGGGCCGTCAGGCAAACCAGGCGGTAAGCCCGGTTTTCATGAGCGTTCTTAAAACGTTTTGCATCATTGCGGCTATCTTCATGACGATCGGCGTCGCCCGCGTGGCGCTTGCCGGCGTTACGGCCCAGGTGCTCAACAGCAACGCCGAGCTTACCAACACGCTCGAAAAGGCGACCGATGAGAGCTCCGACCTGGAGGTCATGCATTCGGTCTATGGCGCCGACACGCGCATTCGCGACCTTGCGGGCGCTTATGGCATGGTGGAGCCCAGCGAGAGCGTTACACTTGACTTTTCGCAGGATGCAGCCGCGGGCGCCAACGCGACCGCGACCGCTCAGTAGCAAGACGGTAGCTGAGTATGACAAATGACTATCGCCGCGGTTCCGATGGGGGCCGCGGTTCTGGACGTCCCTCGTCGCGGGGACGTTCTGGTTATCAAGGAACGGGTCGGCAATCTTACAACGCCGGGCAGTCCCGTGGCAACGACCCGGCGTCGCGACTTCGCGGCTCGGGCGGCCCTCAAGTGCATAACACCAGGTCGCGCAAGAGTTCGTCGACCGAATGGCTCACAGGCGCGCCTCTGCCTCGCCGCAAAGCCGTCATGGGCTTCATCGGGCTTGGCTTGGGCTTGGGCGTCTTTCGCCTTGCCGACTATCAAATTGTCGAAGCCGATAAACTGCGCGAGCGTGCCGATGCGCGCCGCCTGCTTGCGCAGACCCTCTATGCCAAACGTGGCACCATCTACGACCGCAACGGTAACGTGCTGGCGTCGTCAGTCGAATGTCGCAACATCGCCGTGAACCCGCAGCTTGTCGAGGATGTTGACAAGACGGTGTCGGCGCTGGTCAAGGCAACTGGAATCGATAAAAAGACCTGCCGCAAGCTCGTTGAGTCCGATGGAACCTGGGTGTATATCAAGCGCCAGGTGGACGAAGACGATGTTGCGGCGCTGGAGAAGAAGAACCTGCCCGGCGTGCTTTTTGAGCAGGCCATGAAGCGCGTATATCCATACGGCAATCTGGCATCGCAGGTGCTGGGTGTAGTGAATGTAGACAACGACGGCTTGACGGGTCTCGAAAAGCAATACAACAAGCTTCTGACCGGCACGAACGGTTCTCTCGTACGCGAGCGCGCGAGGGACGGCAGCTATATCGCGGGCGGTGCCTATAAAAAGGTGGCTGCGGTCGACGGCGTTGATATCGTGACGACGCTCGACGTCAATATCCAGCGTGCGGCCGAGGATGCCCTGGCAGAGGCTGTCGAGAAGACAAAGGCCAAGAACGGCTCGGCGCTGGTCACCGATCCTACGACAGGCGAGATCTTGGCAGCCTGCTCGTATCCGACTTACGACCAGACCGATCTGGAAAACGCCAAGACCGAGGATATGAACTTGCGCCTGGTCACCGACGCCTACGAGCCCGGCTCGGTCTTTAAGACGCTCGTGGCGGGCGCCGGCTTCGACTTGGGTGTCGTGCGATCGAGTACGTCGTTTGAGGTGCCGGCGAGCATCAAGGTGGGCGACGATACCGTCACCGATGCCGACAAGCGCGACTACGCCATGACCATGGATGTGCGCGAGATGATGCGCCGTTCGTCCAACGTGGGCTTTGTCCTGGTGGGGCGCAAGATCGGTGCCGACGACTTTGCCACCTATGTGGACAAGTGGGGCATCGGTCACAGCTCTGGTGTAGATTTTCCGGGCGAGAGCCTGGGTATCGTCAAGGAGCGTGACCAGTATGACGGCGCCACGCTGGGCTCGATGAGCTTTGGACAGGCACTGTCTGTCTCGCCGATTGAGATCGCACGTGCCGTGGGCGGCATCGCCAACGGCGGCGTGATGATGACACCGCACTTCTATAAGTCCAGCAAAGGCGACGAGAAGGACTGGGGCGAAGGCGAGCGCGCGATTTCGGAGGACGCCGCATCCCAGGTGACATCGTGCATGCAGACGGTCGTGTCCGAGGGAACGGGCGTTGGCGGCGCGGTTGACGGCTATGACGTAGCGGGTAAGACCGGTACGGCCGAACGTGCCGACGAGAACGGCGGCTACCTCAAGGAGAACTACATGTCGTCCTTTATGGGCTTTGCACCGGCACAATCGCCCAAGGTGCTGTGCTATATCACGCTCGACGGAACGCCGAGCGGCTCAGATGCCGCTGCGGTGCCGTTCCAGTCCATTATGGCCAACGCGCTCGACGTGCTGGGTATCCCGCACACGAAGTAGGGGGTTACAATCTTTGGGGCGTGGTTTGTTGTCCCATATGAGGGTGTTCACATGCCCTGCACCACGCATGTGCGGCGCTGGGATACAATACGCCGATAGCATTATTAGGTTTACAGGGGAGCTGCAATGATAGAGATCGCCGTCAACAACCTCGCGGCCGCAACAGGGGCCCGAACCGTGACGGGAGAAGCCGATCGGGTATGCCGCGGGTGCGTTATCGACTCGCGCCAGGTCGAGGAAGGGACGATTTTCGTCGCCTTTCCCGGTGAAAACGTCGACGGCAATGATTTTGCTTCCCGTGCCGTCCAGTCGGGTGCCGGCGCCGTCGTGATGACGCGTGAGCCCGAGGCCGAGCTGGTCTTGCTGGCGCAGGACAAGGGCTGTGCCATCTTGCTGACCGATGATCCCGAGGAGTTTCTGCTGCGTTTGGCGCACGCGTATCGCCTGGAGCTTGGCTGCCTGGTCGTTGGTATTACCGGTTCCATCGGCAAGACGACGACCAAGGACGTGCTCGCCGCCGTGCTCGCCAAGCGCTATCGTGTCTGGGCCACCAAGGGCAATTTCAATAACCTGATCGGCATGCCGCTCACGGTGCTTTCCGCTCCGGCCGATACCGAGGTCCTGGTGCTCGAGATGGGCATGAACCATTTCCACGAGATTGAGCGCCTGTCCCAGTCCGCCAATCCCAACCTTGCCATCGTGAGCAAGATTGGTACCTCTCATATCGGCATTTTGGGCAGCCGCGAGAACATCGCCCGCGCTAAGGCCGAGATTGTCCAGGGTATGTGCGCCGCCGGCGACTTCTTGCCGCTGCTGGTTTTGGGCGGCGAGGACGACTATACACCGTTCATTCGCGATACGTTCGCCCAGCCTGCTGGTATCGACGTGATGCTGGCCGGCGTCTCGGACGATGATGAGGTCCGTGGCCGCGACATTCGTGTTGATGACGAGGGCCGTCCGGTCTTTACGCTCGATTTTGGCCAGGGTGAGACGATCGATACCATGCTTGCCATCCCCGGCGTGCAGTCCGTTCCTAATGCCGTTAAGGCCGCCGCGGTTTCCTATCGCCTGGGCGTGACGCCCGAGCAGATCGATGCTGCTTTTAGGGGCCTCACGATCACCGGTCACCGCCAGGAGATCAAGCGCGCCAAGAGCGGTGCCCGCGTCATCGACGATTCCTATAACGCCAGTGCCGAATCCATGGCTGCTGGCCTCGATCTACTGTGCTCGCTTTCGTGCACGGGGTCTCGCATGGCGATCCTGGGCGAGATGGGCGAGATGGGCGATGAGGCTCCTCGCATGCATGAGCTCGTGGGCGCCTATGCCGCCGCCAAGAAGCTCGACATGCTGGCGTGCGTGGGTGGTGAGCTGGCCCAGCTTATGGCCGATGCCGCGCGCATGATGGGCATGGACGAGGACCGCATCCAGGTGTTCTCCGATTATCAGCAGGTGCTCGACCGCATGGGCGGCGCGCTTGAAAAACATGATGTTGTACTGGTCAAGGGTTCCCGCTTTGTTGAGCTCGACCGCTTTGTGGAAGGTGTGTGCTAGCCCATGTTCGGCAATCCCTCGTATCCAACGTATCAGGCTTTTTTGGGGCTTGGCATCGCCGCTGCCATTGCGCTGCTGCTCATGCCGTGGTGGATCAAGCTGCTCAAGGTCGAGGGTATCGGCCAGCAGGTTCGTGCCGACGGCCCCAAGCGTCATTTGGTTAAGCAGGGAACGCCCACCATGGGTGGCGTTGTCATTCTCGTCGCGATTTCGCTGACCTGCCTGCTGATGGGCAAGCTCACCACCGAGCTCGTGCTCGTGCTGCTCGCCACGCTGGCGACCGGCGTGCTGGGCCTGATCGACGACCTGACCTCCGTTACGCATGGGCGCTCGCTCGGTCTGACGCCTCATGCCAAGATGATCGGCCTAACCATTATCTGTGTCACCTTTACGGTACTTGCCGTCAACTGGTGCGGCGTCGCCCCCGAGATTCGTTTTCCCGGCGGCCTGACGATTGACCTTGGCGTGCTTTCGACCACCATCTGCGGCCTTTCGTTCCCGTGGCTCTACATTGTCTTTTGCTGGCTGATGATCGCCGGTCTTTCTAATGCCGTGAACCTGACCGATGGCCTTGACGGTCTTGCCGGCGGCACCTCCATGATTGCCATGCTCGCCATGGCTGCCATGGCGTTTTTGCACGGAGACGTGAACCTGTCCATCTTCTGCACCGCGTGTGCCGGTGCCTGCTTGGGCTTTCTGTGGTTCAACTGCTATCCGGCGAGCATCTTTATGGGCGATACCGGCTCGCTTGCCCTGGGCGCCGCGTTTGCCTGCACGTCCATCATGACCAACACCGAGGTCGTCTCCCTCATCATCGGCGGCCTGTTTATCGTTGAGACCCTGTCGGTCATGATTCAGGTTGTCTACTTCCACTTTACGCACAAGCGCGTCTTCCTTATGGCGCCCATCCATCATCATTTCGAAAAGAAGGGCTGGGCCGAGACCAAGGTCGTCATCCGTTTTTGGATTATCGCTGCGGCCTTTGGTGCCGTTGGCCTTGCTTTGTTCTTCCAGTTGGGATAGTGGTCTTTCATGCCTCTTGCTGATGTCTTTAGCCTGCTCGTTTTGGGTCAGGGCAAATCCGGTCTCGATGTCGCCCGCTGGGCGCTGGCACATCCCGAGCGCGTAAGCGCCGTTACCGTGTATGGCGGCGGCACCTCTGAGCCCAATGACGCCACGCGTGCGCTCGAGGCTGCTGGTGCGTCGTTTGTCTATGGGACCGAACAGGTCGAGGGCGCCTATGACGTATGCGTGACGTGCCCGGGCATCTCGGAGTTCTCGGGCTTCTTTAAGGCCGGGCGCGAGCATGCCGCCCAGATTATGGGTGAGCCCGAGTTTGCCTATCGCCTGTCGCCCGATAACTGGATTGCCATCACGGGCACCAACGGCAAGACAACTACCACGTCGCTGACTGATTATCTGCTCAAGGCCGCCGGTGAAGCCAGCGTGGCCGTCGGCAATATCGGTGAGCCGCCCGTGAACGAGATCGACGGCCGCGCACATAATGAGTGGTTTGTGGCCGAGCTGTCGAGTTATCAGATTGCTACGACCGCCGAGCTTCATCCTCGCGTGGCGGTGCTGCTCAACATCACTCCCGACCACTTGGGCTGGCATAAGAGCCATAAGAACTATGCGCTTGCCAAGATCAAACTGTTTGACAATATGGTCGATGACGATCTGGTGGTTGTCGACGTCGAAGACGCCGGCATTCACGAGTTCGATGAGTACATCTACACGCCGGGTCGTCGCATCTGCAAGGTTGCCTTTGACGAGCCTGAGGGCGAGGATGCCGCCTTTGTGCGCGATGGCAAGATGATCGTGCGTCTGAAGGGCGTCGAGACCCCGCTCATCGCTACATCCGAGCTCAAGATCTCGGGCCATCACAATGTTATCAATGCCCTGTGCGCTGCCACGGCTGCCTTGGCGGTCGGTGCCGATGTCGATGGTGTCTGCCGCGGTCTTGCCTCGTTCCAGCCGCTCGAGCACCGCGTGGAGCCGTGTGGCGAGATTGACGGCGTGCGCTACGTCAACGATTCCAAGGCGACTAACACCGATGCGGTCGAGAAGGCACTGACGGCATTTCCCGATGACGACGTGATCTTGCTGCTCGGCGGCCACGATAAGGGCACTCCGCTCACGGACTTCGCGCGCGTCGTTATGGACAACGTGCGCTCGGTCGTCTGCTTTGGCGATGCGCGCGAGCGCTTCACCGCCGCTATGGACGAGGCTGATGTCGATGGCGATGTGGATATCGCCCAGGCGGATGACCTGCGCGACGCCGTGGACGTTGCCCGTTCGCTTTCGAGCCGTGGTGACGTGATCTTACTTTCTCCTGCCTGCTCTTCGTTCGATGAGTTCTCGGGCTATGAGGAGCGCGGCCGCGTGTTTAAGGACTACGTGGCTCAGCTTGCCGCTACAGCGAAATCACAAATGGAATAGGGGTTGCGGTGAGAGAGGAGAGCCCCCGACAAGGTATGAGGAGGCCCGACTCGGACCGTGCTTCCTCACGTCGCACCACACCGCGTTCCAGCCGCGGCGGGCAGTCGTTTAGCGAACGCTATATTGCCGGCGTTCCCGCCCGTATCATGCGCCCCCGTTTGATATTCATGGCCTGCTTGTTTACCTTGGTATGCTTTGGCCTGCTGATGGTGTACTCGGCGTCTTCGGTCGAGGCGCTGCACGAGAATGGCTCGGCGACGTTTTTTCTGTTTCGACAAGCCGCGTTTGCCGGAGTTGGCGTGCTGGCTATGGTTGCCATCGTGCGCGTTTTGCCGGACAGCTGGTTTGGGGAGGATGTGCTCAGGATCTTCCTTATCGGCATGATAGGGCTACTGCTTCTGGTGTTCTTGGTGGGCAGCGGCAGCCGCGGCGCCACGCGCTGGCTCAACATCGCCGGTATTCAGTTCCAGCCTTCCGAGTTTTTAAAGCCATTTGCCATTGCGTATTCGGCCATCATGCTTGATCGCTTCTTTTCGCCCGGTGGCAACATCAACGAATTCCTTCGCAAGATGGGCATCTACCTGGGCATTTCGCTCTTTCTGATCTTTATCCAGCCCGATTTCGGTACTGTCCTGATCATCCTGTTGACCCTCATGTGCATGGCGTTGTTTGCGGGTCTCGACCCCAGATTTATCATCGGCGTGCTAATCTTCGGCATTCTCGTGATCGTGATTGCGCTTGTCGCAGAGCCGTACCGTATGGTGCGTATTCAGGTTGCCTTGAACCCTTGGGCCGACGAGTATGGTGACGGCTATCAGGCCACGCTTGCCATCATGGCCTTTGCCTCGGGCGGTCTGTTCGGCCGTGGCATCGGCAACTCAACCATGAAGTACTCGTATCTGCCCGAGGCGCACAATGACTACATCCTGGCCATCATTGGCGAGGAAGTTGGTTTTGTCGGAACCGTGCTGTTCTTCTTGGTGTTTGCGATTCTGATCTACTCGGCGTTTCGCATTGCCGAGCAGGCGACCGATCGTCGGGGCGCGCTTATGGCGTCTGGCTCCGCGGTCATTCTCGCGGTGCAGTTTTTGATTAACGCGCTGGGCATCCTCAACGTGTTTCCCATGACGGGCAAACCGTTGCCGTTTATTAGCTACGGCGGTTCGTCGATTATTGTGTCGCTCATGCTTGCCGGGTTGATCCTGCGCGTTTCGTACGAGAGCGCCCGCCGCGATGAGTATGACCGCCGCCGTGAGAGCTTTGCCGTTATGGATGAGAGTACCGCCGGCTTGCCCCACGTGCGCGGCGAGCGATCTTCGAGTAACGGTTTTACCGTCCTGGATGGCTCTGCGACCGAGCCGGCAGCCCGCCCGCGTCAGCGAACGGTGCCGCAAGGTCGTCCTCAGCGCCCCACTCCTCGCAATGCGGGCGGCGGATATAATCGAATCGATTTGAACTCGGACCCGTCGGCGCGTCTGCGTACCGACGACCAGGGACCGCGTGTACGAAGGGACTACCATGACCGATAAAATGACCGTTGCTATTGCAGCCGGCGGCACGGCAGGACACATCAACCCCGCGCTCGCCTTGGCCGAAGAGCTGCGTGACCGTGGCCACCACGTTGTGTTCGTGGGCCAGTCGCGCAAGCTCGAGGGTCGTCTGGTCCCCGAGGCTGGGTTTGATTTTGTGCCCATTACGGTCACGGGCTTCGACCGCTCCCGTCCTTGGACGGCGCTGACCTCGCTGTGGCGTGTCTACAAAGCCAAGCGTGCGCTCGCCAGTCATTTCTCAAAGGTCGGCAAGCCCGATGCCGCCATTGGTTTTGGTGCCTATGTCGAGGTTCCGCTGCTGGGGTGGTGCAAGGGCGCGGGCGTTCCGTATCTGCTGCATGAGCAGAACTCTGTTCCGGGCCTGGCCAACAAGATGATGAACTCCCACGCCGCCCGCGTGTGCATCTCGGTGCCGGCAGCGCGTTCGGTCTTTGAGCGCGAAGGTGACCCTGACCACGTGCTCATGACCGGCAACCCCGTACGTCGCTCGGTGATCGAGGGCGATCGCGCTCGCGGCCGCAAGGCACTTGGCGTTCCCGAGGACGCTACGCTGCTGCTCGTCTTTGGCGGTTCACTTGGCGCCCAGCACCTCAACGAGCGCGTGGTTTCGCTCAAAAACGAGCTGCTTTCGCGCAAGAACCTCTATGTGTTGCATTCGACGGGTGCCGACGGCTTTGAGGAGACCGAGCGCGCTTTGGCGCTGACGCCCGAGGAAGCGAAGCGTTACCGCGTCCAGCCTTACATCGACAACATGGGCGATATGCTGGCTGCTGCCGATTTGGTGCTCTCGCGTTCGGGCGCATCGAGCGTGGCCGAGATCGCTGCGCTCGCCGTGCCCTCGGTGCTCGTGCCGTATCCGCATGCGACGGCCGACCACCAAACCACCAATGCTCGTTATCTGGTCGACGCCGGGGCCGGCGTGCTCTGCGCCGATGCCGATATCGACGGTTCTGCCTTTGCCGATGAGCTGCTGCACCTGGTCGATGACGCGGCGGCACGCGACGCCATGCGTCAGGCGGCGCGTGGTCTGGCTCAGGATAGGGCCGCCGCTCTTCTGGCGGATACGGTAGAGGGTTTGCGTTAGTTAGACGGGATATCGTCGGTCGCCCTCGCGCTGATGCGGTAGGTGCGGTACAGTTAACGGGTTACAGGCAGTGTTTACGCAAGGAGTACACGAGCACATGGCTGATTCCCAGACTGCAACCTCCGCGCCCGAGTTTAAGAGCGCCCACTTTATCGGTATCGGCGGCGCCGGCATGAGCGGCATCGCCCTCGTTCTTCACGAGCGCGGTTATGCCGTTACCGGCTCCGACCTTAAGACGTCACGTTATATCCGCCAGCTTACCCGCGCTGGTGTGAAGGTGCATGTGGGCCATGAGGCCGCCACGATCGACGAGGTCAAGCCCGACGTGGTTGTTGTCTCCACCGCTATTCCGGAGTCCAACCCTGAACTCGTGCGCGCTCGCGAGCTTGGTATTCCCGTGTGGCCCCGTGCCAAGATGCTCTCTGCTTTGGGCCACGGCTACACCACCGTCGCTGTTGCCGGCACGCATGGCAAGACCACCACGTCTTCGATGTGCGCCACCATGCTCGACCGCATGGGTCTGGATCCGAGCTTCTTGATCGGTGGCATCGTCGAGGGCTATGACACGAACGGCAAGAACGGCTCCGG
>URTL01000021.1 GCA_900550785.1 uncultured Collinsella sp. | reverse complement strand
CGTCGAGCGGCTGCTCCTGCTGCAGGATACCCACGGTGTAGCCGGGGGTGAGCTTGGCATCGCCGTTGGAGACCTCCTCGATGCCGGCCATGATCTTGAGCAGGGTCGACTTGCCCATACCATTGGGGCCCACGACGCCGATCTTGGCACCGGGGTAGAAGCTCAGGGTCACGTCGTCAAGGATTACCTTGTCGCCATGGGCCTTGCGAGCCTGATACATCTGGTAGATAAACTCCGCCATATGTCTGTTCTATCCTTTCTACCTGCTGTTTCCCTATTCTTGATTCGCTTTAGTGGAAACGAAATGAGGAAACCAGCTCTGAAACTTAACGAAAAAGGGGCATGGTTGCCCACGCCCCTAATACTACCTGGGAAAAGTCCCCCGGAACATACTATGAACTGCGTACGCTAGTTTTCCGCAACCTTAACGAGCGGCTCGCTGCGATTTGCGCCACAACAGATACGAGTAGACGTAGACGGCTCCAACCGAACCAAACGCCAGAACCGCAATCACCGCGGCGACGACTTCACTCGAAAGCACGCTGCCTGCCACGCCCATCACAATCAGGCCAATACCCAGCACCATAAAGCAGGCGCCGCCAAAACGCTGCGTACGGCGCCAGTTCTCGGGATCGGCAAGCGCCCAAGGTGTCTTGATACCGAGCGTATAGTTCTGCTTCACACGCGGCAAGTAGTTGCCTACGCCGATGAACAGCAAACCGATAGCACCGGAAATCAGCACGTTGACCGAACCGACCGCCGGCACCACGCCCCAGACCGTAAGCTCTCCCAGCCAGCTTACGGCACACATGAACAAGGTAAAGGCGATTACGAAGCCCTGATAGAACTTGCCCGAGGTTCGATATGCCTCACCTTTGGGATCGATGTGCGGCACCACGCGGAACATTGCAAGAAGTGCCAGAGGCAGCACGCCGAGCGCGGAGGCCATCCAGCTAGGGCCCCAACCGTCGACGGCGCCGTTCGCTCCCCAGTGCGTGGGAATCTGCGCAGGCAAGCTCGGCATCACTATGAGGTGCACTACGACATTGGCGACGCACAGAGCGATCAGCGCAATCCACACACGCCGCGATACCCCCGTGGCGTGAATGCCCTTGTTTTCGTTATTCATCCTTATCACCTTCCGTGTTTGTAAAGCCCATAAACCAACCGATCAAGTCCTGCATGACGGTGGTGTTTAAGCTGTATACGATGTTTTGGCCATGGCGCTCGTCGGTCACCAACCCGGCGTTTTTGAGCGTCGCCAAGTGATGGCTCAATGACGGCTTGCTGATGTCAAAATGCTCGGCAAGCTCCCCGGCCGTGCAATTGCCCTCGCGCAGCAGTTCCAAAATGTGACGCCGTGTAGGATCGGCCAGCGCCTTAAAACCCTCTCCCGGCATAAGACCTCCTCTCATCATCTCTCATGACGCGCACACTATACTCGATATTTAGATGTTTGTCTAATTATCTAATCGCAATGCTTCAAACCACATCAAAGTAAACGCCATCGCAACCTATGGCGATTACCTATAATGACGATAGCTAAAACACGATTCGCTTCCCCATCGGAGGATGTCTATGACCGAAACCGCTGCCGCTCTCGTCGAGACACGCGACACCAAGCTCGAGATCATCATGGGCCGCGAGGCACTCGATAAGCTCGCCGATGCTACGGTGCTGATGCTCGGCTGCGGAGGTGTGGGGTCCAATTGCTGCGAGGCGCTCGCCCGCGGCGGCATTGGTCATTTCGTCATTCTGGACAAGGACATCGTCGCGCCCAGCAATATCAATCGCCAGGCTATCGCCTTTCACAGCACCATCGGCAAGCGCAAGGTCGATGTTATGGAAGCCATGATCCACGACATTAATCCCGCCGCCACCGTTATCAAACGCACCGAATACCTGCTGAGCGACAACATCGACGAGTTCTTCGCGAGCGTTTTGGAGCAGACGGACGGCAAGCTCGACTACGTCGTCGACGCCATCGACACCATCTCGGCCAAGCTCACCATTGCCAAATATGCTCAGGACCACGACATTCGTTTGGTTAGCTCCATGGGCGGGGCCAACAAGCTCCATCCCGAGTGCCTCCGCTTTGCCGACATCTTCGATACGGTACGTGACCCCATGAGCCGCATTATGCGCAAAGAATGCAAGAAGCGCGGCATCAAGAGCCTGCACGTACTGTTTAGCTGCGAGGAATCGGTTAAGACACAGCCCCGCGACCCTTCCAACATCCACGAGCGCACCGAGCTGGGAACCGCCAGCTTTATGCCGCCCATCATGGGCCAGATGATCGCCGGCGAGGTTATCCGTCAGATCAGCGGGCGCGGCACCGAGCGCGTACGCGCCGACGGCCAACGCCTGGACTAGCAGGATGTCCTGCGATGGAACCGCAATTCTTTGACACGCATTGTCATCTTGATTTGATGCTCGGCCCCGATGCTGCAGCCAGTGAGTCGGCGGCGTTGGGTCTGGGGCTCTTTGACTGCGGGGTCGACCCACGCGACTTTTCGGCCGCAAACGAGCGCGCCCGTCGCCTACCAGGCATCATCGCTGGCGTTGGGCTCCACCCCTGGTGGCTCGCCGACGGCCGCTGCGGTCCTGCCGAAGTCGATCTGCTTTGCGAAGTTGCTGCCCAAGAGTGCTACATCGGCGAGGTGGGACTCGACTTTTCCGCACGCTTTGCCGGAAGTGAGCCGCTACAAATACAGGCATTTGACCGGCTCTGCGATACGCTCGTGCAGCATCCTCTTACCGGGCGCGTGATATCAATTCACGCCGTTCGTTCGGCAGGAGCCGTACTGGACGTCCTCGAATCGCATGGACTACTCATCCCAAACCCCGACTCCCCCGCTATCATCTTCCACTGGTTTAGCGGCACTTCGAACGAACTCGCCCGCGCGCGAAACGCAAACTGCTATTTTTCCGTGAACGAGCGTATGCTCGCCACCAAGCGCGGTCGCGAATATGCCCGGCAGATTCCACTCGACCGTCTACTGCTCGAGACCGATGCGCCAGCCGAACCAAACACAGAAACAAGCGCGCAGTCGCTCATCAGATCGCTCGCAAGGACCTCGATGCGCATCGTCTCACTCAAAAACTGTGACGCAAAGCGCATCGAGTCGGCAGTTTTAGCAAATGCGCACTCTGTTTTTGACCTTCGCTAACCCCTGTGGGCAAAAATGCCAAGGGGCATGCAAATCGCACAACGCAGTCCCTATTTTGGAAGACAGTACAATTCGGCAGCATTACACCAATTCGTGCATGAGATCACGGTTGCGTGCATACAATTCGTCAAAGATATGACGGCGCGACGCATATAACTCGTGGGCAGTCATATCAGGCACGATTGTTTGCGCAACGCCAAGGACTTGGGCGAGCTCATCCCATGATGCATAGGCGCCACCTGCGAGAGCTGCCATGATGGCATCACCGAAGCATGCGCCCACCGTAACCTTGGCAACCGAGACCTCGCGCCCACATACGTCGGCGATAGCCTGCATCCAAACTGGATTCTTGGTTCCACCTCCGACAAGCATAATGCGCCCAATTGGCAGTCCATGTTCTCGCTCGATAATGTCGACATGGGATGCAACGGTATACGCGACGCCTTCCAAGGCGGCACGAACCATATGGGCTCGCGTATGCCTTCCGGTCAGGCCAAAGAAGACGCCACGCGCCTCGGGATCGTTGAGCGGAGTGCGCTCCCCCGCAAAGTACGGCAGACACAGGAGCCCATCGGCACCCGGCGCCACACCGGCGGCATCATGCGCCATAACCGAATATGCATCGGGGCCACCGTGGCCCTCGGCCTCCACGGCGTCGCGATACAGCTCTTGGCGCAGCCACGATGTGAGCGCACCCGCCGTATTGGTCCCCGCGCAGATCCCGTAAGTTCCGGGAATGATAAACGTCCCTGGCCACAGGCGGGCATCATCGACCATATGATCAGCTAGATAGATGAAATACGCCGTACTCCCCAACTGAACCATCATATCGCCGGGACGAAATACACCCGTCGAAATGGCCTCGGCACCAGAGTCGCCCGTTCCCACTAAGACAGGTGTCCCTGCCGCGAGCCCCGTCGCCTCAGCCGCACGCTGAGTAATCACCCCGGCAATATCGGTAGCCGACATTACCTCCGCCATCTGGTCAGGCCGGCAGAAACGAGCACATTCCCGAGCATCAACCTTCCAAGTGAAGCGGTCGTATAGGGGAAGAAAATCCTCCGCCAAATAACGGTCCACCGTAAAACGCCCCGTCAACTTCGCGCACAGAAACGATGACGCCGTCAGGAACTTCGCGGCACGTTCGTGCACCTCGGGCATATTCTCCTTAAACCACAAGATCTTGGGAGCAATATCTGACGAACAGGGATCATGCCCGAAAAGCTCGCGTGCGCGATCTGACCCATATTCGGAAAGAAGCTCGTCGATCTGCGGCTTCGAACGTGCATCGACTCCGTACAAAATCGCGGGCGCTAGCGCGTTGCACTCGGTGTCGACCGGTACACAGTCGCAACCCAATGCGGAAAGGCCCACGCATCCGATCTGTGCCGCGTTAACCCCCGATCGCACCACCAGCTCGCGCGACAAGCGGCAAAAATCGCCCCACCAAACTGCCTCCGCATCATGCTGGTACCATCCATCACGCGGGTTCTCCGTCTCGTGTCCACAAGAGGCCTGGCAAATGATGTTGCATCGATCATCGATTAAAACGCCTTTAGAGGCGCTTGTCCCAATATCAATACCCAGATAGAACGCCATAGGTGCCTACTCCCCTCGCGCCGTACGAGCGGCAGCCATAAAACGAGCTACCCGCTCAACATCAACCGGGGCATCCAGCTTTCCGTCGCGCTTTAAGCAGGTGCCGACAAACGCGCCATCGTAGTGAGCAAATACGTCAGCCACGGTATTTTCGCGACAACCGGTGCCACATACCACGGGTACTTCGCCAACACGCTCGCGGACTTCATCGGCAAGCTCGCCCGAAGCGCCACGACCGGCAGCCGAACCGCCGATGACCATCGCATCCGGAAGGCAATTAAAGAGAAGTGAATCGGCAATGTCCGCAGTCGTGCGGTCGTTGAGATAAACCTCCCCCTCGCTCGTGATGAAGTGAAAAAGCTTGAGATCGTCCAGGCGCAGCGCCGCCTTGCGACGCATGGTGTGAGCGAAATCTCGGTTAATCAGCCCAAGATCACCGGCCCAGGCACCGCAAAAATTGCAGCGCGTGAACTGCGCGTCGACGGCAGCGCACAGCTCGATTGTGGCATCACCATCGTAAATAGCCTCAGCTCCCCAAGGAGTCGACAGATCATGGGACAGAGCCCCGATTACATAGCCCATCGATGCAAGAGTTGAGGGAGAAACGTGCTGCTCATAGGGCATCGAGAGCTCATTGGTAATCAAAATGCCATCGACACCGCCCTGCTGCAACGCCTCGAGATCGCGCTTGGCGGCTTCCACGACCTGCGACACGCTTCCGCCCGGGTAATACAGTGGATCGCCCGGCAGAGGACGCAGGTGCAGCATTCCGATAACCGGCTTTTCGGTCTTGAACATCGAGGTTAGAAACGACATAACATGCTCCTTCATAGGGTTATTGCAGGAACGTTATTCCCCCAGCACCTCGACGTACACTTTTCGCTTCTGAGGACCGTCAAACTCCGCAAGATAGATGTTCTGGGCACCTCCGCACACGATGTGGCCATCTTGGACGGGAAAGAAGCAACTGTTTCCACAAATCATGCTCTTGATATGCCCACAGGAGTTGTTGCCGGTGGCTCCATAGCTCGGCAGGAAGTGTGCATGCGCATAGGGGGCGTCGAGTGGGGCGATGCGATCAAGCGTCTCCATAAGATCCGTCTCCACGCAGGGCAGCCCCTCGTTTACCACGATTCCACAGGTCGTATGCGACAAAATAATCGCTGCCAAGCCATTGGTCACCGAGCTGCGTTCGATGGCAGCGTGCACGTCTTCGGTAATATCGATGAACTGGTCCGGAGCAGTCGATAGATAGCTCAATGTCTCGAGCGTCACCATGTTTACTCATCCCCTTCAAGAAAACGCAGGGCATTACCCCAGTAGAGCCTTTCTCGCGCATCGTCGCGCATGGGCACGGTATCGAGCGCCCGCTTGAGTTTGAATGCACGGAAGCGCGGCGTATTGCTGGCGAACATCACTTGATGCGATAGCGCGCGCTCATACCACAGCGGCCCCATATCGACCGTGAAAAGACGCTGCATCATCTCCTCGGGCGAATCGATGTAAGTGATAGAGGTGTCCGTGTAGCAGTTGGGATACTTGAGCAGCATCGCCACGGTCTCGCGCACCCAGGGCCAGCCAAAGTGGGTCAAACTAAAGCGCACATTTGGATGCGTTGCGATTGTGTGCTCAAATGCAAGCGGGTTACTGCGCGAGAGCTCTGCGCCAGGCTCCCAAGACATACCGGCATGGAAAACCACCGGCTTGTTATAGCGCTCGCACAGCTCGTAAAGCGGCTCGGCCACAGCATCATCGGGGGCAAAACCCTGCTTTGCCGGATGCAGACAAAGCCCCTTTGCCCCCAACTCGGTAAAGGCGCGCTCCAATTCGTCTGCGGCACCGCTCACCTGCGGATCTACGCTCGCAAATCCCCACAGACGATCGGGGTGCGCGGCAACCAGCATGGCAATCTGGTCATTGGTGCCAAAATGCCCTCCGCATGCCGTGGTTACATCGAGCGGCATGAGCACACTCTTCTGCACGTCGCAGACGTCCATCTCGACTTGAAGCTCATCCCAATCCATGGGGCCCATATGCCCCATACCATATTCTCGTGACCAAAAACCGAATCCATCAGGCTCATCACCCGGCGTACAGATCTCGCCGTAGAGCATAGGATGGACCAACATGTCGATAACCATTTCGTACTCCTTTCCAGGCATTTAACCCTAGTACGGCTCAAACGAACCAATCACTCGGGACGACAGCTCAGCGCCCGCCTTCATACACGCCGGAATATCAAGGCCATCGATCACGCCCTTGGTAAACCCGGCAATATACGAGTCGCCGGCACCCACGGTATTAACGACCTTCTCCGCCGGTACGATCCCGCACTCATAGAAGCGCTCACCGTCATAGGCAATGCTTCCCTTCTCGCCAAGCGTGGCAACCGCAACGCGCGGTCCCAATTCCTGCACGTGGCGTACCCAGTCTCGCAGCTCCGGAGTGTCCTCTTCAAACGACATGAACGCATAGTCTACGTAAGGAAAATGAGCCTCGCATGCATATTCGGGATCCTGGCTGAACACCGAGAAGTCCATAACCACCGTCTTGCCCGCATCATGCCATTCGGGCAGGAGGTCCAAACAATTGCCAAACAGGTCGGTGTGAATGATGTCGTGCTCTAGGATAAACGCCCGGTCGTCTTCATTCGGACGATATGTCTCCATTACGCCATCGATTGCCTCGAGATGCACGCGATCGACGCCGTCTTTCAATGCCATGAGCATCACCGAGGTGTCGCCATCCTCCACCCGCAGATGAGAGATATCAAACCCCTCAGCGGCCAGCGCCTCTCTCATCTTGTCTCCGTACTCGTCCTTGCCGACAACCGACACGGCGGATACCGAAACGCCCATTCGTGCAAGATGGATACCCCAGTCAATGCCGTTACCAGTCGGATAGAACACGCCGATGTTTTGATAGACGTCCGCGCAGCAAAAACCAGCCGCACACGCTTTAATACCCATGGTCTTCTCCAATGCTCAAAAGGGGACCCACCACATGGCGAGCCCCCTTTTCGCGTTTCGCTTATTGTTTTGCATCGGCTGTCCAAGGCCTCATAGCCAGACCGCCGTACGCTTTCTTAAGCTATTCGACGATTGGCGCCCCGTGGCCCCAAGAACCTTCCATACCGCACACGGTCGAGGCAAACCCGGCAGCAAAGTCGAGCGCGCGCTCGATGGCCTCGGCGCCATCCTCACCACGCTTGGCGGAATCGAGATAGCACATCAAAAACGAGGTGAGGAACGAGTCGCCCGCCCCCATGGTGTCCTTCATGTCCGTTACCGGTTTAGCCAGCTGGCGGTAATAACGCTCGCCGTCGTAAGCAATGCAGCCCTCGGCGCCCGCCGTAGCCGACACAAAACGCGGACCCAGGCCCTTCACCCATGCCAGACGCTCGCGAATCTCGTCCTCACTCGCGGCATCCGCCGCACTAAAGAAAGCAAAATCGACGTAGGGCGCAATCTGCTCGTAGTACTCGTCGGTGGAGTCGTCCGAAAAGTCAAAAGAGACCGTGACGCCCGCAGCCTTCAGCTTGGGCAGCTCGCGCTCGGTAAAGCAATAGTTGCCCGAATGAACCACATCGAACTGCTTCATGTACGAAAGGTCAAAGCGATCGAGGACATAGCGCGCATCGCCACGGATACCGCCCTCGTTGGAGCCGAGGAAGACACGGTCACCGTCAACGACGGTCACGCGAGCCGCTCCGTTCTCGCCAATCATCTGCTCGCACTTGTCAAGCTCGATACCCTCATCCTCGAGGCTTGCAATGACATGCTCGGCAGCGGCGTCATTGCCAAAAATGCCCATGTATGCAGAGCGTGCGGCACCGCATTTCTTGGCATAAACGGCGAAGTTCACCGCATTGCCGCCAGGATACATGGTGTGGATATGCTCGTAGCGATCGACGACGTTGTCGCCAAATCCGAGCGCGTTAACGTTAAATGCCATGGTATTTATCCTTCTAGTACTCGACGACGCCCATGTAGCGACGGAAATCGGGATCATGGTCAAACACCTTGCCGCGTGCGGCACGCAGCTCGCAGTTCATGGCGTAGAACAGCACCGGGTCCAGATAGGCACGGACGCTCGCCGGCACGGCTTCCATACCGTACTCCTTGGCATCGAGCACCATCAGCGTATCGGTATGCGTCTTAAGGAACGCCAGGGCGCGCTCGTCCATAGCACGGCACTCGCTGGAGCCCATCTGCAGGAAGTAAAAAACGCCATCCTGAGTAGCCTCGAAGGGGCCATGGAAGTACTCGGCAGAGTGAATGTAGCTGCAGTGCTGCCACTGCATCTCCATAAGAGAGCAGATAGCGAAACCGTAGGTCTGGCTAAAGTTGGGACCGCTGCCCAGAATATAGAAGAACTCGTGCTCCTGGCAAAGCTTGGCAAAGCGATCGCCCAGCTCGGCATTTACCTTCTCGCGTGCCGGGGGAAGAATCTTATCCATCTCGGCGATACCGGCATACATATCGGCAAGATCGGCGTAGCCCTCCTGCTGATCGAGCAGCTCTGCCGCAAGCGACAGCGAAATGCCAGCGGGGACCTCGGCCTGCGGCACGCCCTCGCCCCATGGGTAGACCCACGTGGTCCACTTGCCGGAGTCAATCTTGGATCCAGCGTTGTCGGTCTGGGCGATCACCGTAGCGCCAGCAGCAAGGGCAATCTCGCAGCCCTCGACGACCTCGGGGGTATTGCCGCTGTGGCTACAAGCGATGACCAGGGACTTCTCGCCCAGACGACGCGGACGCATGATATCGAACTCGCGAGCCGTATAGATATACGAAGTGAAGGTGGTTGCCTCGCGCTGCAGAAGCTCATGAGCCGGGATCAAATCGATCATGGAGCCACCGCAAGCAATCCAGTAGACGCTGTCGAACTTGCCCTTCTCGGCAATTGCCTCTTTGATCAGATCGTGTGCGTTCATATCCAGTTCCTTTCTTGTTTGGCCCGCAATCAATGACGTTGGTTGTGTGGCCGATGGTTGTTTTAGTCAATCAGATATTTCTCGAATGCGGCCATGTTCTTGGCATCTGCCGCCGCCGGGTCATCGTAGTAACGACCGTCCGTGATTTCCTGGCCCAGCATGCCGTCGAAACCATGGGCGTTGAGCGTGGCGACGAAGGCGTCCATATCGTGCTTGCCATCGCCCCACACCAGATGGCCATACGGGTCACCGTCGATAAAGTGCATCTCGTGAATTGCCCCATCACCAAAGGCGGCAAACCAGTCCTCGAGCGTCTCGCCTGCAACGCCCATCGCGGTTGTATCAACCATGGGCTGTAAGTACGGGCTCGCGACCTCGTCAATCATGCGCTTCGCATCGGAAACCGTCGTCACAAGGTTGCTCTCCTCGGGACGCAGGCTTTCCATCGTAAGCACCAGACCGTGCTCGCCGGCATACTCCGCCAGAATGGACAAGTGCTCGCGGCTGCGCTTCCAGGCTTCCTCGCGGTCCTCGTCCCAGTCGCCCCAGCCCGAGTTGATGGACATACGGTCGCACCCAAGTACCTCGGCAAGCTCAATGCCGTGCTTAAAGTACGCCAGGCTGCGCTGTTCATGCAGCGGTTTGCGTGCGCAGTACTGCCAAGGATAGACAACATTCTCGGGGCACAGAGTACGATACCTAAGCCCACGGTCTGCAGCCTTTTTCGCCAGGACCTCAGCCTCAAAGTAGCCCGTGTGGTCGAGTGTCACATGCGGCTCCGCACACCACAGCTCAATGGACTCAAAGCCCAAACGCTGCTGCACATCAAGGAAGTAATCGAGCGACCACATGATGTAGTGGATATTCATGCCCGCAATCTGCTCGCGGCGCAGCGTCGGTTTGGATTCAGACATCTTATGCCTCCTTATTTCGATCGAACACGATTTGTCCGTCCGACATCGTCATATCAACCGCAAGATCGCGTGCGTCGCGATAATCGAGGTCGAACACATCCCGATCGAGCACGCAGATATCGGCAAGCTTGCCAACCTCAAGCGTACCCAGCTCGTCCTCGCGCATCAGATCGTACGCGCCCCCGGCAGTCCAAGCGCGCAAGAGCTCGACAAGCGTCAGCGTGTTGACCTCATTCACGGGCAGTCCGTCGGCGAAGAATCCGCCGCACGCGCTGTAGATTGACTCGCCCAAGCTCGGAATCAACAGCGGCAAATCAGTGCCACAGCACACTGTGCATCCGGAATCTTCCATGCCGCGGCGATTCCAGCTGTGCAAAAGTCGCGTCTCGCCAATTTGTCGACGCATCATCGACAGGCAATCCTCGCGCCGGTCCAGCGTCAGAATCTGCGGATAGACCTCGCAAATTCCACCTAACTTGCCAAACTCGACAAGGTCGGTCGGGTCAGAGTTCTCGAGATCGGTAATCGCATGGCGGCGAAGCATCCGTCCATGCTCGTCTCGAGGCAGCGAGGCATAGAGCGCCACGGTGCGACGAACGGCGCCATCGCCCTGGCAATGCAAGGAATATCGGAAGCCGTCAGCATCAATTGCACGCAGCTCGTTCTCAATCAGATCCCACTCTGGCTCCTCGACGACCGTCTTGCCGGCAGCGCCCGCATCGGCCGAGTCCTCATAGGGGTCTATCATCTCGGCAAGCCCCGCCCATACGCCGCGATCGGTCATACGGTTGAAGCCAGAAAAACGAACGAACGGTCCCCGGAAGCGCTCTCGCGCCTCGCGGGCATATGCCAGATTTGCACCGGCGCCCACCGGCTGCGACCTCATAGAGACGCGAACCGTCAGCTCACCAGATTCCTCACGGCGAGCCATTTCGTCGGCAAAGCCGTAGTAGTCATCAAACGCCATTTCCTTGATGGCGGTAACGCCACGCTCGTTAAGCATGCTCATGTAGTCCGAATACCCGGCACGCACCTCGGGCAGCGCGAGGAAATCGCTCATCATGCGCCAGATCTTCTCGGCATAGCACGCCTGGGGTGTAAAGCCGTATCGCGCACTGGCGGCAGCATTGAGAACGCAGGTCTCCGCACCCGATGTAAAGCAGACGACGGGGATATCGCCAAAACAATCGTCAAACACAGCTGCCGTATTTGCGTTCTCGGCATCCGATGCCAACGTTTCGGGTAGGTTGTGGCCAAAAACCGCCGCGCAATCCGGATGATCTTCTTTCCACGCACGCAAGAGCGACACAGCCTCTTTGGCATCAGCGATGCCGGACAGATCAGAACCCAACGTCCGCAGCGCCCAACCTGTATAGAAGGTATGCACATCGATCAGGCCAGGCATGACAGTGCGGTCGCCCAGGTCAACTACCTCGTCCGCCTGGGTCAAATACGAAGCCGCCTCGCACTTGGCGCCAACCGCCTCAATTCGATTGCCACGGACCGCTACGAAACCTTCAAACGGCAGGTCCCCCGTACCGGTAAAGACGCTCTTAGACGTCAGTACCGTCAAACGATCAGACATCACAACCACCTACACCGGAAGCATGCCAGAGATTGCCGTTACGATCAGGCCAAAGACGACCATGAAAATGAAGAACTTCCAAATGGTCTTCCACCATTGGCCAAACGAAATCCTAGCCACGGCAAGGCCAGCGACCGTCATGCCCGCCACGGGGCTGATGGTGTTGATGGTCTGGTTGGCAAACTGGAGCGCGGTGACGGCTGCCTCGGGATTGAGGCCCATGAGCTCGGTCAGGGGGCCCATAACGGGCATGGTGAGCGCCGCCAGGCCAGAACTCGAGGGAACCAGCAAAGAGAGCAGGCCAAGGACGATATACATAAACGTGGTGTAGACGGCGGCGGGTGCACCGGCGAGCGCGGTAGCGAGCGCCTGGAGGATGGTGTCGATGATCATGCCGCCCTCGGCGATGACCAGAATACCGCGAGCGATACCGATAACGATGGCAGCGTACGCAAAGTCGGCGAGACCCTTAACGAACTCCTCTGCGATTGTCTGCTGGTCAAGACCGCCCAGGATACCGGCAAGCAAGCCCATGCCAAGGAACACGGCGGAAATCTCATTCATGTACCAGCCCTGGGTAACAAGACCCCAGACGATAATGCCCATACCGCAAGCAAAATCGATAAGCACGAGCTTCTGACGGATAGTGAACTCTTCCTCGATGGAGGCATCGGTCACGGAAAACTCAATACGCTTGAGCTTATCGTCCTCGTACACAATGGACGACTCGGGGTTTTTCTTGACGCGCATGGCGTAGCGCATGGCCCATGCGATACCGACGGCAGTGAAGATAACCCAAGAAACGGCGCGCAGCCACAGTTGCGGATTACCCTCGATGCCAATGATGCCTTGGGCGATCAAAACATTAAACGGGTCGATGGTCGAAGCACAATATCCCAGGTTAGGACCAAGGAAGCAGATGATGAATGCCGTCATCGAGTCATAACCGATACCCATCATGATGGGAATGAAGATGGCATAGAACGGCAGGGCTTCCTCAGACATACCAAACGTAGTGCCGCAAATGGACAGCAATGTCATCGTGATGGGAATGATGAGGATGTCCTTGTTCTTGAGCTTTTTAATCACACGGCTCATGCCGGCATTCAAAGCGTTGGTCTTGGTGATGATCGCGAACGATCCGCCAATCAATAAGACGAACGCAACGACGTCGGCAGCCTCCTGGATGCCCTTGGTGGGCGCTTGCAGAACCGCGAAGATATCCTGGCCCAGATTGATGGTCTCGCCGGTCTCGGAATCGGTGTAGTTCTTATCGACCTGTTCATAGGTTCCAGCAACGGCGACTTCACGCTCGCCCGCCGCTGTCGAAATCGTCTTGCGCTGATACTGACCAGAGGGAACGATCCAAGTCAGGACCGCAAAGACAACGATCAGCAAGAACATGATCGTATAGACATGCGGTAATTTGAACTTAAAACGTCTGTTTGTCTTCTTCGCCTTCGTATCTGACATAGATACCTCCAAAGAACTCGAGACTGCATCGCATCTCGCTTCAACGTTTGCACAATGCAAACGTTCTATGACGTTCCATAGATTACCAGCAGCTTTTTCCTTCATCAAGATAATTTCAAACTGATTGCCGCAACGCGGTTGAACGGTTGCGTTTGCGCCGTGAACGGTATGGAAACGCCCGGTGAGATGATCCACCGGGCGTTTCCATTCGCAATGTCCTAGATGTCAAAAACGTAGCGAGACCCAACGATCCGCTGACGACCGATGATAAACGGCCGCCGCTGCTCATCGAAAAAGAAGGCTTCCATATAAAACAAGGGCTCGCCAACGGGAACTGCCAACAGTCGAGCGACCTCGGGCGACGCGCACGCGATCTCGAGCGTGCACGGGTCGGTAAACGCGGGCGTGCGGCCCGTCCGGTTGCGCACGAACTCAAAAATGGATTGGTTAGATAGAGGTGCCGTTGATAGATAGGCGTTGTCCTCGTAAACATATATGTTGTTCTCGAGCATGACAGGGACGCCATCGGCAGTGCGCACGCGCTCAACGCAAATCAAGTCAGTTCCAACGGGAACACCAAAGAACTGTGCTTCGGTGGAATCCGCCGGCAGTATCTTTCTCGAAATGACACACGCCCCCGGTTCCATTCCGTTAACGCGACATGCGTCCGAAAAACTCTGGACGTCATCCTTCTGGCGAATCTTGCGCTTAAGCTTGGGGGCATTGACAAACGTGCCTTTCCCCTGCCGCTTCGTTAGATAGCCCTGCTGGACGAGCTCCTCAATAGCGCGTCGCACGGTAACGCGGCCAACTTTATAGCTCTCAGCCAATTCGAATTCGTTGGGTATCCGCGCGCCCGCCTTGTAGGCGCCGGAGTTGATTTCGTTTTTGATGATATCAATAACCTGTTGGTACAGCGGTATCGCTGCTTTACCGTCAGTTGGCCCTTCAGTCGGTGGCATATACCCTCTCCCAGCACAATTAATTCTAAAACGGGCTTAAGGGCATTCAACAAGCCCTTAAGCCCGCATTAGCTTAAAGTATGCTAGGTGTCGCACCAAAATGTTGGCTATTTACTCATCAGACCCGAAAAACGCGCAACTACCGCGCTCCTAAGAAAGCGTGAGCAGCTCCGGCAGCTGGTCGATAATCTTGTCCGCGGCATCCTGGCTAAAGCCAAAGCGCTCCTCGCGCTTGGCAATGACTGTCAGGCCGGCTCGCTTGCCGGCAGTGATGCCAGGCACCGAATCCTCGACGCAGCAGCAGCGATTCGCGGGCAGCCCCAGCAGGTCCAGCGCATGCAGGTAGATGTCGGGCTCGGGCTTGCTCTCCTTAAACTGCTCGCCGCTCACCACATACTCAAAGGCATCCGACAGCCCGCATGCGTTGAGCACTTCCTCGATGCTAACCATGGGAGACGAGCTGGCAAGCGCCACGCGAACGCCACGGCGCGGCAGCTCTCGAATCGTATCCACGGCGCCTGGGTTAATCAAAGCCTGATAGTCGCGCGGACGCTTATGAGCCCATTCGTCCCAACGGGCCAACGCTTCATCGCCAGTGAAATGCCCCTTACCGGCGCGCTCAAACCAATCGACCAGCATATGCAGGAAGAACTGATGCGAGGTACCGACCTGCCCATTCAACTCCTCTTGAGTCAGATTAAGCCCAAGCTCCTTGGCAAACGCGGCAGTCTCGCCCAGGTAGTAATACTCGGTATCGACGATGACGCCATCCATGTCAAAGATAACGGCGTCGAACGGAAATGCGGACACGGCACCCTCCCTAACAAAAGGGCGCCCGCAAGCGGACGCCCGAACCATGCACTATCGGCGATTCTAACCCAGTAGCTGGTCAAGTGCCACCGCGATACCGTCTTCGTTGTTGTTGGCGGTCACCATCTGGGCCACGGCCTTGACTTCATCGACAGCGTTACCCATGGCGACGCCGGTACCAGCCCACTCGATCATGGACTTGTCGTTCTGGCCGTCGCCAAACGATACGACCTCGCTGGCATCGATGCCGAGCTTGGGCAGAGCACCCTCGAGCGCACGGGCCTTGTCGATACCGGGCGCCGTGTACTCAAAGTACCAGTCGGCCGTAAACATGCCCGAAAGCGTCTGCTTAAAGGGCGCGTACATTTCCTCGTAATGTGCCTGCAGGTAGGCCGGATCGCCCGCCGTCAGCAGCTTGTCCACGGGATAAGTGTCCACGACCTCATGCAAGCTCTCGACCTCGCGGATCTTAAGGTCGCAGGCATCGCGCTCGTATTTGACAATGTTTTTCTGCGAGCCATCCGGCAGCGTAATCATGCAGTGGTACGAGTCCTCGACATGCAAGTCGCGACCGAGCGAGATCATGGGGATCACATCATAGTTTTGCAGATGATCAATCAGACGGTGCAGCTCGTCAGCCGGCATGGCCTGGTCAAAAAGGACCTCATCGGTCTGAGCGTCGACAACATGCGCGCCATTGAAAGCGACTAGCAGACCGTCATGGTTTTGGAGGTCAAGCTCCTGTGCCAGAGCATGTAGCCCCCATGCGGGACGACCCGAAGCCAAGATGAGCTTAATGCCCGACTCCTGCGCCGCGAGCAGCTTCTCGCGCGTACGCGGGCTAATCACTTTCTGATCGTTGGTGAGCGTACCGTCGATATCCATTGCGATGGCTTTGATTGCCATATATGCCTCCCTGTCATTGAACAACCTTGTCTGAGCCATCATACAGAACACCCACCGCGACTCTGTTTGCAACGGGCAAAAAGTCATATATTGTCTCAAACATGAACGGGACGCCATCTCGGGGCTCAGTCGTTCCAGCCCAAACGCCGAGCCACCACATGCAAAGCTGGCGACACCAATCGCGACCGTTCCACAAATCTCATTTCATCCCGTAGAAAAAATTCAAAATTAGTTCTTGTCAAATCGGCAAAACGAACGTACTTTAAAGATGACCGCTCCGGTGGTCATCGTTTGATCGAGCATATTCAGTTTCAGTTTTCAGCGTGTAAGAGAAAGAAGATCGGCAAAGTACAACCCCAAACGCAATGACAACTTAATGAGGTAACTGCCACATGTGAGGCACCCAGGGCATTGCTGTCTCGATTTTGAGCACGATGCCTTCCGCCTTGCACGGGCCGTTCCATCCCGCCCCTGCAGCAACTGCCTCACGGGCTCATTGAAAACCGCATAGCACCCCAACGTCAGCACATCACCCACGGCAAGCACATCACTCACGACAACCAACACATCAACAAACAGCACGAACATCAACCGATTGGAGAAGCTATGACAAACCACCACGCTGAAGACGGCGATAAGAAAAGCATTCTGGATGCCCGCATTGAGCGAGCATATGCAAACGAATATGACGCCGCCTTTGCCGCCGCGACCATCAAGAACTACGCGTCGCTACCGCTCGCGACGATCTCGGCCGACCACCCTCAACTGCTGAAGCGCTGCACAAAGATCATGGGCGACCCCGACATTCGCAAGCTGACAGACCCCTATGCCCCAAAACGCGACAACGATTCGTACGTTCTTACCGTAGGCTGCCTAGCCCATATGCTTACGGCGCTCGACACGAAACTCAAGCTCGAATGGGAACCCGACGAGCGTCATGAACTCGAAAGCAAGCGGAACACCCTGCGCACCGCACTGTTCCTTCCGCTGGACGGCCTCAAGCGCTGCAACGTCGAGCTCAATACACAGGCGCGGCAAAAGCCCGGGACCACGGGGCAGAAAACTCCAAGACCCCATGCGGCCATCGTCGACCGCAACCGATATAACCGCATGACCGCGCACTTTTCCGCCGAGGGAGCAGCCATAAGGACGCTGATCGACCTGCTGTGCCTCCTGAGCATCAACGAGCTATTTGAGGGCTATCTCGCCCTTGTTCCCGCGACGGCACCCAAGTCGGTAGCAAAGATCATCGAGACCTGCAGACGCCAGTTTGAGCGCCATCGCAATGGCAGCGAGATGAACGCCAGCATCGCGCAGTACTACGCGGCTCATTACAAAAATGACGGATGTGCCCCTGTCGAGCATCAGCTGCGGCTCCCCTACACCACGCCCGCCGCAACGCTCCATCGCTTTGGAGCCCTTGGCGCTTGCGAGCCGCACGAACAGGCAGCCTGCCCCACAACCGAACTCGATCTCAGGCTCGGACGAACCCTGTAGCCCGCCAGCCCCTCCGCGGGCAACAATCCTATTCCACAACACAACCAACAGAAAGGAGTCCTCATGGACACCAATCATTCCCCCATCATCAGCCCCCTCACCATGCGTGAATCCGCCCGAGGTATCACGCTCACCAGCATTTACGATGAGATGCTCGCCCGTCGCGAGCTCTCCGTCATGGGAAACATCGAAACCCCGATGGTCCACGACCTATGCCAGCAGATCCGCCTGCTCGATGCCACCGACCCCAGCCGCCCCATCACCATATTTGTCGCCAGCGCCGGCGGAAGCGTGCGATCGGGTCTTGCGATCTATGACGCCATGCGCCTCGCATCGTGCCCCATCCGCACCGTCTGCCTGGAATTCGCCGCGTCCATGGGCGCCGTAATCTTTATGGGCGGCGACGATCGCCGTATGGCGCCCCATGCAGAGCTCATGATTCACGACCCGCTGATCCCCCAGGGGGCAGGCGGCTCGGCACTTGCGCTGCAGGAAACCAGCCGGCGTATCATGCAGACCCGCAAGACCCTCACGCAAATCCTCTCGGACCGCAGCGGCCTCACGCCCAAGCGCATCCAGTCCCTCACTGCAAAAGACACCTACCTTTCGGCCAAGCGCGCCGTCGAGCTCGGCTTTGCCCACGAAATCCTCTCGACCACCAAGGAGGTCGCCCATGTCTAACCTCGCCAGCCGCCTCGCCGCATCTGAGTCCGCATCGTCCACCATCCTCGCCAAGGATCGAACGCTTTCCTGCGACACCCGCCAAACGGGACTCAACAACAACGCACTTGTAATCGGCCCCTCGGGAGCCGGCAAGACCCGAAACGTCCTCAAGCCCAACCTGCTGCAAATGAACGCAAGCTACATCGTGCTCGACACCAAAGGCACGCTCTGTCGCGAAGTGGGACCCGTGCTGGCAGCCCACGGTTACCGCGTGCAATGCCTCAACTTCGCCGACCTCAACACCGTCCCGGCCCTTGCGCCCGGCATCGAGCGCTGCGGCTACAACCCCCTGAGGCACATTCGCCGCAAGGCGGACGGCAGGCCCAACCAGCAGGACATCCTCTCGGTGGCAAAGGCCATCTGCCCCATCGAGGACAACAACCAGCCTTTTTGGGATCATGCGGCGGCAAACCTGCTGTCGTGTCTTATCGCCTACGTCACCGAACAGCTACCCGCCGACGAGCAGACGATCAGCTCGGTCATCAAGCTGATCGAGCACCTGCAGGACGGTGCCACGGCCCGATTGTTTGACGACCTGATCACGACCGACCCCCAAAGCTATGCCCTCTCGCTATGGCGGCGCTACGCCATTACGCAAAATGCCGAGCGCATGCACGCGAGCATCGTCGGCATCCTTGCCGAAAAGATCATGTGTCTGGGATTCGACGGTGCGGCACAGCTCTATCGTGAGTGCCATCAGGTGGACTTCGCTTCCATGGGACACACCCCCTGCGCCCTGTTTGTAACCGTAAGCGATATTGACCGCAATCTCGATCCGCTGACCGGCCTCTTTATTACGCAGGCGTTTATGGGCCTCATTCGCGAAGCCGATAGGCAGCCCGACGGCAGCCTGCCCGTGCCCGTGCGCTTTATGCTCGATGACTTCGCAAATCTGCAGATCCCCCAGATCGACAACGTGCTCTCGATTATCCGAAGCCGCAACATCTGGGCAACGCTGCTGCTGCAGTCGACCAACCAGCTCGATGCGCTCTACGGCGAGGCGCGAGCTCGCTCCATCATGGGCAACTGCGACACGCATCTGGTGCTGGCGTTCCAGGATCCCGAGAGTGCCCGGGTGTTTTCCGACCGCGCCGACGCGCTGCCCAGCACGCTCATGGCGACGCCGATTGATCGCTCGTGGCTCTTTGTACGCGGTCGCACTCCCGAACAGGTCGAGCGCTTTAGACTCGAAGACCATCCGCTCTACGGGGAGCTGCCCGAGGCGCAGCGAGGCCATGCGGAGGCCGAGATCTAGGCGCAGGGTTCTCGCAGCGCGCGACGCCCCGGCGATGTTCCACAAAGGCCGTGCGCCCCGGGACCACGGCAAAGCAAAGGGGCCCGCATCCGATAGGATACGGGCCCCTGACTATAAGGCGCGATGCGTTAACAGCAGCGACTACTTGCGATGCGCGCGATAGAACTCGATGAGCGCCTGGGTCGAAGCGTCCTGCTCGGCCTTGGCAGCGTCGTCGTGGAAGGCCGGAGTAATCTGCTTGGCAAGCTGCTTGCCCAGCTCAACGCCCCACTGGTCATAGGAGTCGATGCCCCAGACCGTGCCCTCGACAAACGTGATGTGCTCGTACAGGGCGATGAGCTCGCCGAGCGCGAACGGGGTCAGAGCCA
>URTL01000020.1 GCA_900550785.1 uncultured Collinsella sp. | reverse complement strand
TCATGAGCGACAAGTGGCGTGCGTCAGCGTGCGCCTGACCTCGATGAAGCTCAAGCAGGTCGCCGTCCGCCAGTGCCACGTGAAGCCCCGTAACGTGCGGGCGCATGGGGCCGTAGGCGTAGCTGCGGGCACCGGAGGCGTTACATGCCGCCATGCCGCCCAGACAGGCAGATGCCTCGGTGGGATCGGTGGGAAAAAACTGCTCGGGGGCCTCTTGAAACTCATCGTAGGCCTTAAGCGATGCCTGGTCCCAGCCAGCGGTCGGCAGCACTTTCTTGCTCAGCTGCTTGCGCAGCTCCGAGAGCACAACGCCCGGCTCCACGCGCAGCAAAAATTGGCCTTGTTCATCGCGGCGAAGGCCCAAGTAGCGATTCATACGGGAAGTATTGAGGATATGCCCGCCGTGGGGCACGGCACCGGCGGCAAGGCCGGTTCGGGCGCCCTGAACCGTTACCGGGACACGCTCGGCATGGAGCTTTTTCAAAATGGCGCGGACCTCGTCCTCCGTTGTCGGAAACGAGATGCTCGAGGCCTCGCCCGATGTGCGAGACTCATCGCGACCATACTCTTCGAACTCGTCGGTGAAGGGTTTAATGGTTGCAGACACGCGAACCCCCCCTTTAGCTAACTACAGTGTTTGCAGGGAGATGTTACCGCATCGTTTCGTCGACGTGTTCGAGACCGTCTCCATAATTGGCGTTTTTTACGTTCGTGTAATTCGGTGAGCGGCTGGATTTCCTCGACAGACGATGCTTTTGACACATATCTCCCTGCCGTCGCCGATCGCTCGATTGTCGCTCGAAAAAAGTTGAAGTATTTTTTGCCGCCTTTTATCTGCGAAGACGCCAATCCGTCAAGCATTTGGTCAGAAATTGGTCAAGTAGCGGCTGATACGGTCGGCGTCGACAGCCAAAACCAATAGAAGTTTTGGCCCAGAAGCAGGGAGGTTCCCATGGCATATTACTGGCCCCAGTACGGCATCGCCATCGAAGTCGACGACGATCCCCATCTCCTGCCTTTCGACGAAGAGGCATTCCCCGATACGACGGTCTACCACGTTACCACCGATGTGATCTGCGACCCCGAGTCGTTCTCGGCGCTCGCCCACCACATCGCGCATATCCACGACATCGAGCTCCCTCCCGACTTCGAAGAACTCGTCTACTCGCGCCGCCTGATGCTTCACATGCTCTTTGGAGCGGACCCGTCCACCTTTGCGCGCGTCTATACCGCCAAGGATGCCGCGTGAGCGCGAGGAAGCCGCCCCACTTTGCAGGCCTGGGGCATCGCAAGAAGCTCATCGTTGCCTGCCTGGCCATCGTCTGCGCCCTTGTCGCCGTAGGACTATACACTTGGCAGTCGCGGCCCGTACCCGAGGCGGGCGCTTCGGTTACGACGGCCGAGGGCAAAACGCGCCAGGAAATCCAGGATGAGCTCGACGCCATCGTCCGCGACAACATGATGACGATTTCGGTCGCGCCGGTCGCTCAGCTGCAGGAGGACGGCAAGCTGCGCGTCAACGTGCAAAACGTCCAAGACAATAAATTTCCCCAGCGATTCCGCGTCATCCAAAACGACGAGACCATGTACGAATCCGGTGTGGTCGAGACCGGCAAGACAATCGAGACGTGCCCCGCCGGCGGCATCAAAGAAGGCGAGGCGTACATCGAGATCCAGGCACTCGATGCCAAGACCCTCGACAGCCACGGCAATCCGACACGTGTCAAGGTACGGGTTGAGCAAGCCGAGAACTAGCTTTCCGGCCGACGCAGCACCGCACGCAATTCACCAGCATTCGTCCAATCATCGCGGGGACGGCCCGCGGCGAATAGAAAGGAACGACCATGGACATCACCAGGAACATGAACGGAGTCAGAGCGCTCGTCGTGGGCACAGGGCTCGCGCTCGCGCTCGCAATGGGCGCCGCCCCGACGCCAGCTATGGCAGCCGGGCGCGTTGGAACCACGAAGGTAATGGTCAGGACCGAGATCGACAACGTTGAGTTCAAAGTTCCGACGGTTATTCCCTTCGTCGCCAAGGCCGACGGCACGCTTCAGGGCCCCTCAGAAGACGCGACCACCATCGACAATCATTCGGCCTACGGCATCCATGTCACCAACATGAAGATCGACGCCATGAACACCTGGACCATTGCCGCCGACGCCAAGGCCGGAACCGCGCAGAACTCCATCGACTTTAAGGTCGGCCCCGACGGCGCGCTCCAGAACGCCAGCGCCGCCGCGCAAGGGACGGGCCTCGATCTTTCCAAGAATGCAGCCTTCGACATGGGCTACCAGGGCATTGCCGGCGGCACGGACAAAATCAAGCTCAAGACAAGCGGAAACGTCGCCCGCGTCACGCGCGACATCTTCCGCGTAACCGGCGAAGGCGATCAGGTTGCGACGATCACCTGGACGGTCGAGCCCGGTGCGCACACGGCATAAGGCCGTCGCCCTGGCCGCCGCCGTCAGCATCCTAGCGTTTGGGCCAGCCATGGCCTTTGCCCAGCAAGAACAGGCGCAGGCCGCCACGCAAGTGACGGTCGACCTCTCGGAGCTCGACCGCGGCGACCGCGAGGAACCGTTGGCGCAGACAGGCGACAGACGATGGCTCTTGGCAGCAGGCGCCACAGCAGCAGGCGCGGGAACCGCCGGCCTCGGTCTGCACATCAAACGCAGCCAGAAACAAAACACGGACAGGCCGCACTAAATTAGCTAAGGAGACCCCATGGCATCGAAGAACCTTTTGCCCGTCGTCGCACTCTGCGGCGCGCTCGCAACCGGAACGCCTGTCGCCGCTTGGGCGACTCCCGTCATGGCAGACTCCTTACCAGTAGCCCTAAGTTCCGCACCAAATCCGTCGAGCGCCATTGCGTGCGAGCGTTTTTCGATCGCACAGGCCGCGATCTCAACCTCGGGATGCCTTCGTCGTAATACGGACGGCTCGATAGTCGTGGATATCAAGCGTTCGAACAAGGCAAACGGCTCCCAGGCGGGGTGTGCCGTCTGCACGTGGCGCTCGGTTGTGCTCGATGCGGATGGCGATCCATGCAATTTAGAGCTGCGCATCGACATCGCTTCGGTCGATGACTCGGCGAACGGAGCGAAGGTCGCCTTCGACGGTACGTTTTTTGAGAAAGGAGGCGGTATATGTCTGGGCTGCGCCGCCGCGAATGCAGACGACACGCAGCCCACCCTCTCATTCACGGCATCGTTGCGGCTGACCAAAGCCGGTACCGATGCCATCGCGGCGGGAGAAGCGTCCCTGCTGTTCTACACCGTCAGCGCCAAAGACACAGACGCTCATTTCGAGAAGCCAGCCGGATCACTCAGCCTTACACGAGGGTTAGAGGCAGGCCCTATTGAAATCGATGCCCACGCGCAAAGCAGGCAACGCATTCTTGCCGACCCGGCGCTTCTCGAAATGGAATGGAACGGATCCGGAGCCATCGGAATTCTCCCCTCCGCGTTTGACGCCAAGACGCTCCCCTCAAACGACGAACCCATCAACGCAACCATACAAGAAGAGGGCGCGGACAAAGAAGCAGATGCGGGCGACACGCCGCCGCCGACAAACAGCGTCCCAGCTTCTTTCGAAGCACCGAATGAGCCCGCTACCGATCCAAACGATACCGAGCTCGCGGACAGTCTGGGGCTTGCTGATCCTCAAGAGATAGATGAAGGTAACTGCTGCGTGCTTGCCGCGCTCGACCACACAGAGGTCATCGACGCTGCGAACATCGAAGTTGCCGCCGCCAATCAGCCCGTCCGCAAGTCGGCCATCATCGCATTTCCTGAATCCATCGAAGTCGTCTTTTCGCCATCGGGCGAGGTCGTGGCCCCAACACTGCTCACCTTGTTGGGCGCCAAGAATACTCGAAACGAAATTAAAAAGGTCACAGTTGTTGACCCTGCAACCACCGCCAAGCTGCGTCTATACGCCGTTGCTCCAGACGGAGGCAAGACCTTGGAATTCGATGGTGACACACTCCTAGCCTGGCGACGTCTGGACATTATGCAAGACGTCTCATACCAGATCGAGCTCGAAGGGTTTGATCGTGCCCGCGATGCCAATATCATTGCCGCGGCTATTGAATCCCCACAGCGGCTTATGACACTGCGCTTTGAATACTATCCCTATGTCCCGACAACCACCTGAGGCTTAAATGCTGCGCATCATTCCTAACACCACTTATATAACGTATTAGATGAGTCGCGATGTGCCTCGCATTTCGTTCTGTTACGATTGCCACGTTGGCATCAATACAGGAGGGCTCATGCCGGGCTTGGGAACAATCATCAACGTTGTGCTTTTAGTTGCGGGCGGTCTTTTGGGATTAGCGGGCGGCCGCTTCATTACACCGCGCATCCAAGACACGCTCATGAAAGCATCGGGGCTGTGCGTCCTGTTTATCGGCCTTGGCGGCACCATGCAAAAGATGCTCATCATCGATGGGAAGGCGCTAGCGACCACCGGCACCACCATGCTCATCGTCTCATTTGCGCTCGGTTCGCTCATCGGCGAGGCCGTCAACTTGGAAGCCGCCATCGAGAACCTTGGCGAATGGCTCAAGCGCAAGACCGGCAGTGAGGGCGATAACGAGTTCACCAACGCTTTTGTCTCGACTTCACTCACCGTGTGTATCGGCGCCATGGCAATTGTGGGATCGATCCAGGACGGCCTGCTCGGCGACTGGTCAACGCTTGCCCTCAAGGGCGCACTGGACTGCATCATCGTCTGCACCATGACGGCGTCGCTCGGCCGCGGCTGCATTTTCTCCGCCCTGCCCGTCGCCGTGTTCCAGGGGACGATCACGCTGTTTGCCGGCGCACTCTCCCCCATCATGACCACGGTAGCCCTCGACAGCCTTTCGCTCGTAGGCTCCATGCTCATCTTCTGCGTCGGCGTCAACCTCATCCGTCCTCAGACCTTCCGCACGGCCAATATGCTCCCCTCCGTTGTCATCGCCGTCATCTACGCCCTCCTGTTCTAAATCTATCTACGCAGCGGTATCTCGAACATCTGTTTGATGCTGTGCTATGATATGAGGTCACCGTAGCTGCGTTCGAGAGGAGGAGCGGTGGCCGACCAGGACATCAAGATGCTCATCGAGCGCATTATGGCCGAGGCCCGAACCCATCAGTCCGCCCGCTTCTCAAACAAAATCTACGCAGACGAGCCGATTCTCAAAACCGGCCGACAGATGCAGAATTTCCTCCCCGACCAGTACCGCAAGATGCACGAGATATCGCGCTGGCAGGATGACCCCAAGGGCGGTGCGGGCCGCTGGCTTTCGGAAGCCGAGCTTTTTTACCGCCAGGGCCTGCTGATGGCCGACTTTGAGGATGACTGTCCCTACAACGGCACCTTTAAGTCGTACTTTCCCACCTACAACGCCATGAGCGACCGGCAGCTGCGCGGCTACTTTACCTGGCGCGCCCAAGTGCGCCGCGGGACCGTCGAGGAAACGTCTACGTCCTTTGCCTTTCTGTATCTCTATGAGCTGATTTGCGGCATCGGCGTAGATAATCCGCTCGATGGTTTTAACAAGATCAAGGCCTTTTGGGATGCCTACCGCGCCTTTGAGCCCGGCATCGACCGGTTTGCACGCGTGTGGTTGCAGGACTACGCCGTGTTCCACGGGCTCGACCCCAAGCTGCTTCGTGATTCTAAAACCGTCATGTTCGACAACGCCCTTATCGAGCTGCGGCGCGCGGCACGAGACCTTGTACCAGCACCGGCACCGTCCGGCCAGACCCCCAAGCGTCGCAAAACCTCCGAGCCCACGCTCCCCCTTCCGCCCGATGAGGTGCGCGAGGAGCGACTCATAGCCGCCATCAACGCCCTCTCCACGTACAACCTAAGTAACTCGCGGCTCGACCGCAGCCACCACCGCGATCTGCGCCACGTGGCATGCGCCGTGTATGTCCGCATGGCGCGCTACTATGACACGCACCGAAAGACCGGCATCGTGGCGAGTTTATTTGGGGAGGAGACGGCCATGCCCTACACCATGTTTGCCTCGGCCGTATTCTTTGCGCCCGAGTGCCACGAGGACTGCGAATACCACCTGGATCCTATCCATATCTACCGTTGCCAAAACGGCTTTTGGGAATGCATGCGTATCCACGGTAGTAGGCAAAAGAGCAGCAAGCTCGGTGAAATGATGCGCGCCTGCGACCAACGCCTGCGCCTGGCGCTGGACCCCGCCCATCCCCTTAAGGAAGAAAAGGTCCCCAAATATCTGGCCAAGATTATCGATGACGAGATTGTGGCATGGCTCTCGTGGGACGCCGCACACCAGCCCGTCAAGATCGATATCGATCTGAGTCAGCTGGGGCACATTCGGAGCGCCGCTGCGCAAACGCGCGAAGCGCTTTTGACCGACGAAGAGCGCGAGGACGACGCATCCGCAGAAGCCGAGGCAGCGGACTCTGGGCAACCGGAAGCCGAGCCCGTAGCCGACGCGACGGTCGAGGCGGTCGCGGCACCAATTCGGCAGGACGAGGCCGACGAGCCGACCATATCCACCGAACAGTTTGGTGTCGTGGCACCGCTTCTCGCGTCAACGTCAGCGTTCGCAGCCGCTGCGCCCGCTGACGCAACGAACGAACTCGCGCCCGCCGCAGACGCCTATCTCCGCGCGCTGCTCGAGCACAACGCAGTACAGGCGAAATCGGCGGTAGCGCAATCGGGGCAGAGCGAGGACATGCTCGTCGATACCATCAACGAGGCGCTCTTTGACCTGGTGGGCGACACCGTAATTGAATTTAGCGCGGCAGGGCCGCAGATTATTGAGGACTACGAAGCAGACGTGAGAGGATACCTAGACCATGAGTGATACCGCATCCGCAGCACCCCGCGTGCCCAAGCGCGTCGCTGCCGTCATTCTCAACTCGCTCAAGGGCGGCGTGGTCCCGCGCATCGGCCTTCCTTACATCACCGTAGGACGCGAGGTCGAGATTCGCGCCCTGCTTACCGATCTGAGTCTCATCGCCGATGGCGGCGCAAGCTTCCGTTTTTTAGTCGGTCGCTACGGCGCCGGCAAGAGCTTTTTGCTCCAGACCATCCGCACGCACGCCATGGGCGAGGGATTCGTCGTCGCTGATGCCGACCTGTCGCCCGAGCGCCGTCTGCAGGGCGGTCAGGGACAGGGCCTTGCCACCTACCGCGAGCTCATCCGCAATATATCGACCAAGACGCGCCCCGAGGGCGGTGCGCTCAACCTTATTTTGGATCGCTGGGTCGCCTCGTGTGCCGATGTCGACGAGTCGATCGTCAATACCCAACTGGCCCCGCTCGAGGAGATGGTCCACGGCTTCGACTTCGCCCGCATGCTCCGCCGCTATCGCATGGCCGTATCCGAGGGCGACGAAGAGGCCATGAGCCGCGTGACCAAATGGATCCGCGGCGAATACCGCACCAAGAGCGAGGCCCGTGCCGAGTTGGGCTCCTCGACCATCATCAGCGATGACGACTGGTACGACTACGTTAAGCTCATTGCGCGCTTTTTGGTCTGCAGCGGCTACAAGGGCATGCTGGTGCTCATCGACGAGCTCGTGAATCTGTATAAGATTCCCAACGCCATCACACGCCAATATAACTACGAGAAGATCCTGACCATGTACAACGACACGCTCCAGGGCAAGGCGCAGTACCTGGGCATGATCATGGGTGGCACGCCAACCTCCATCGAAGACCGCCGCCGCGGCGTGTTCTCCTACGAGGCTCTGCGCAGCCGACTCGCTCAGGGTCGCTTTGCGCGAGATGATCTCAAAGACATGCTCGCGCCCATCATCCGCCTGCAGCCGCTCACCTACGAGGAGCTGCTGGTGCTCATCGAAAAGCTCATGCAGATCCATGCCGGCTACTTTGGCTGGACGCCCACGCTTACCGAGAACGACTTGGTGGACTTCCTCAAGATTGAGTTTGGCCGCGTGGGGGCCGACACGCATCTGACGCCCCGCGAGGTCATCCGCGACTTTATCGAGCTGCTCGATATCCTGTGTCAGAACCCCGATGCAAATGTGGCGGAGCTACTGCAAAGCGTTGGTGGCGACGCGCTGGCGCCGGCAGCCGCAACAGGCGACACCGGCACCGCAGACGGCGACCGTAACTTCGCCGAATTCACCATCTAACCTGCCAAAAAGGGACAGGTTTATTTTGGTAGGTTCTATCTGGGCAAACGTTGAGGCAGTAATGCAGCAAACCACTGCCCACCGCGTTGAGAGATTCGCTTTTGAAAGGAGGCCCCGTGAACGCCTTTGACCGCTACGCCCCGTTTATCCAAGACTTCATCTACTCCCACGATTGGGAGAGCTTGCGCTCCATCCAGGTTGCGGCGGCAGATGCCATCTTTAACACGCAGGACAATGTGCTCCTGACGGCATCCACGGCTTCCGGCAAAACCGAGGCGGCCTTCTTTCCCATCCTGACCGAGTTTTGGGAGAACCCGCCCGCAAGCGTGGGCGCCCTCTACATTGGCCCCCTCAAGGCGCTCATCAATGACCAATTCGTCCGCCTCAACGATCTGTGCGAAGAAGCCGATATCCCTGTCTGGCACTGGCATGGCGATGTCTCGCAGTCGCACAAGGCTAAGCTCATCAAAAAACCGAGCGGCATCTTGCAGATTACGCCCGAGTCACTCGAGGCGCTCCTGATCCATAAGCACATGGCGATCCCTCGTATGTTCTGCGACCTGCGCTATGTGGTTATCGACGAAGTCCATTCGCTCATGCGCGGCGACCGCGGCGGGCAGACGCTCTGCCTTATCGAGCGGCTCTCGCGCATGGCCGGCGTGCAGCCTCGACGCATTGGCCTTTCGGCCACCATCGGCGACCCCGAGCGCACGGGTGCCTTTCTCTCGCAGGGAACGGGACGCGACTGCGTTATCCCTCGTTTTGAGGAACCGCGCCGCGTGTGGCGTATCTCCATGGAGCACTTCTACAACTCGGGTCCCCAGGCGCAGCAGCGAGGATTCGCGAGTACAGGTCCGCAGGAAGCCGAAGTGCTCGCATGCGAGCGCATCGAGGCGGTGGCGCCCACGGCACTGCCCGCATCCGGACAAGACATGCGTCACAGCGGGCAGCTCACACAAGAGGAGCGCCGTCAACGTCGTGAGCGGGCACGGGGCAAGGCCGCTCCCAAAGACCGTCGCACTTCCTCGGCCCCCGAGGGCGAAGTCGACATCCCACGAGCGACCGAGCAGGCGCTTCTCAACCCCACCGACACGGCGCCCGACAACGCCGACCCCGGTATGGGCTATATCTTTGAGCATACGCGCGGCCGCAAGTGCCTGGTCTTTGCCAACTCGCGCGAGGAGGCAGAGGCCGTGTGCTCCATGCTGCGCAGCTACTGCGAAAGTCGACACGAGCCCGACCGCTTTCTAATCCATCACGGCAACCTTTCGGCATCGCTGCGCGAGACGGCCGAGGAGCTCATGCGCGACGAGGAGCAGGCGCAGACAACCGTCACCACCTCTACGCTGGAGCTCGGTATCGATATCGGCCGCCTGGAGCGCGCCTTCCAGATTGACGCGCCGTTTACCGTCAGCTCCTTTTTGCAGCGCATGGGGCGCACAGGCCGTCGCGACCTTCCGCCCGAGATGTGGTTTGTCATGCGCGAGGAAGAACCCGAGCCGCGCACGATGATGCCCGAAACCATTCCCTGGAAGCTCCTGCAGGGTATCGCGCTCGTACAACTCTATCGCGAGGAAAAGTGGGTCGAGCCGCCCGAGCTCGATCGACTCCCCTACAGTCTGCTCTATCACCAGACTATGTCGACCCTCGCCAGCACCGGCGAGCTCACGCCGGCCGAACTTGCCCAGCGCGTGCTCACGCTCAGCTATTTCCACCGTGTCTCGGCAGACGATTACCGTGTGCTGCTGCGTCACCTCATTAAGATCGACCATATCCAGGTCACCGAAGGTGGCGGGCTCATCGTGGGCCTCGCGGGCGAGCGCATCATCAACAACTTTAAGTTCTACGCCGTGTTCCAGGAAAACGAGGAGTTCACCGTTCGCAGCGAGTCGGCCGAGTTGGGCACGATCGTCAACCCCCCTCCGCCCGGTGAGCGCATCGCCATCGCCGGACACTGCTGGATTGTCGAGGAAGTGGACTGGAAGCGCCACACCGTCTTTGCCACGCAGGTCAAGGGCCGTGTGCCGGCATACTTTGGCGATTGCCCCGGAGACATCAATACACACGTACTCGAGCGCATGCGCAAGGCGCTCAACGAACATGCCACGTATCCGTATCTTATGGGTAACGCGCGGGCCCGCTTGGCGCAGGCTCGCCATACGGCTGAGATTTCGGGTGCGGGAACTAGGCCGCTCATTAACCTGGGCGGCGACACCTGGGCGCTCTTCCCCTGGTTGGGAAGCTACGCCTTTCTGGCGCTCGAGCGTATGCTTAAAATCAAATGCGCAGCTGAGCTGGGCCTTCGCGGACTCGACCCGTCACGCCCGTACTTTATGCAGTTTAAGATGAAGGCCGACGAGGAGACGTTCTTTGAGGTACTCGCCGCCGAGGCCGAGAAAGACTTCGATCCCATCGAGCTCGTCTATCCTGGCGAGGTGCCTTACTTTGACCGCTACGACGAGTTTGTTCCCGAAGAGCTCGTGCGCAAGGGCTTTGCCGAAGGCGTGCTCGACATAGAGGGCATGAAGCAGCGCGTCCTCAGCTGGCGCGACCACGCCTAAGACCAGTCTTTTTGGGACGGAGAGACTTACTTGTCGTGAAGGGCGGTGCCGAGGAAGTCGGCGTCGAAGGGCACGGCTTCGGCAAAGACATAGTCGCCGTCGCTGGCGATGAGCAGGTAGTTCTCCTCGCCGCCGAACTCCGCATCGCCACAGGGGACCACCCAGACATGGGCGAATACCTCGAGTGCCGTGGCAGCGCAGTCGCGCAGGAACGTCACATCGCTCCCCTCGTTTGCACTCACGATATTGGCAACGTAGACGCCACCGACATTTAGGCTGCCCCGCACCAAACGCAATGCCTCAACCGTCGCCAGCTCGCGTACGGGCTCGGCACCGCCAAAGCAATCGCTCACGACCACGTCGTAGCGACGATGGCCCACGCTCGTCACACCCAAATACGAGCGAGCCTCAGCAGTAATCACCCGCAAGCGGTCGCCCACCGTGCGCTCCAGCTCGTCCAGATAGAACCAACGGCGCGCCAGGCGCGTAATCTCTCCGTCATACTCGATGACGTCCATGCGCAAGCCCTCGTGCGACATCAGCGCGAACTTGGGATAGGCAAACCCGCCGCCACCCAGCACAAGCATGCGGTTGATGCCGTGACCATAAGCATCGCGCATCGCATCCTCGGACTCAAACACGTCGTCAAACGCACGATAGTACGCAAAGACGGGCTCCGCCCAACGCTCACCAACGTAGCTTGCGCTTTGGTAGACGCCGCCTTGCACCAACACGCGAATCTCATCGCCGTCCCCATCGTGCACGCGTTTCACACGCGCCAACCCATTGCGGGATCGCGCAACCTGCAGACAGGCAGCACGAACAGCGACGGCGGCCGCACCAAGCGCCGCGGCTCCCAGGGCAACGCCGGCAACGACGCCAGCAGAAACACTCGGCTTGTTCATCTAGAGCTCCTTTTGCAGATAGAGTCCATGATCGTAAAAACCCAAATGGCGATAGTACTCGCGCGTACCAATCGCGCTGATCACGTTGATGCGCGTATAACCCGCATCCCGGGCAATCTCGCACGCACGCTCTACGAGCAGACGCCCCAACCCATGGTGCTGGGCCGCCTGGCCTTGATACCCCACGCGCGCCGCCATGCCATACACGTGTACCTCGCGAATCATCGCCTCGTCCGGCATCGTCAGCAACTCGTCCGCATGCGCGGCAACAAACGAATGGTCGGGCAGCGACAACCGCAAAAAGCCCGCGATCTTGCCCTGCGGCGTCACCCACTGCAAAAAGCACTCGTGCGTCACCGGCGTCTCGTACGCCACCTCCTCATCAAGAGATAGCTCATCCAAGTCGGCACCCGCCGTGCTGATCTCGCGATAGCGAATCTCGCGCACCGTCGCACCGTCACCCCGAGCGGCCAAGCGGTTTTCGACGAGCTGACGCAGGTTGGGTTTCTTGTTGCCCACCATGATGTCGTCGGAACTAAAGTCGCGGATCATGCGACTGATGCGGCAGAACGCCGGCGTCACCACGATGTCGTCGGCCAGCACATCGAGCAGCTCTTCCTCGGTATAGGGACGCCACTCGCCGCGCTCGTAGCAGCCCACCAGACGCGAGCCCTCAATGAGCGCACACGGGTAAACCTTGACCTCGTCGGGCATAAAGGCCCCTTCGGTCATAAAGCGTTCGTAGTCGCGCTTGTCCCCCTCGGGCGTGGCGCCCAGCAAGTTAAGCATAAAATGCGCGTGGATCTTAAAGCCAAACAGGCGCGCAAGCGAAAACGCCCGATCGATCTGCGCCACCGAAATACGACGCTCGTTGATATCGAGCAAATGTTGGTCGAGACTCTGAATACCCATCTGGATCTTGGTGCAGCCCAGGCGGCGGATGAGCGTAAGCGCCTGCGGCGTTACGGCATCGGGGCGCGTCTCGATAACGAGCCCCACCACGCGATGCTTCGCCGTCTCGTTGATGCGCTGCTGACGCTCAAGTTCCTCCATCGTTGCCGTCTGCCACTTGGCAACCTCGCCCCACGGCGTACCAGGGCCGTACAGACGACGCACCGCGCGGTTGTAGCCGCCCACGGCAGCATCCACACGCTCCTGCTCGTCGGCAACGCCAGCAGCAAGCTCAGCCTCGTCTGTCGCAATGCCGGCAACCCGATAGCGCTCGCGGCGCTCTGCTACCACCGGCGGCAGGGCATCAGCGGGAGCGTCATCGAGCAGGCGCCCCGCCTCGGCACGGCTGATGCCCGGACGCGCCAGCATGGGGTTGGCCGCCACGCCGGCGACGGCATCGTCATTGAGCGCACGGAAAAGCTCCGACATAAACCACGTCTGATACCCTAGCGGATAGTCGCTCCAGGTGCCACCGAGCACGATGAGCTCAATCTTATCGGTTGCGTGCCCCATCTGCGAAAGCGCGGTCAGACGAGCGCTCACCTGCAGATACGGGTCAAAGCAATTTTGCTCCGCACGGGCACACGCCGGCTCGGCATGCAGATAGCTTTTAGGCATGCGCAGATCGTTGGGGCAAAACAGGCAATCGCCCGAGCACGGCCAGGGCTTGGTGATAACGGTAATGGTCGCCACGCCCGAAGCCGTGCGACGAGGCTTCATACGCAGCACCTGCAGCAGTTGACGTTCCAGATCGGAATCGACATTCCACGCAGCCCACCGAGCCGGCTCCTCGCGTTTAACCCGCTGGCAGAATGGCAGCAGGCGGCGCTTGGCCAGGTCACGTTTGTCGGCGCCCTCACGGCGCGCCTCGGCATGTATCAGTTTGACGAGCGCCTTGTCGTCCACGGTCTCGCCGCGACGCAGGGCCTCGAGTATGTTCAAGATAATCTGTTCCATGACCCCATTGTAAAGGCAAAGGCGCCGGAGCCCGTCACGGCTCCGGCGCCTCCATCAAAGAGCATGCCTATATGTACCGATCTCCGAAAACCGCATATCACTCCGGATCAAACGACATGTCGCCCGAACCGACCTCAAAACGATACGTAGCAGACTTATCGCCGTTATCGAATTCAAGATTCAAAATGGTCTCGCCGTCGTAGCCAAGCGGAAGGAAATCACTCTCGAAGTCGCCGCTGCCCAAGGTGAGGCTCGCCTTAAAGCCCGTCGAGTTCGGAACCGTCATCTCCACATCGCCCGAGCCCACACTCACGTCCATCGACTTCGCGGGGGCCTGGTAGAGCTCGAACGTCACATCGCCCGAAACGACCTCGGCATTCAGGGTATCGGTCACGGTGCCCGTAAACTCAACGTCTCCAGAGTCCAAAGTCAGGTTGAAGTCATGACACGCAATGCCCGCGACCGTCAGGTCACCCGATCCTACATTCGCTGTAATGCCCACCATGTTATCGGCAACTTCGCGCGGCAATTCGACGGTAACCGTGCGGTCAATGGCGCGCTCGTCATCGCAATCGAACTGGCGAATCTTGAGCGTAGAGCCCTTGATTTCGGCCAGGTTCTGGGTTGCCGCATCGAAGGCAACGGTCCCCGTTGCCACGCGACCGCTTTCAATTACGCGCACTGGCCCGCCGGAGACGTGTTTGACCTCGACCGTGCCCGACGTCACGTCCAAGTCAAGCGATGTGAACGCGTCGGCATCAAACGTTTCGCTCGAAAGCTGCTGAGGCCGAGCGGAATATTTACCGCCATCGTTCATAAAATCGTCGTCGTCAACCACATCGTCCATACTGGACAAGCCGGATACAACATCGTCGAGATCCCACGGACCATCAAAATGAATCAATGTCCGCGAAATGCCAAAGACAAGTCCGATGATAAGCACAAACGCTCCGATGCCAATGCCCAAGCGCCTCTTAGACTCATGCGAGAGCTTCATCATTCATCACCTTCTTTGGCACTCGACTCAGCGGTGGTCGCGGCAGTCATGTCAGCGTCAACCGCTGTGGAAACGTCCTCCCCTTTAGTCCTAGCGACCGCCGGCGCCGGACCAACCTGGATATCCCCGCGCGCCCAATCGCCATCGAGCGCACGTGCCACCCAGTGATAGATGGGGATCGTAAAGAAGATCAGTGCGGGAAAGGGGCTGGCACCAACCAGGAACATCAGTAAAAAGAACAGCAGCCAGCACACGGCCCAATACGGGAACGACTGGAACGGGCCCTTCACCGGAGTCGAGCCAACTGCGCCGCCACTCGTCGCCTGAGCCGTCGCCGCATTGGCGGCCTGCGCACTCCAGCTTGCCGCCTGTGCCGCCTTGGCTGCCGCGTCACTTGCCTGCGTTGCCGCCTCAGTCGCACGCGCCGCTGCCTCATGGGTGCGGGCGCGCTCTGCCGCCTCGGCCTCGCGCTGACGAGCGCGGTCCTCGTTCTCAAACTCGATATCGTCCTCGATCTCATCGCTCGGATTGAGGAGCTCGTCCAAACTCACGCCATAGAGTTTGGCGAGCGAGATCAGGTTCTCGGTATCGGGCGAGCTCTCCGCGCGCTCCCATTTACTGACCGCCTGGCGCGACAGTCCCAGCTTTCGTGCCAGCCCTTCTTGGCTAAAGCCCTTGCTGCGACGAAGGTCGGCGAGCCGCTGCGCAGTTTCTACATTCATGGTTCCTCCTATGCTTTTGCCAGCCGTGCCGCCGGACCGCATTTGTTCTTAGGCGCCTTGCACAGTTAAAAATGTATCCGCCACCACCAAAAACATGCCACCTATTTTAGTGAGATTTTTGACAACCGGCGGTTGCGGGCATATATGAGCTGCGGAAATGTGTCCAAACAAAGCAATGACCCGCAGCTCGGTTGTCCCCGTTGCGGCGTTAACGGTAGTATGGTCGTACTGTTTATTCCGCACCGCCAACGGAGGGAGTCCCGCGCCGTGAACCGCGATTTCGCCTCATCGCTCATCCAGCTCAACAACACGTTCTATCGCGAGCACTCCGCCTCCTTCTCCGATACGCGCCAGGCCCCGTGGCCCGGCTGGGTGCGCACCATGGACATCGCGCTCGAACAGCTCGATGTCGCCACGATTGAGCATCCCGTCCGCGTCTTCGATCTCGCCTGCGGCAATATGCGATTCGAGAACTTTGCCGCCGGCGGCGCACTTGCCGCCAAGGGCGTCGACGGCGCAAACCCCTCGGCAGATGCCAGCTGCCCGTTTGAGTTCTACGGTGTCGACTCGTGCCAAGATTTGGCTATCGATGCACATGGACACGCCCTGCGCATTCCCAACCTGCACTTCCAGGAACTCGACGTGCTCGACGCCCTTATGAAGCTCAACCCCGCCGAGACGCCCGACGTGCTTTTCGACGCCCCGCTCGCCGACATCTCGGTCTGCTTTGGTTTTATGCACCACGTGCCGTCGTGCGAGTACCGCGTACGCGTGCTCGACGCCCTGGTGCGCCAGACGCGCCCGGGCGGCATCATCGCCATCAGCTTTTGGGAGTTTATGAATGACGAGCGCATGGCGCGCAAAGCCGTTCGCGCCGAGGCCCGCGCCGAGCTCACCCCGCCGTTTGAGGGTTACGATTCCGCGCAGTTTGAAGCCGGCGACCACCTCATTGGCTGGCAAAACGACCGCCACGCCTACCGCTATTGCCATCACTTTGACGATCAGCAGATCACCGACCTGGTGCGCGGCGTCCGTACGTTCTACAAGAGCGGCGAGGTCCCCGTGCGCGAGCTTGAGCGCTTCCATGCCGACGGTCGCAGCGGCGAGCTCAATCGCTATGTGATTCTCAAGCGCCTGTAGGCACCGACGACTCGCCGTCGAGCCGCACAGCGTCTTTCGGGCAAACTATGCCTACCCTTTTTTCAACCCATTGACGGAACGCGCAGCTATGCGTTCCATACTTATGACCAAGGAGCCTCATGGGAGCCGTCCACGTTCGCACGCCTAAGAACTTTGTGCTCGAGGAGCGCCTGGAGCGCTACGCCGATGCGATTGAGACGAACCCCGAGGCCTATGTCGGAGATTGGCGCAAGGCCTGTGCGCCCGCAGGCAGCAAGCCCTTCGAACACCTTCATCTGGATCTGGGCTGTGGCAAGGGAACCTATCTGGTCGAGCGCGCCCACCGCGAGCCCGACACCCTCTTTATCGGCATGGACCAGGAGCCCATCTGCATCGCCTATGCCGCGCAGAAAATCTGCGAACAGGGGCTATCCAACGCACTCGTCCTGCCCCGAGGCGCCGCATCGCTGACGCAGCTGTTTGCCGCAGGCGAGCTCGATGCCATCACCATCAACTTTCCCACGCCGCAGCCCAAGGCCAAGTACGCTAAAAAACGACTCGTCCATGTCGACCATCTGATGCTCTACCGCCCGCTCTTTTCAGCCGGCGCTACCGTCACACTGCGCACCGATAGCAAGCCGTTGCGCGATTACGCCCTGGGACAGTTTGCCGCGGCCGGCTACGATACGCTTTGGGTAAGCGACGACGTCCGCCGCGACCATCCCGAGCATCCCGAGACCGAGTACGAGCGCCGCACGCGCGAGATGGGTGCCGTCGTCTACGGCATTTGCGCCGCACCCGGCGCACAGCCCAGCGACGAACAGCTCGCGGCGGGCCGCGCGCAGGAGCAAAGCCTTGCCTGCTACCTGCCCGACAACCTCGATGAGCTCACCTACGTGCCTCTCGGCATGGAAGAGGCCGTCGAGAACTTTAAAAACCGTGCCCGCAAAGGCAAGAAGCGCCTGCCGCAGGAGTCCTAGGGGGGGGGCTTCTGATGGTCGCGGCGTCAGCAAACAAGCGCAAACAAGCGCAAATAGGCGCCAGCAAACGGACCTCAAACCTAAGTGAGTAGACTTTTTTGCAATAGCCAAGCACAACCCGCATAACGAAAACTAAAACCGCAGGTAGATCCCTTGCGCAAAAGCCATGTGCTCGCGATATCGCAAAAAGTCTACTCACTTAGCTGGCAACTGCACCAAACGGCTGGGCAGAACGCCCATTTCCTGCATTTTCTTGCCTGCGAACGCATCGATGCGACGCTACGCCATAATAGTTGGCGGACAATCGCGAGAGAAAGCAAACACATGGCACAGACCACGACAGATACCGCCGCCAGCACCGTCTCCGGCGCCGGCGCCGCCAGCTCATTCTCGGGCGGCACGGGAACCGAAGCCGAATTCGGCTCGCTCGGCGCGCTCTCCCCCACCTGGTGGGAGCCCGAGGACGGCAGCGAGCCCGAACCGTGGCTCACGCCCGATCAGGCCTTCGAGCGCTTCTTTGAATGGACGAGCGATCGCGGTATTGAGCTGTGGGACCACCAGGAAGAGGCCCTCATGGATCTAGCCGCCGGTGACCATGTCATTTTGGGAACACCGACCGGATCGGGTAAATCGCTCGTCGCGCTAGGCATGCTCTTTATGGGCATGGCACAGGGCAAGCGCTGCTACTATACGGCTCCTATCAAGGCTCTGGTCAGCGAAAAGTTCTTCGATCTGGTACAGGTGCTCGGCCGCGATAACGTTGGCATGATCACCGGCGATACGCACATCAACACCAAGGCGCCCGTCATCTGCTGCACGGCCGAAATCCTTGCCAACGATGCGCTGCGCGAGGGCGAGGACGCCGATGTGGGCTGCGTGGCCATGGACGAGTTCCACTACTTTGCCGACCCCGACCGTGGTTGGGCCTGGCAGGTGCCGCTGCTCACCCTGCCCCACACGCAGTTTATGCTCATGAGCGCCACGCTTGGCGATGTCACTGCAATCGCCGCCTCTCTCGAAGAGCACACCGGCGCTGCTTGCGACCTGGTTGTCGACGCCCCGCGCCCCGTGCCCCTGAGCTATGACTACGTGACGACCTCGCTCGAGGGCACCGTCGAGCTCGCCATGCGCCGCGGAGAGGCCCCACTCTACATCGTTCACTTTAGTCAGGACGCCGCGCTTGCCACGGCACAGTCGCTTGCCAACTTTGGCATCGCTAGCAAGGAGCAGCGCGAGGCCATCAAAGAAGCAGCAAAGGGAACGAGCTTCTCGACGGCCTTTGGTAAGATTCTCAAACGCCTGCTTGGATGCGGCGTCGGCGTGCACCATGCTGGCATGTTGCCGCGCTATCGCCTGCTGGTCGAGCGCTTGGCGCAGCAGGGCCTGCTGCCCGTCATCTGCGGTACCGATACGCTCGGCGTCGGCATCAACGTGCCCATCCACACCGTGGTGCTCACCGCGCTCACCAAGTTCGACGGCTACAAGATGCGTCGCCTGCGCGCCCGTGAGTTCCATCAGATCGCTGGTCGCGCCGGCCGTTCGGGCTTCGATACCGAGGGCATGGTCATCGCCGAGGCCCCGGAGCACGAGATCGAGAACGCTAAGCTCATGGCCAAGGCGGGCGACGACCCCAAGAAGCTCCGCAAGATTAAAAAGAAAAAGGCCCCCGAGGGCTTTGTCACCTGGAACAAGCAGACCTTTGAGCGCCTGATCGAGACGCAGCCCGAGACGCTCAAGCCGCGCCTTCGCATCACACACTCCATGGTGATTAGCGTGGTCGAGCAGGGCGGCGATGCCCGAGCCCGCGTACACGACCTCATCGAAACGAGCCTGCAGACTCCCGAGGAAAAGGCCAAGCTCGAGGTTCGCGCCGACGAAATCTTCGCCACACTCATCGATTCCGGCGTCGTCGTTCGCACCGAGGTGCCGCCCGCGCCCGACGCTCCGGCTGACGCCGCGCCGGACATCGACTACGCGCTGACGGTCGATCTGCCCGAGGACTTCGCACTCGATCAGCCGCTCTCGCCGTTCTTGCTTGCCGCGTTGGAGCTGCTCGACCCCGAGAGCGAGACCTATACCATGGATCTGATCTCGATGGTCGAGGCAACGCTCGAGGATCCCAAGCAGGTGCTGCGCGCACAGGAGCGCGCCGCGCGCGACCGCGCGATGGCCGAAATGAAGGCCGACGGCATAGAGTACGAGGAACGTCTGGAGCGCATTCAGGACGTCACCTACGAAAAGCCGCTCGAGGACTTGCTCGATGCCGCCTTCGACAAGTACTGCCAAGAAGTACCTTGGGCCAACGACTACCAGCTCTCGCCCAAGAGCGTCCTGCGCGACATGCTGGAGAGCGCGAGCGACTTTAAGGGCTATATCCAAAAGCTCGGCATCGCCCGCTCCGAGGGCATTTTGCTGCGCTACCTAGCAGAGGCCTACCGTTCACTCGACCGCACCGTGCCCATCGAGAAGCGCGACGAGCGCCTGCGCGACATTATCTCGTGGCTGGGCTTTGTGGTGCGCTCGGTGGACTCGAGCCTGGTGGATGAGTGGGAGAACGCCGGCAACCCGGCAGCCCTCGATGCTGCGCCGCCGCAGGGCATCGACGAGGTCGTGGCGGACCGTCGCGGCTGCACGCTATTGGTGCGCAACGCGCTCTTTCGCCGCGTGACCCTTGCCGCCCGCGAGCACGTTCGCGACCTGGGCGAGCTCGACGACGACTGGGGCATGAGCGAGATCCGCTGGCAAAAAACACTCGACGCTTACCACGAGCAGCACGAGGAAATCCTCACCGACGGAGATGCCCGCAGCGCCGCGATGTTTTCCATTGACGAGTCCGACGAGAAGACCGCGCACGTATGGCACGTGCACCAGATCTTTGCCGACGAGGATGGCGACCACGATTTTGGC
>URTL01000019.1 GCA_900550785.1 uncultured Collinsella sp. | reverse complement strand
AGACTTGCCAGCCGCCGGGCCGTCGAAGACTTTTTGTTGCCGCACTCGCTGTTCAGAAAGTACAGATACTCATAAACGTCTTCCTTGGTCACACTGCCCCAGAAAGCCGTATCGAGCCCCTTGGGGTCGATGTCCTTTATCTCGGTATCGTCTGTTACAAGGCCGCGCCGGCGCTTCATAAAGCGGCTGAAATTGAGCAGGTCGCAGAAAGAGCTGAAGGCCGTGTTGGGGCTTTTGCCTGCGATGACTTCCAGATAGCGCACATACGCGACGATGTCCGGCGAGGCATCATCAAAAGGCTTATGTTTTTCGGGATTTTTCTCGTCCAGATAAATCGACATGGTTTCCTCTTTTTATGGTCACAGACGGTCGGATTTCAGGGCATGGATGGCGTCCGAGATATAGGCGGCACCGACAAGCTTCATGCCGGGATAATCGGCGGCGTTCAGATGTGCAAGGCTGTGCTTGGGTACGACGGCACGCTCAAAGCCGATACGTTCCGCTTCCCGCAGACGCTGCTCCAGATTCGGTACGCTGCGCACCTCGCCGCCGAGCGGGCGCCACTTGGTCAGACCCAACGTGGACAGTTGATCGGGAGCCGGGCTCTTAAGGATAGCGAGCGCGGCGTCGTAGCGCTCGTTTTGCTCGCGCTCGACGTCCTCGACACCCATACCGCCCACACGGCTCACCGTGCCGGCGAAGTACGCGTTGACGAACTCCGGCATAAAGCCCACGGCCTCGAAGATCTGCGCCGAATGGTAGCTCTGCACCGTGGAGATGCCCATCTTGGACATGATGGAGACGATGCCCGCCGTCGCGGCCTTGTTGTAGTTGGCGATGCCCTGCTCGGCCGTCACGCCCAGATCGCCGCGTGCCGCCAGATCACGGATGCACGCATGCGCGTTGTACGGATAGACGCCGCTCGCGGAGTAGCCCACCAGCGCCGCAAAGTCGTGCGGGGACACGGCGTCACCACACTCCACCACGATGTCGGCAAAGGTACGCACGCCGGCGCGGATCAGGTGGTTGTGCACGCAGCCCACGGCGAGCAGCGACGGCACGGGCACCTCGCCCGCCCCGGCGCGATCGCTCAGCACCACGATGTTCACGCCGTCGCGGACCGCAGTCTCGACGTCCTCGGCAAGCTGCTTGAGCGCAGCCTGCAGCGCGCCCTCGCCGGCATCGCGACGGTAGACGGCACGGAAGCGACGGGTCTTAAAGCCCACACGGTCGATGGCGCAGATACGCTCGAACTCCTCCTCGTTGAGCAACGGGCGCTCCAGGCGCACCAGCTGGCAGGCCGTGCGGGAGTCCTCGAGCAGGTTGCCGTGGTTGCCCAGATAGAGCGTGGTCGAAGTCACCATGTGCTCGCGCAGGGCATCGATGGGCGGGTTCGTGACCTGAGCGAACAGCTGATAGAAGTAATCGAAGAACGAACGCGTCTTCTTGGACAGGCAGGCCAGCGGCGCATCGATGCCCATCGAGGCGAGCGGCGCCTTGCCCTGCTGGGCCATGGGACGCAAGACCTCGTCAACATCATCCCAGTGATACCCGAGCTTAGCCATGCGCACGGCGGCGGGCACCTCGGCGTCCTCGGCGGGCGTTGCCGCAACAGGCTCATCGAGCGCGGCAACGGTCAGCGTCTCCTCGGCAATCCAATCACGGTAGGGCTTTTCCTTGGCGTAACGGGCGCGAAGCTCGTCGTTGTAGATGACGCGGCCGCGGGCAAAGTCGACCTCGAGCATCTGACCCGGTCCCAGGCAGCCGCTCGTCAGGATGTTCTCGGGGCTCACCTCGATGGTGCCCACCTCGCTTGCCAGCATAAAGCGACCGTCGCGCGTCACATAGTAGCGGGCGGGACGCAGGCCGTTGCGGTCGAGAGCAGCACCCAGGGTACGGCCGTCGGTAAAGGCGATGGCCGCCGGGCCATCCCACGGCTCCATGAGCATGGACTGGTAGGCGTCGTAGGCGCGGCGCTCCTCGCTCAGGCTGTCGTTGTGGTCCCACGGCTCGGGCAGCAGCATGGATACAGCGCGCGTGAGCGGGCGACCGTTCATAACCAGGAACTCGAGCACGTTGTCCAGAATCGCGGAGTCGGAACCCTCACGGTTGATGATGGGCATCACGCGCTCAAGATCGTGCTGCAGCACGGGGCTGTACAGGTTGGGTTCGCGGGCGCGAATCCAATTGACGTTGCCCTTGAGGGTGTTGATCTCGCCGTTGTGGATGATAAAGCGGTTGGGGTGCGCGCGTTCCCAGCTGGGCGTGGTGTTGGTGGAGTAGCGCGAGTGGACGAGCGCCACGGCCGTCTTGACGGCGGCGTCGTTGAGGTCGATGAAGAAGCGGCGCATCTGTGTGGCGACCAGCATGCCCTTGTACACGATGGTGCGCGAGCTCATGGAGCACACATAGAAGATCTTGTTGCGCAGGGCAAACTCGGCGTCAGCCTTCTTCTCGATGGTGCGGCGGCACACGTACAGGCGGCGCTCGAAGGCATCGCCGGCGGGCGTGTCGTCCGGACGGCCCAGGAAAGCCTGCAGGATGGTTGGCATGCAGGCGCGGGCCTTCTCGCCCAGGTCGTGCGGGTCGACGGGCACCTCGCGCCAAAAGAGCAGCGGCACGCCAGCCTCGGCGCAGCCTTCCTCAAACACGCGGCGGGCATCCTCCACGCCCTTGTCGTCCTGCGGGAAGAACAGCATGGCCACGCCATAGTCGCCCTCTGCCGGCAGAATCTGGCCGCACTTTTGGGCCTCTTTACGGAAAAAGTGATGCGGAACCTGGAACAGGATGCCGGCGCCGTCGCCGGTGTTCTTCTCGAGTCCCGTACCGCCGCGGTGCTCCAAGTTGACCAGAATGGACAGTGCATCGTCCAGAATCTGGTGATGGCGCTCACCGTTGATATCGGCGAGCGCGCCGATGCCACACGCATCGTGGTCGAATTCGGGGCGATAAAGGCCCTGCTGCTGAGCGGAATCTGCCTGCATCGCGATCCTCCCCTAGATATTTAGACAGTCAGTTGACTAGGCATACTAGGAGCATCGCCGGCCCGTTGTGTTTCCCGCCCGTTTCGAAACAATCGCGTAACGCGCGCCCTGCGAGTGGGTGCCGCCGAGCTCAAGGGCGACAGCAAGGGCCCCAAGTTCGGCCTGTAAGCTCACCGCTTCAAACATCTCAATCTGTAACAGTAAGACCCAATTTCCATCCCTAGTTGTTACAGATCAAGACATTTCGGCAATCCCCTTTCACCAGCCTATCCAAATACAACAATTTTGTTAGTCTTGGTTAACTTTTTAGCCTAAAACAGGTATCCTTTGCGGCGTCAAACAAACGGCACGCAGGAGCGCACCATGCTCAACCATCTCAAACAACACTTTGGCTCGCACCGCACCGGAGGCCACGGAGGTCTGGATATCGCCCGGCACATCGGCCCCGGGCTACTCGTGACCGTCGGCTTTATCGACCCGGGCAACTGGGCCTCCAATATGGCCGCGGGCTCGCAGTTTGGCTACGCGCTGCTGTGGATCGTCACGCTGTCCACGATTATGCTCATCGCGTTGCAGCACAACGCGGCGCACCTGGGCATCGCCACGGGCACCTGTCTTGCCGAGGCCACGACACGCTACCTCCCCCGCATCGTGGGACGCGCGGTACTCGCCAGCGCCTATCTCGCGACCATCGCCACCGCCATGGCCGAAGTCCTGGGCGGTGCAATCGCGCTTCAAATGCTCTTTGGCCTGCCCGTACGCGGCGGCTGCACCATCGTCGCGGCGGCATCGATTGCCATGCTCATGACAAGCTCCTACAAACGCGCCGAACGCTGGATCATCGCCTTCGTGGGCGTGGTAGGACTCTCGTTTTTGGCCGAGCTCACGCTAGTCAAGGTCGACTGGCCGCAGGCCGCCGCAAGCTGGATCACACCCAGTATGCCCACCGGCTCGGCTGCGATTATCGTAAGTGTCCTAGGCGCGGTCGTTATGCCTCACAACCTCTTCCTGCACTCCGAGGTCATCCAATCCATGCACTTCGAAGGCCAAGGCGAGCAGGTTATCGAGGAACGTCTGCGCTACGAGCTCTTCGACACGCTCTTTTCGATGGGCGTGGGCTGGGCGATCAACTCGGCCATGGTCATCCTGGCCGCAACGACCTTCTTTGCGCACGGCATTGTCGTAGACGACCTCGCCGTCGCAGCGGACACGCTCTCCCCCATTCTGGGCCCGGCAAGCTCGACCATCTTTGCGGTGGCACTGCTGTTTGCGGGCATATCGAGTAGTGTGACGGCGGGCATGGCGGCAGGCACCATCACCGCGGGCATGTTCGACGAGGAATACGACATCCACGACCGGCACTCATCGATTGGAGTGGCGGTCTGTTTCGTCGGCGCAGTGGCGGCGTGCCTGATCGTCCCGAATCCTTTTGAGGGTCTCATCTGGAGTCAGGCGCTGCTGTCGCTTCAGTTGCCGATTACGGTCTTTGTGCTCATACGACTCACCAGTTCGCCCCGCGTTATGGGCAAATACGTCAACTCGCGCCCGCTCAACGCGCTGCTCGTAGGAATCGGCGTCATCGTGACGATTCTCGACATCGTGCTGCTAACGGGGATGTAATTGGGATGACGTGGCTGTCCAGATATAACGTCTCAATCTGCAACACGTAAGGCCGTTTTAAACCGTCAGATAAATCAAAAGGGTCCCGGCCGAGAATTCGACCGGGACCCTTGGACAGAGCTATATGTTGTTGCAAGTCGTGTGTCTACGAGCTACTCCTCGACAAGCTCAAACTCATCGGGGCCGACGCCGCAGACCGGGCACACGTAGTCCTCGGGCAGCTCGGGCGTGTCGACCTCAACCTCGTAACCGCAAACGGTGCACACAAACTTATACGTCTTCTTCTCCTCAGCCATGATGTTCTCCTCTCGAATGTGACTGCTGGTGTACTTACTTATTAGTATATATTCTCAATAACATAATGCAAGTATTTTTAGAACATTTCTAGCCTTGATACGACGAGGCTTTGGGCGGCGTCTTGCCCTTTAGCACCTTGTGATAGTAGTCGTATGTCAGCGGCGTCTCGTCGCTCAGGCGCTCGGCATCCTCGACCTCGCCAATAAACAGCAGATGCGTGCCCACATCCACAGTGTCGATCAAACGGCAGCTAAACAGGGCCGCCGCGTGCTCAGGCACATAGGGCATGCCCAGAGCCGTCTCGCGGGTCTCGTATTTGGCAAACTTGTCATAATCGCTGCTGGTGCGGAACCCAAAGTTACCGATGTAGAGCATGTCGGCAGTCTGATCGATCACGGTCAGCGCGAACGCTTTGGCCGATGCGATGACGCCCGAGGTGACATTGTCCTTGTTCACGGCAACCGAAATACGCGGCGGCATGGACGTCACCTGCACCGCAGTGTTGATGACGCAGCCGGCGCGCAACCCGTCTGCCGCAGCGCTCACCACGTACAGACCGCTCGGCATGGTAAAGAACGCAGTTTTGTCCATAACGATCACTCCCCTAGCTCGGGTTGGAACCTCATGAATGTATGTACCCACAAAAAAGGCGGCACCCATAACGGACGCCGCCTTTAAGACATATGTGTCAGAACAGTAAGAAAGATGAGACGCCCGCAGTTGCGGTGAAATAGGGACTGAATAGCCCCTCAAACAGGCAAAACAGTCCGTATTCCACCGCAACTTATACAGAGTGCCTAGCGGTTGCGTTCCTTAAGGGCGCGGTCGATCTCGCGTTGGACATCACGCTTGGCCATGTCCTCGCGCTTGTCGTAGAGCTTCTTGCCGCGACCCAGACCCAGCAGCAGCTTTACGCGGCCGTCGGTATTAAAGTAGAGCTCCAACGGAACCAGCGCATAACCACGGTTGCGAAGTTTGCCGTCAAGAAAGTCGATCTCCTTGCGGTGCAGCAGCAGACGACGCCGACGGTCGGGATCGCGATTCCACACGCCACCATGGCTATAAGGGTGGATATGCAGTCCGACGAGCCAGCACTCGCCGCCACGAATCAGCGCAAAAGTGTCAGTGATCTGACAGGCGCGCTCGCGAATCGACTTGACCTCGGTGCCGCTCAGCTCAATACCGCATTCGAACGTCTCATCGATAAAGTACTCGTGATGCGCCGAGCGATTCTTAGAAATGAGCTTGCGTTCACGCTTACTGGGCATCGCCGGCCTCCTTGGCGCCATCGGCGTTTGAGCCCGTAGCCTCGCGCTTTGCCTTGCGCTCGGCATTGAGCTCGGCATCGCTCTCGCGCACCAGTTTGATAATCGCCGCGCAGGCCTCCTCGCCCACCAAGTCGCGAGCACGCACCGTCAGGCGCGTCGCCTCCTGCTTGTCGCCGTCGCTTGCAGCATCGGTCGCGCACATGATCAGGCAGATGGCAATCTCGGCCGAAGGCGAGGTCGGCACGCCTTGCAGGGCCAATTCACCCATCACGTGGTCGTCGCTCTCATCAGCGGCATCCGGATAGGTGGTATGGATCTTGTTGAGCAGGCGCGTCGTATGCGCATCGTTGGGCGCCAGGCGCAGCGCCAGACGCGCGCAACCCACGGCAGCCGAAACGTTCTCGGTCTCGGGCTCCAAAAAGTACTGACCTAGATTGGCGTAAGCGCGGGCGGCGCACTTGCCATCGCTTGCACGCTCCAGCACCGAGAACGAGAGCGATGCCCATTCCTGCTTGTCCTCGAGTGCGCGGAACAGCTCGGCCAAATCCAAGCGATAGTTGCAGTTCATGGGGTCCCAACGCACAGCCTGCATCAGGGCATTACGAGCGCTCACATAATCCTGCTGACGAATGTAGGCAAACGCCATATCAGAGTACAGGCGGTCAAACGGCACCTCGACCTGCACGAGCTCGCGCGGATCCTTCTCCACGCGGCGATAGGCCAAGCGCTCAAACTTGCTATCGAAGCTAAAGTATTGGCGCTTCTCCTCCGTCTTGCACTCAGCGTCGATATACTCCTCGGCGAGCTCCACCAGACGCTCCAGCAGCGGCGTCGCCGTAGCCAGGTCGCCCTGCGCCAGATAGTTCTCGGCATACGTGATGTCTTGCAAGCTGATGGGCAGATCCATGGCTACTCCTCGATCTGAGCGAAACACGGCAGGCGCCGTATATACGGTCAATACACAAAACCCGGGTCTCTTACGAGGCCCGGGCGTTCAATTTTGGTAGCCCGTACCAGATTCGAACTGGTGATCTCCGCCTTGAGAGGGCGGCGTCCTAAACCGCTAGACGAACGGGCCATATGTAGCAAATGCAATGGCTGGGATGGAGGGAGTCGAACCCCCATTGACGGAACCAGAATCCGCTGTCCTGCCATTAGACGACATCCCAATGACTGCATCGCTGCGCTCGGCTGTGCCTTTGCGCAAGAAAGAAATATACGGGAAGTCTCGCCGTGACGCAAGCCCCAATTTTGACTTTTTTGAAATTCAGTCAAATTGGCCTTATTTAGTCCAACCCGTGAAGGACCTGTGAAGCCGACCGCTGTACACGAGGGGCAAAACGCCGCGAGCGGTAGCCGTCAACCGTTGGCAGATTCTACCGCGAAAACGATAGCACCAGGCAACACAATCGAAGTATCAATGATCGCGTAGATATCGAGGCGCCATGGACGAAGAGCTTGATTACCTATGGGAGACCCTGGGCCTCGAGATCACTGCCGACCTTTGGCCCGAACGGGACAAAATCCATCCCACACTGCGCCCCGCCATTACTGTGGTGCAGGCAAAATACCGCCGTGCATCCTTTTTGATCATGCGGATGTCATGGCACGCGGGACTACCCGACCTTAAGCGAATCCAGGCAAGTCTCGTCGAGCTGTCCGGCATGCCGACCGTCATATCCGAGGCGCACCTGGAACAGCGTCAGCGCGAGCGACTGCAACAGCAGCGGATTCCCTTTATCTGCCCTGGCGTTCAGGCATATCTGCCCTTTATGGACGAGGAGTACTGGAGTGGCAAGCCCAACAAGCACGTAAAAGTCTACGATCCGCACGAATGGGCACAGCTGGCGGACTGACTGAGGCAGGCCCGCCGGCGGAAAGTGCGTCCCAGATTTCAAGCTCAAACTGGTCCCTACTTTCCCGTCGAGCTCTCAACCGGAAACCGTGTCCCGCAATCGAAGCTCAGAATGGGACGTGCTTTCCGCAACCGGCCACTTTGGGAAAGTGCATCCCATTCTGGAAGCGAATTCCGGGTCGCACTTTCCGCAGCCGCTACAGCAACGCCTCGGCCCAAGCCGATTCCCTAAAGCCGGGAATCACAAAGTCGTCGCCCACCAGCAGCGGACGCTTGACCAGCATGCCGTCGGTCGCCAGCAGCTCGTAGCACTCCCGATCCGTCATGCCCGCATCCAGACGCGCCTTCAGGCCCAGCTCTCGATATTTCATGCCCGACGAATTAAAGAAACGCCGCACCGGCAGCCCCGAACGAGCAATCCAGGTCGCAAGCTCATCAGCCGTGGGATTGTCCAAAACGATATCGCGGTCGATATACTCAACCCCATGTTCATCCAGCCATGCCTTGGCCTTCTTACAGGTCGAGCACTTGGGATATTCAACAAACAGTACGGTCATGGGAATCCTCCGAATATAGATCGGCCAACGCAGGCACACGCCACACGAGGCGCCTTCGTATGATGGGCCAATTGTAGCCCACGGGTCACACGCTAAACGAACCGTACCCCGAATCCGCGTTTGATGAACGGCAGCAGCTCCATTGCCTCGGGCGTGATATGGCCCGCAACGTTCATGCGCTCGTCACCGGGAAGATCAACCCGCGCAATCTCAAGCTCGCCTTCGTAGCGCCCATATCCGCTATTGCTCACAGCGATCGACCCCGCCTTTCGCGGCAGGCCGGCTCCGGCATCCGTCGGCACGGAATCCGGCTTAAGCGTTGTACGTGACTCCTGAGACCTAAAGATGAAGACGCTCGAGTCGGGCCGGTCGTGATGAATCTGCCCGCGCGCATAGGCATAACCGGGCTCAAGCTCGCATTGCAGGTCCACGTATCCGGCGGAAACTTGAGCAAACTGTGCCCAGCCCGCATCGGAAAGATCGGGGTCGCCGACCAACACAATGTCGCAATCGGCGCCATGTGCAAGCTCAAGCATATTGAGAGCAACCTTTGACGCGCGACCGCGTTGCGCCTCGACCGTCGGCAGTCCCTCGAATACCGGCCCGCGAACGTTAGCATCACCCGGCACAAAAGCCATGATTTCGAATCCAAGCGCCGCAAGACGAAGATTCACCCGAGCAATGTCCTCCAGAGCTAAACCGGTATAAGGCTTGGGGTAAAAATTGTGGCAGGCGGCAAAACGAGTCACATCGGCACCGGCCTCACGCCACGATGCGATTTCATCAGAACTCACTGTCGATGCATTAACCACAATGCGAAATACACCGGACAGCTCCGCGACCCGCTGGGCGCTAAAGCCATAGTCCAAACGAAGGTATTCCAACCCCAGATTGCGCAGGTCCTCGATGCGCTCAAGCCCGAGCAAATCGCACGTGCGAGGCCCCACATCGGCAATGAGCGCAATGCCGCGGGCGGAAAGCAGCGACAGCACATGACGGACCTTATCGGCATACGCCGCTCCCCCATCCTCGGGAATATGCAGCGAGGTGAACGCGTAGCGCGCACCCGCCGCGGCGCCACGCTCAATCGTCCGCTCAATATCCTGCAAAGGGCTGGAAAGATAAATTGAAATACCCGTTTTCACGCTTCAACGCTCCTTTAAAAAAGGCCGGCGGAGCAGCTAGCCCCGCCGGCACAACCATAACATCAAGAAATCTGCCGCGCGCCGCGAACCCCGAGCAACACGGCTCGCGATATCAAACTACTCGCCAAAGAACTCGTTGATCTTCTGCTCGTCGACGCCAAAGAACCACGTCAGGACAAAGCCGGCGGCATAGGCAAGCAGCATAGCGGCAACGTAGCCGAGCTGCTGGCCAGGAACGACGATCAGCAGGCCAAACAGACCGGAAACGCCCTGAGAAACCGTGCCGATGTGAAGCAGCGCCGCGAGCGCGCCGCCAAATCCGGCACCCAGGCAGGCCGTCACAAACGGACGAACGAGCGGCAGCGTAACAGCATACATCAGAGGCTCGCCCACACCCAGGATTCCAACGGGAATGGACTCTGCGACGTACTTCTTGAGCTTGGCGTTCTTGGTCTTAAAGTACAGCGCCAAACCGGCACCGACCTGGCCGCCGCCAGCCATCATAAGGATGGGAAGCAGGTAATTGATACCCTTGGTAGCGCCGTCGGGATCGTTGAGCATAGCGTGAATCGGCGTGAGCGCCTGATGCAGGCCGACGGACACCAGCGGCAAGAAGCCTGCCGACAGGATATAGCCGCCCAGGACGCCCAGCTTCTCGAAGATAAAGGTCAAAACGCTAAAGATGGCAGTCGTCAGCCATGCGCCAACCGGCTGGATGACGAGCATCAGAGCAAAGGCGCCGATGATGAGCACCAGCAGCGGGGACAAGAACGTGTCGAGTGCGTTGGGCATAACCTTGCGAATCTGACGCTCCATCCAGGCAAAAAATGCGCCAGCGATGAGAGCCGCGATCATGCCGCCCGCTGCGGGGTTGTACTGCGCACTGGTGAGCGGCAGCAGAATGGCAGTGGCAGGATCAGCCGCGCCAGGCGCAAGCAGGGGCATGGCACTGTTGGCGATGCACATCGTGCCGGCGATGCCGCCCAGCGCAGCGGAGCCACCAAACTCACGTGCCGCGTTATAGCCCACCAAGATGGGCAGATAGGCAAACAGGGCCCAGCCCATGGAACGAATGCCCTGGTACCACCACTCGCCTGCAAGCGCGCCTGCCGTCGAAACGTTAATGACGTTGCAGATACCGTTGATGAGGCCAGCCGCAATGATGCCGGGAAGCAGGGCGACGAAGACATTGGAAATCTTCTTGAGGAAGGCCTGAACCGGCTTAGACTCGTACTTGGCCTTCTGCGCGGCCTTGTTTGTGGCCGCAGCATCAACCACGCTCTCGTCAGCAACGCCTTTCGCAAGGCCGGTGAGCTTGGAGAACTCCTCGAGCACCTTATTCACCTTGCCCGGACCCAGCACGATCTGCATCGTGTCGTCCTCGACCAGGCCCATCACGCCGTCGAGCGCCTTAATACCCTCCGTGTCGACGTTACCCGTGTCTTTGACGGTCACGCGCAGGCGCGTCATGCACGCCGCGTTTGCGAGCACGTTGTCTTTACCGCCCAAAAGGTCCAGCAGCTTTTGAGCCAGCTCTTTGTTCGTCATAACTCCTCCTTGTATTGGGTATCTCGTCTGGATGTCATATCAGCTCACGCCGCGCACCTATTGGGCGTCGGCATTGCTCTTCTCATGGCCACTCACCGCAGCACGGACATGGCCTCGCGCCCGCTCAAGAGCTACCGCAGCCTGCTCGGCATCGCAGTCCAGCAGTACCGAGACAATAGCGGTTTTTACGTGGCCGCCGGCATCTGCAAGCGCCTGAACAGCGCACTCGCGCGTGCAGCCGGTCGCCTCCATCACGATGTTCTGGCCGCGCACCACCAACTTCTCGTTCGTCTGCTGCACATCGACCATCAGGTTTTGGTATACCTTGCCGATCTTGACCATGGCACCGGTCGAAATCATGTTGAGAATGAGCTTTTGAACCGTTCCCGCCTTGAGCCTCGTTGAGCCGGTCAGCACCTCGGGACCGGGCACGGGCTCAATGGCAAGATCTGCGCTCTCCCCGATCTTCGACCCTTGGTTGCAGGCAATTGCAATGGTCTTGCACCCAGTTGTCTTGGCGTACGCAAGGCCGCCCACCACATAAGGAGTACGGCCGCTTGCCGCCAGGCCAACGACAAGATCCTTGTCCGAGAGTCCACGCTCCCGCAGGTCGCTCGCGCCAAGCTCCTCGCTGTCTTCGGCACCTTCGACAGCCTTGATAAACGCCGTCTCGCCTCCGGCAATGAGCCCGACAATCAGATCGGGTGACACGCCAAACGTGGGCGGACACTCCGAAGCGTCGAGTACGCCCAGACGACCGCTGGTGCCTGCGCCCATGTAAAAGACGCGCCCGCCGCGCTCGAGTGTCTCAGCAGTCCAGTCGATTGCCATGGCAACCTGGGGCAACACTTTCGTGACCGACTGGACGGCACGAAGATCCTCATCGTTCATCGTCGTGACGATTTGCAGCGATGTCATCGTATCGAGGTCCATTGACCTTTGATTACGCTGTTCGGTCGTGAATTTTGTTAAATCGAGCATTTCATTCACCTCATCTTTCCTGTTTCTCGATGTAGTTTTGCTTTATGACATGCGTCGCCCGTTCGTAGTCGCTGGCAACGTAAGCAGCGTACAGGGCATCGACAACCATAAGCTGGGCCATACGCGAAGCCATGGCACCGCTGCGGACCAAGGGTTCACTCGCAGCGACGCCGAGCACGGCATCGGCCATGGTGGCAAGATTGGATGATCCATCTACTTTGGTAACGGCCACAACGGGACAGTTGTGACGTTGAGCCTCGGCGGTGCAGTCCAGCACCTCTTGCGTCAAGCCCGAGTAGCTAAAGGCGATTGCCATATCGCCCTCATGCATGTTCTTGGCACATAAGAGCTGATCATGCCAGTCGTCGTACAGATGGCACTCTTTGTCGACACGCATGAGCTTTTGCGCCGGTCGTGCGCGACCAAACGAGAGGCACCAATACCGAACAGATTGACCGCGCGTGCCCGCTTAAGACGGGCCGCGCATCGCTCCAAGACGGTGTAATCGAGCGTTCGCGCCGTCGCCTCGATCGTGCGCACGTTGCTTTTCATCACCTTCCCCACGATACGTTCGACGCTGTCATCCATGGAGATGTCCTCGAGGGCTACGTCTTTCTTGTCACCTAAGAGCGCCAGCTCGGCAATCAGTTCGCGCTGGAACTCCTTGTAGCCCGCAAAACCCAAACGCTTGCAAAAGCGCAAAATGCTCGAGGGCGAGGAGAACGTGACATCGGCAAGACCGCGGACGGACAGCCCGACCACCTCGTGCGGATGAGCGCTTACATATGCGATGACATTGCGTTCCGCCGGGCTCGCGCTGAGCTCACGCTCGCGAAGCCGCAAAAGCAATCCGTTTGCCATCTCAAACACCTCCGTTGAGAAGAATTAAAGACCAACGAACGATTCGTACCGGATACAAACAGCTTTTGCGGTACATTGTGCCGCATCGTGGCGCACAAAGGGCGAGCGTTCTACCGCTCGCCCCTCAAATCCGACCACTCGGAAATACGCGCGACACAAAATAATTCAACAAGGTCGCATTATCAGAAACGGGTTTGTTACCGGCTAGCGCCTCGCATGGGCGCCGATCGGCCGAGTCGCATGGCGCACCAACGCCGCTGCCAGCAATACCAACAGCATGGCGGTGACATAGCCCGCAGCATCGAATCCTAAATCGATAACGTCGAAATGCCTGCCGGGAACAAAGATCTTATGCACCTGGTCGCCAACGGAGCAGGCAGCGCAAAAGAGAAACACAGGCACGCAACGGGAACACACACTCCATGGACGCCTGGAAAAGCAGACCACGATCACCGAGGCGACCAATCCGACGAAGAAAAACTCTACGGTATGGGCGACGCGACGGACGTTTGCGCCTACCCACATGCGAATGGAAGCAAGTCGACCAGGCTGGACCGTCGAGGCAGCCGGATTGGTACTCTCAGTCATGCCGTCCCCCGCCTGAATTTCACCCGTGATGCCGGTAGCCTGAACGCCCGTAGCCTGGCCCTCCACCACACGCGCGGTGGACTCGCTCAGCAACGACGTCTCCACCGCATTTTGCTCCGTCAGCACCCAGATGCCCGCCAGCGTTGCAGCGAACAGAACGATCGCGGTCCATCCGATTATTTGTTTTACGCGCGCCAAGGGCCAACCTCCTTTTTTGAATATCAGCGAGTGTAGCCCCAAATGGCATCGTCACCGTATCAAAATTTGAATCGCAACAGGAAGCGACAAAGCGACGCAAACCCCTACCCCGCCTCGCGCATCCAGCGATCGAACGTCCCCACGCACACGCCCAGGCACTTTGCCGCCTGGCTGCGGGTAATATCGCCCGCCTCATAGCTATCGCGCACCAGCTCAAACTGAGGAGGGCACGGCTTGCGAGGTCGACCGAAACGGACCCCTCGCGCCCGCGCCGCTGCAATTCCCTCCGCTTGGCGCCGATGGATATTCTCGCGCTCTACCTGCGCCACGTAGCTCAGCAGTTGCAGCACAATATCGGCAATCAGGACGTTGGTCACATCCGGCGCGCCGCTGGCCCTAGCGCGCGTGTCAAGCAATGGCATGTCCAACACCACAATGGCAACCCCGAGCTCCTTGGTAATGCGTCGCCATTCCTCAAGAATCTCGGAGTAATTACGGCCAAGTCGGTCGATAGAAAGCACCACCAGTACGTCCCCGTCTCCCAGGACGTGCAGCAGCTCGCGATAACGCGGTCGATCGAAGTCCTTGCCGCTCGCATGGTCGGCATAAATATTCGCCGAGCCCACGCCATAGGCGCCCAGCGCATCCAGCTGCCGATTAAGGTTCTGATCGCGCGAACTCACCCGCGCATAACCGTACACCGTCGCCATCTCATCCCCGCTTTCTTGTAAACCTGCCAAAAAGGGACAGGTTTATTTTGGTAGGTTTTACCTCTCAAATAGCAGGTAAGCGGGCGGCCGAGCAGACGGCAAGGTAGCCACGATTCAAATGCGAAGGGCGGTCCCGAAAGGCCGCCCTCCGCTCTCTCGCCACGAGTCGGGATTTAGCTAATGGATAAGCTTAAAGTCCAAGTGCCCACGCGTGGTATTGACGCGCGAGACCTCGATAATCACGCGCTGCCCCAGCTCGTAACGGGTGCCCGTGTCGGCACCTGTGAGCGTTAGCGCGTCCTCGTCGAACTCGAACCACTCGTTGCCCAGGCTCTTAATTGAAACCAGGCCCTCGACCTGTGTTAGGTCCAAGCGCACAAAGAGGCCCATGCTGCTAACCCACGAGACGGTTCCGGCATAGCGCTCACCCAGACGGTCCTCATAGTACTGGGCAATCTTGATCTTTTGCGTCGCATGGCTGGCGGCATCTGCCGCGCGCTCGGCATCGCTACATGCGCGGCAGATCTGCGGCAGAATGCGCGGCAGCGACTCGCGCCCCTTACCGATCAGCCGCGGCGTACGGACCAAGGCGTCCTTGCCGCCGAGCTGCTCATAGGCCAACTGCAGTTTGAGCACGCGGTGCACCACCAGATCGGGGTAGCGACGGATGGGACTCGTAAAGTGACAGTAGCACGGCGCGGCGAGCGCAAAGTGGCCCTCGTTGCGCGGCTTGTACAGCGCGCGCTGCATGCTGCGCAGAAGCAGCGTGTTGACGAGCGGTGCGTTGGCCGTACCGGCGGCAGCATCAACTGCAGCCTGCAGCTCATCGGGGCTCCCCAGGGCAATACCGGCAGCACGGCGATCGTCGATGATGCCTAGCTGCGCCAGCGCAACGGCAGCACCGTGCAGGCTATCGGGGCTCGGATCCTCATGCACACGATAGCAGGCCTCGATATCACGGTCTGCCAGCCACTCTGCAACGCACTCGTTGGCGAGCAGCATGGCTTCCTCGATAAGCGACGTGGCACACGAACGCTCACGCGCCACAATCTGCACGGGCACTCCGTCCTCATCCAATAGAGCGCGAATCTCGGCTGTGTCAAAATCGACTGAGCCGCGGGCGCGACGAATACGACGGCGAAGTTCGGCGAGTTCGTTAGCGGCGACAAGGAAATCGCCGAGGTCGATGTTGTAGCCGCGGGCGGCCTCCTCGCACGCAAGACCGCGCTCAAGCGCTTCCTCGCGCGAGGTCTCGGCAGCCGCAACATCCTCGGCTGCACCCTCCAGCACCGAATACTCAACCGCGCCGGCACGCACCAGCAGCGCCTCGGCGCCGTCATAGTCCATACGCACACGCGAGCGAATCACGCTGGGATACGGATCGTAATGCCGCACGCGACCCTGCGCATCGAGCTCGATATCGACGGTAAACGCAAGACGGTCCTCGTCAGGGCGAAGCGAGCACAGGTCACAGGACAGGCGTTCGGGCAGCATGGGAAGCACGCGATCGGCCAGATACACCGATGTCGTACGATGGCGAGCCTCAAGATCGATATGCCCGTCCCAAGCCACATAGTGTGAAACGTCGGCGATATGCACACCCAGCTTGTAGCCACCCTCGGGCGTACGCTCCAGCGAAATGGCATCGTCAAAGTCGCGCGCGTCGACCGGGTCGATCGTGATGACAAAGCGGTCGCGCAGATCGCGGCGGAGCGGGTCCTTAAGCGCCGCGGACACATCGAGCGAAAGCCCCTCGGCCTCGTCCAGCGCGGCCTCGGGATAGCTATCGGTATAGCCGTAACGCGCCATCACATATTGAACGCCCAAATCGGGCGCGTCATCTCCGCCAATGCGGCGTTCAATCGTCACGGTGCCCGATTCCAGGCGCGTCGGGTAGGTCAAAATGTGCGCGACAACAGCATCACCCGGGTGGACGCCCAGACGATCCGCCGAGGTATCCTCGGGCAGAATGAAGAAGTCGGCCTTCAGACGCGAATCGAGCGGCTCAATCACACCGAGCGGACCGGCGGTCTGGTACGTGCCCACCACGCTTATGGCTGCACGCTCAACCACGCCCTCGATCACGGCGCGCCGCTCACCGTGCGGGCTGTTCTTAATGCTCACGGCAACGGTATCGCCATCCATGATCTCGCGCTTACCGCGGCCCATGACCTTGTAGTCGCCATTCTCGGTTATGACATAGGCACTGTGCTCATGGAGCTGCACGCGCCCGGTCAGGCTCGGACGGCGTTCGCTGCGCACCGGCCCGCGCTTATTGCGAGCTCCACGCTTATGCTTGTTATTGCGCCCCATGGCGCCTCCTAACTATCGATTGCGAACTCCAAAGAGTCTACCCAAATGATTCGCTTTCCTGCCGTCCCCTAGGGATCAAAAAACGGGCCGCCCCATAAGAGACGACCCGTTGGAAGGGATGAATTCCAGGCATGCCTACACGCGCAGGTAGCGGCGCATGGCGATGGCAGAACCAAAGAAACCGATAATCACGCCGACCAGAATCAGCGCAGCATAGGTCACCAAGTAGTACTGCATCGGCAGGGCAAACGACATCCAGCCGATGCTCTCCTGCAGACGCGGAATCATCAGGTTGCGCAGCAGCTCCAGAACGCCGATGGAAAGCAACGAGCCCAAAATGGCCTGTAGTACGCCCTCGGTGATAAACGGGCCGCGAATGAAGCCGTTGCTGGCGCCGACCAGACGCATAATCGCAATCTCACGACGACGTGCCGTGATGGATAGGCGAATCGTGTTGTTGATGAAGATGAAAGCGATAAAGGTCAGAAGGCCAACGAGCACCACGGCGGCGATGCGGATGTAGTTGGTCACCTGGAACAGGCGGCTCACTGCCTCCTGGCCGTACAGCACGCTCGCGTTGACGTCGCCGTCATCCACGATCTTCTGGAAATCGGCATCCTTCTTGAGCTTCTCTGCCGTGCTCTCGACCTTGGACGGATCGTCCATCTCAATAGCGAAGGAAGCCGGCAGCGGGTTCTGGCCATCGAGCGCGCTCATGGTGGCGTCGGCGTTGCCCGACATCTTGCTCGAATACTCGGCCTTCGCGTCGTCCTTGTCCTTATAGGTCACGGACTTGACGTTGCTCCACGTCTTAAGCTCGGCCTCAAAAGCCTGAACATCAGCCTGATCGGCGTCATCACTAATGAAGGCGTTGATGACAACCTGATCCTCGACGGTGCCGATCACGGAGTTCAGCACCGCGGAGCCCATAATGAACAGGCCGATGATAAACAGCGAAAGGAAGATCGTGATGACGGCGCCGAGCGAGGTAGTCCAGTTACGGAAGAAGTGGCTGATTGCCTCTTTGAAGGAGTAGCCCACGTTAGTTGGTGCCATAGTTGCCGTAACCTCCCCTCTCCTGGTCGCGGATGACGTGGCCGCCCTCGAGGGCGATCACGCGACGGTGCATGCTATCGACCATCTCGCGGTCGTGCGTGGCGACGATCACGGTGGTGCCGGTGCGGTTAATACGCTCAAGCAGCTTCATAATGCCCAGCGAGATCGCCGGGTCGAGGTTGCCCGTGGGCTCGTCGCAGATCAGCAGCGGCGGACGGTTGACCATAGCACGGGCGACGGCAACGCGCTGCTGCTCGCCACCGGAAAGCTGGTCGGGCAGCGAGTCCATCTGATCGGCCAGACCGACCAGACGCAGCACCTCGGGCACCTGGCTGCGAATGACGCCCTTGGGCTTGCCGATGCACTGCAGGGCAAACGCCACGTTTTCGTAGGCGGTCTTTTGCGGCAGAAGCTTAAAGTCCTGGAACACGGCGCCAATCTGGCGGCGCAGGAACGGAACCTTGCGGTTCTTGATCTTCATGAGGTCCTGACCGGCAACCAGGATGCGGCCGCTCGTCGGCTTGACGTCGCGGTTGAGCGTCGACAGCAGCGTGGTCTTACCCGAGCCGGAGTGACCGACCAGGAAGACAAACTCGCCCGGATAGATCTCGATGTTGATGTCGTCGAGTGCAGGCTTGTTGGGCTGTGCCGGATAGATCTTGGTGACATGCTCCATAAGGATGACGGGCTCGACACCGGCCTGCTTGGCCATCTTCTTGCGGCTGGCCTGCGGATCGATGGGCGCAAACACCGACGTAAAATCGGGGTTGTTGAGCGCGTTATCGAGGCTTGCGACCTCGGCTGCCTGATCGCTCTCGACCACCGGGGCAGCAGGCTGCGTGGGGTCGGGAATAGCGGCAAAGAGACCGGACTGCGCAGGCTGAGGAGCCGGCGTCGCAGGGGCCAAGGGGTCGGGAATGCCGGCCATGGTAGGCTGCGGCGTGGCGGCACCAGCCTGAGGCTGCTCCACGCGAGCGGTCACGGCCTGAACGGGCTCAAAACCCGCCGTGCCGGAAAGCGCGACATCGCTGGTTGGATTGTAGGCAAAGGGATCGGATGCCGGCTGTGCCTGATCTGCCGGCTGAGCGGGGGCCTGAGCAACAGGCTGGCCCTCTGAATCCGGAGTGGCAAAACGACTGCCCTGGACGCCTGCCTGCGTCTTGGGGGCATCATCGCCCGCACCGGAGGTACGGAAGTGGTTACCCACTGGTGCTCCTTATCGTCGTGCGTTTAAACTACATGAGCGCTTAGTATTTTAGCAGCATTAGCTTTGCTGCACATAAGAAGCATGGCCGTGTTTGGGTCCCTCCGGCCGGACACAGGGTTACTCTCCAAATCGTCCTCGGACATGTCGGAGCCTCCGCTGCGCACTACGTGCGGCGGGGGCTCCTCCGTCCTGCGGAAAGATTTGGGGGCAAAGTCCCTGGCCTCCCCTACGTTAACTTCGCTGGCGGCGGCTACAGGGACCTACGCTCTGTAAAAGCGCCGGGCTGATAGTTTGGCTTTTTATTGATAGGGGCTCTTGCTAGGCTGGAGCACTTATTAGAGGCATGCCTCGGCGATGCGGCGCTTGAGTTCATCGATGCCCACACCGGTTTGGGAGCTTGTGATGATTACGTTTTCGGCCGGGACGTTGAGCTGCTTTTTGATGGCTGCTGCCTGGCGGGCCTGCTGGGTGCGGCTGAGTTTGTCTGCCTTGGTGAGACAGACGATAAAGTTGAACTCGTTGCCCTGCAGGTAGTCGATCATGTCATGGTCGAGCTTACTGGGGTCGTGGCGGATATCCACTAGCGACACAACCAGGTTAAAGCTGCGCTCGGAGTCAAAGAAGTCACCAATGAGCTCGGCCCAGCGGTCGCGCTCAGCCTTGGAACGGCGGGCGAAACCGTAGCCCGGCAAGTCGACAAAGTGCACGTCATCGGCCTCAAAGAAGTTGATGTTGCTCGTCTTGCCCGGCGTACTCGAAACCTTGACCAGGTTCTTGCGGCCAAAGAGCTTGTTCATGATAGAGGACTTGCCCACGTTGGAGCGGCCGACGAAGCTCACCTCGGGACAGGTGGACTCGGGAATCTGCGAAACTTTGCCGTAGCTGGCGACGAACTTGGCAAGCTGGTAGTTAATGGAATCGGCCATGGACACTCCTTGGTCGTAGGTTCTTACAAATAGACGCGCTATTGCGCAGCGGCAATGCGGCGGACGATATCGAGCGTGATGTCACTTGCGACACGCGCGTACTCGAACAGATCGAACTCGCGCTCGCAAATTGCATCGTACGCCTCGTCACAATTATCGCTGATAGCGCGCAACACCAGGCAATCGACACCATTTTTGGTTGCGACATGGGCAATTGCCGCGCCCTCCATGCCGACACAATCGGCATGCGTCGCCTCGATAGCGTCGTTGCGCATGGTGGCGCCCGTCACAAAGCGGTTACCCGTGGCAATCGTGCCGACCAGGAACTGCTTTGCGCCCTCGTTCGAAGCGGTCGCATTTGTCGATGCATCAACAAACCCACGCTCAGCAAGCGCATCGGC
>URTL01000018.1 GCA_900550785.1 uncultured Collinsella sp. | reverse complement strand
AGGACGTTATCAAATACGGTCTTCCTATCGGCCACGTGACGGAGGACATCCAGCCCGGCCAGTGGCTGCACACGCATAACGTCAAGACCAACCTTTCGGGCGAGGTCGAGTACGCATACAACCCGACGCATCCGGTTGTTGAGCCGGTTGAGCCCGAGACCTTTATGGGCTTCCGTCGCGCCGACGGTCGCGCCGCCACGCGCAACGAGCTGTGGATTATCCCTACGGTCGGCTGCGTCAACGAGGTCGCGCGCGCCATGTGCGAGCAGGCTCAGGATTTGGTCGAGGGTTCGCTGGAGGGCGTTTACTACTTCCCGCATCCCTTTGGCTGCTCCCAGACCGGCGCCGACCACGCCCAGACACGCCGTCTGCTGGTGGCGCTATCGCGTCACGCAAACGCTGCGGGCGTGCTGTTCCTGTCGCTCGGCTGCGAGAACTGCACGCATCAGCAGGTGCTCGACGAGCTGGGCGAGTACGATCACGAGCGCGTTCGCTTCCTTACCTGCCAAGATGTTGCCGACGAGCAGGTCGAAGGCCACAAGATTCTGTCTGAGCTGGCCGACCTGGCCAAGCAGGCCAAGCGTGAGCCCATTCCAGCCTCCGAGCTGGTCATTGGCCTTAAGTGCGGTGGCTCTGACGGTCTTTCGGGCATTACCGCCAACCCCACGATCGGTCGCGTGAGCGATATGCTCGTCGCCCGCGGTGGCACGTCGGTGCTCACCGAGGTCCCCGAGATGTTTGGCGCCGAGAGCATTCTGCTCGATCGCTGCGAGGACGAGCAGGTGTTTAACGCCGCCTCCGACATGCTCAACGGCTTTAAGGATTACTTTATTAGCCATGGCGAGGTCGTCTACGAGAACCCGAGCCCCGGCAACAAGGATGGCGGCATCACCACGCTCGAGGACAAGAGCTGCGGCTGCGTGCAAAAGGGCGGCTCTGCCCCCATCGTCGACGTGCTGCCGTATGCCGGTCAGGCTACCAAGCATGGCCTGAACATGCTGTGCGGTCCGGGCAACGACATGGTATCCACCACGGCCCTGACGGCTGCCGGCTGCCACGTGATCCTGTTCTCGACCGGCCGCGGCACGCCGTTTGGTGCGCCGGCGCCTACGCTCAAGGTGTTCACCAACCAGCGTCTGTGCGACCACAAGGCCAACTGGATGGACTTTAATGCCGGCGTGATTGCCACGGGTGAGCGCACGCTCGACGAGACTGCCCGCGACCTGTACCAGCTGGTGCTGGAGACGGCGAGCGGTAAGCTCACGAGTGCCGAGCGCCGTGGCTGTCACGAGATCAGTATCTGGAAGGACGGCGTCTGCCTGTAGTGGCAAACAAGTCCGTATAGGGCGCTATTGACCATGGCCCCGTCGGGAGTGTTCCCGGCGGGGCCATGTTGTCCCGTTCGTTCAAACGCGTTTTTCGGAGGCACGGGGGGGCGAAACAATAAACGTTCACCTAATTGCTCAAAATCTAAACCCACTCAATGCCCCTGTAATCGAGATTGTTTTGAGCTATATGCCCGTTCAACGGCAAAAAACGACCGTTCAAGGATAATATACAAGTGAACGTTCACCTATCATAAGCAATCGCGCATAATCTAGCTAAACGTTCACCCTGAACGGCATGCAGACAGACGTCGGTATGGACTCCAATGTCTTGTTCCAAGACAATCGAGAAAAGAGAGGGAGCTCGATGACTAACAAGATCGGTAAAAAGCGCAAGATCACATTCTGGACGCGCTTGGGCTTTGGTATGGGCGGCATGCTCAACTCCGGTGCCCTGACCTTTACGCACAGCTACATGGTGCTGTTCCTGTCCACGGAGTGCGGCCTGTCCGCAGGCGAGGCTGCGCTGATCAGCTCGTTCGCCATCTATCTCAACGCCATTCTGTGCCCGCTTATGGGCTTTGTGGCCGATAACTTCTACGCTACCAAGATCGGCCGTATCTTTGGCCGCCGCCGTTTCTGGATCTTGCTGGCAATCCCGATGATGGTCGCCGAGCCGCTCATCTTTGTGGCTACGCCGTTCGGTTTCCCGTACTACTTTGTGCTGTACCTGATCTACAACGTCGCGTATACGTTCTGCACCGCCAACCTGTCGCCGCTTACCATCGAGATGACCGACGACTTCAAGGAGCGTACGTACCTCACCGGCTACAAGCACCTCTTTGGTAACGCCGCCGGCTTCCTGATGGCAGCACTTGTGGGCTTTGGCTTTGGCACCTTCGGCGAGACCAACCCGTTCAGCTACTTCATCATCGCTACGGTCAACGCTTCGGTCATGGCAATCTCGCTGCTGTGCGTGTACCTGTCCACGTGGGAGCACACCCCCGAGGAGGTGGCTCAGGAGAAGATCGAGAGCGTCGGCGAGGGTATCAAGAAGTTCTTCATCGACGTTGTCTCTACCTTCCGCAACAAGTCCTTCCGCAAGGTCCTGTATGCGCAGGTCTCCACGAAGCTCGCTGCTGCCTGCTGGTCTGCCTGCCTGTCCTTCTTCATCGTCTACTGTCTGCAGATTCCTAAGTCCTACGAGTCCGTGATGGAGATGCCTGGCAAGGTCGTCGCTATTGTCTGCACCGCCATCTGGGTCGCCCTCATGGCCAAGAAGGGCTTCCACAAGTCTTGGTACCTCGCAAATGTCGGTTGCGCTGCGTGCATCATCGCCTACAACTACTTCGCCTTTGGTCAGATCAATGGCACCTCCACGGTCGCCATCGCCATGATCGCCTACCCCATCATCTTCGCCATCTGGAAGTTCTTCTACGTCGGCTTCCAGTACCTGCCCGATGTTCTGCTCAACTACATCCCCGACGTCGATGAGCTCATCACCCTGCGTCGTCGCGAGGGCATCTACAGCTCCGCTCAGCAGCTCTGTCAGCAGATCGCCCAGGCTATCGCCGTTAACGCATGGGCCATCGTCCTTGCTGCCTCCGGCTTCATTCAGACCGCCGGCAACAGCGACGCCGTGACCCAGCCCGCCACCGTGCCTCTGTACATCTGCGGCTACATGCTCATCGGCTGCGCCGGCTTCTTCCTGCTCGCGGCTGTCCTTGCCCGCGGCATCAAGATCGACAAGGAGCAGTGCGACGTCCTTTGCGACGAGATCCGCCGCGTCAAGGAGGGTGGCAAGATGGCCGACGTCAAGCCCGAAGTCAAGGCGCTTTGCGAGGAGCTCTCCGGCTTTAAGTACGAGGACTGCTTTGCCCACAACAACGTTGGCTTCCAGGACGGTAGCGTAACTCCCGCCGAGTAAGGCCGACATATCGTCCAAATCACAGGGCCGTGCCACCGGAACTCCGCCGGCAGGCACGGCCCTTTTTCAACAGCGTACAATTTGCCTTTAGAGCATCTTTTTGAGGGAGAAACCCATGGAGACGAACGTTATCTGGCGCAACGCGCGCGCGGCGGTTATCGAGCTTGACGACGGCGGTTTCTTTACCTGCGCCGATACGTGGGAGATCTTTGTCAACGACGAGCCCGCCGGTACCACGAATACGGTCGAGACCTATGTCGACGGCCTGACCCCCGGCAAGCGCAACCTGGTTCGTTTTGTTTGTGGCGAGCGTGAGCTGAGCGTAGGTGTCACCACGCCGGCTGAGCCCTTTACCATCAACGTTCGCGACTGTGGCGCCAAGGGCGATGCCGAGCATGATGACACCACCAACATCCAGGCTGCCATCATGGCCTGCCCCAAGGGTGGCCGCGTGCTGATCCCCGCCGGTAGTTATCGCATCAAGTCTCTCTTTCTTAAGAGCAATATCAACATCGAGCTCGCCGAGGGAGCGGTGCTGCTGGCCCGCCACGATCGTGCCTCGCTTGCCTACATTCCGGGCACGGTCACGGGCAACGAGGGTGCCGGGTATGCCGGCACCGATACGCTGCCCCTGGGCCGCTGGGAGGGCGAGAGCTTCTCGACCTACTGCTCTACCTTTACGGGTCTGAGCGTGCACGACGTGTGCATCTATGGTCGCGGCGCGATCGACGGTCAGACTGATTTTGCCGAGGACAACTGGTGGAACAAGGACTTTAAGAACATCTTTCGCCCGGAGGAGGGCCGCGAGGTCGCCCGCCCGCGTATGATCTTCCTATCCGAGTGTGAGAACGTGAGCTTGGCCGGCTTCACCGTCCGCAACAGCCCGGCGTGGAACATCCACCCCATCCTGTGCGAGCACATCGATGCGCTCTGCCTGTCCATCGAGGGCCCCAAGAACTCCCACAACACCGATGGCTTCGATCCCGAGAGCTGCGGTTTTGTTCGCATCCTTGGTTGTCAGTTCTCGGTGGGCGACGACTGCATCGCCATCAAGAGCGGCAAGCTGGGCATTGAGCCTGAGCTTCGTCCCGCCACGCACGACGTGCTGATTTCTCACTGCTACATGCACGACGGCCATGGTGCCGTGGTGCTGGGATCCGAGGCTGCCGGCGGCATCAAGGACCTTACCGTGAGCAAGTGCCTCTTTGAGCGCACCGACCGCGGCCTGCGCGTCAAGACCCGCCGCGGGCGCGGCAAGGATGCCGTCAACGAGGGCATTACCTTTGAGCACATTCGCATGGACGAGGTGCTCACGCCCTTCGTGGTCAACTCCTTCTACTTCTGCGACAAGGACGGCAAGACCGACTACGTGCAGTCTCGCGAGGCACTGCCCGTCGACGACCGCACGCCCGGCTTTGGTGCCACGACGTTTTGCGATATCGAGGCCACTAACTGCCACGCGGCCGCTGCCTACATCACGGGCCTGCCCGAGAGCAAAGTAACGCGCCTGACGTTCCGGGATGTCCACGTGACCTTTGCCGACGATGCTGAGCCCTTTGTTCCGGCCATGGCCTGCGGCGTTGAGCCCATGGTGCGTCAGGGCATCATTGCGCAAAACGTCAAGGTGCTCGACCTGCAAAATGTGGTGATCGAGGGCCAGGACGGCGAGGAGCTGCAGCTCCAGAACGTCGACAAGGTTGTCCGTTCCTAACTCGGGTTGATGACCAGGGCTGCATTGTCGGATAAATCGGCAATGCAGCCCTTGTGCGATACGGCCGTGTGCGCTGCGCTACGCATCATGGTGAAAGGGAATACATGCTCAATAAAACGATTCCTGTTGGGGTCGATGGCTCGTCTGCCACGATTACGTCTTATGTTTTTGCCCCGACCGAAGATGCTTATGCTTTAAAACCGCTGCCTGCAGTTGTGGTCGTGCCAGGAGGCGGCTACGATCACGTTTCGCCGCGCGAAGGCGAGCCGGTAGCGCTCCGTTTGTTGGCGATGGGCTACCAAGCGTTTGTACTGAACTATTCGGTTGCTCCGGCTGTCTATCCGCTGGCATTGCAAGAACTCGCGCGGGCGGTCGATACCGTCCGAAGCCATGCGGCAGAGTACTGTGTCGATCCTGATCGGATTACGGTCATGGGTTTTTCGGCCGGTGGGCATCTAGTTGGCTTGCTCGGGGCGCTTTGGGACCAACCCTGGCTTGCAGAGTCGATTGCGGCATCGCCTGAGTCGATTCGGCCTGACACACTTTGCTTGGGCTATCCGGTCGTAAGCTCGGGGGCCTATGCTCATCGTGGTTCATTCGAACACCTAACGGGTGCCGATGGCGCTTTGGCTCAAAAGTTGTCGATCGAGAATATGGTGGGCGAGGGCTTCCCCCGTACGTTCTTGTGGCATACCGCCGAGGATGCATCGGTACCAGTTCAAAATAGCCTCCTTCTTGCGCAGGCTCTTGCCGACCACGGGATTGGCTTTAGCCTACATGTCTTTCCGCATGGAAAGCATGGGGCATCGCTCGCCACGGCCCTAACGGCATTTAAGGGCTGCGCCGAGCATATTCAGCCACAAGTTCAGGGCTGGCCTGAGCAGTTCGCTTCCTGGGAGCGTGATGGACGATGAGCGAAAGTATCTATACGCTGCGCGTTTCGAGGGCTGCGGCAGGAGTGTATCCAACGATTTCCGATGCCTTGGCGGCAGCCGATCAGCTCTATCCGGATGCCGAGCAACCGGTGATGATTCGCGTCGATCCGGGCGAGTATCGCGAGCGGGTCGAGATTCATCGCTCGCATGTGACGATTGAGGGAGAGACGGCCGATAGCGTGCGTATCGTGGGCGGCTTGGGCGCCAAGATGCCCTCGGGGGACGGATCGGGCATCGACGGAATGCTCGGCACCTTTAGGACCTATACCGTTTTGGTCGATGCCGACGACGTGCGGCTCGAGAACCTAACGATCGTAAATGATGCCGGCGATGGGCGCGAGGTCGGTCAAGCGATTGCCCTGTATGCTGATGGCGACCGTCTGGTTGTCGATGCCTGCTGCATTAAGGGACACCAAGACACGCTGTTTTTGGGTCCGCTGCCGCCGCATGAGGCCAAACCGGGCGGGTTTATAGGACCCAAACAGTATGCGCCGCGCCGGGTGGGACGCCAGTATTTTCGACGTTGCCGGATCGAGGGCGATGTCGACTTTATCTTTGGCGGCGCGCGTGCCTACTTTGAGGGGTGCGAGATTCGCTCGCTCAACCGCGATATGGATGTCAACGGGTATGTAACGGCAGCCTCCACGCCTAAAGGCGAGCCGTACGGATTTGTGTTTCATGGTTGTTCGTTTACAGCTCCGGATGGCGTGGCGCCGGATTCGGTCTACCTGGGCCGTCCTTGGCGCGAATGGGCGCAAACTGCGCTGATCGATTGTTGGCTAGGGCGACATATCAAGCGCGAAGGCTGGTGGGATTGGAATAAACCGGCGGCGCACAACTGCGCGCAGTATGCTGGCGCGATCCTGTATGGGCCGGCGGGCGATACTACCGGCTGGGTGCCGTGGGCGAATGAACTTGATGTGATGGCTGCCGCCGGGTACGCTCGCGAGCAGGTGCTTGCCGGTGCGGATGGCTGGGATCCCGAGGGCGGCGACGGTGATGCGGTGGAGACGGCTGGGCTATCTGCCAATGGTCGCACCGTGCACATCGAGACGTACTGCGAAGACGAGCCTGCGCTGCGTGCCCGGCTGAAGCGCGAAGGGCGCTCGGCGGCATTTGCGGGCAAGACTCCTGCAGATTTTGAGGCGTGGAAGATTGCGACCAGGACTCGTCTGTACGATGTTTTGGGCCTTTCGCTTATGGACCGCGTCCCGATTGAGATTCGTGAGCTCAGCCGCGTGCGGGTTGCCGGCGGCATTGTGCGTACTCATGCGATGCTGCAGGTTGAGCACGATGTGTGGATGTCGTTTTACCTGTTGGAGCCGTCTCATCCGAAGCTTGATGGACGGGGGCTTAAGCGTTGCTATATCTGCCCGCATGGCCATCAGGGAGCAGGCGCCGCAAGTGTTGCGGGCGTGACGGGCGTGCCGGCGGTCGATGATGCTGTGCGTAAGTTCAATTACGACTACGGTCTACGTTTGGCGCGTATGGGTTACGTGACCGTCTGCCCCGACGCACGCGGTTGGGGACACCGTCGTGACTGGAAAGGTCAGGGCGATGACGAGAACAGCTTTCTGCGCGGCACGTGCCTAAACCAGGCGCGCATGGCCGAGCCGCTGGGACTTACCGTTGCGGGCCTCAACGCCTGGGATAACATGCGTCTGATCGATTACCTAGAGGCGCGCGGCGATATTGCCATGGATGACCTGGGTTGCTTTGGTTTTTCGGGTGGCGGCTACATGACGTTGTACCTGGCCGCACTCGACCCGCGTGTGCGCAAGGCGTTTGTCTCGGGCTATCTGTACGGTGTCGGTGATTCACTGCTGCACCTCAATGGCAATTGCAGCTGCAACTACACACCCGGACTTTGGCGCTTACTCGACATGGGCGATATTGCCTCGCTCGTCGCGCCGCGCCCGCTGTTGGTGCAGAGCTGCGAAGAGGATCATCTGAACGGTGCGCGCGGGCTGAAAAATGTTGACGAGCAGCTCAAGATCGTGCGCGATGCCTACAAGTTGCTGGGTCGCAGAGATGGCCTGCGGCACGAGGTGTGTCCGGGTGAACACCATCTGGGCGTGGCACATCTTGCCGAGGATATCGAATGGCTCGATTCGCACGTTGCGGAATGCGCCCCCGTGCATAGCCCCTCGGCATGCTGCGAATAAACGGTACGTTCCTGTATGATCGCCGATGGGCGGATGAGGAGAAGATTATGGAAACGAAGAGCTTGAGTGAATCGACCATTTGCTGCTTTGGCGACTCAACGACCTGGGGCGACAACGGCTGCGGTGGGGGAGGCAACGACATCTCGTGGACCTCGCATTTGGGCGCGTTGCTGGGAGGCGCGGTCATCGAGAACTTTGGCATCAAGGGTTCGCGTATCGCCATCAAGGCCGACCGCAGCGATTCGTTTGTCGAGCGCCTGGACGGCATCGACAATGCGGCTGATATCTACATCGTCTTTGGCGGCGTCAACGACTTTAGCCGCAACGTGCCGCTTGGCGAGCTGGGCAGCACGGACGTGCATGAGTTCTACGGTGCACTCGATTACCTGATCCGCACCATCACGGCGCGTTCGCCCCAGGCAAAGCTTGTGTTTATGACGCCGTGCAAGACGAGCGGTAAGCACGAGAAGGATATCCCGGCAAGCGATGAGCTCAATCACCTGGGGTTGACGCAGGTCGCCTACGTAAAGGCGATGCTCGAGGTCTGTGACCGCTACTCCGTTCCGGTGATTGACCTGTATGCGCAAAGTGGCATCAGCCCGTTTTTGCCAGAGCACCGCGAGCTCTATATGCCGGACGGTCTGCATTACAGTCCTGCCGGCTATGAGCGCCTGGCGCATCGCATCGCCGCGGGTCTCACCGCCGTTTGCCGCTAAAAGTCTGCCGTTTGCGGGGAATATAGGGTTAACGTTCACCCTATATTCCCCGTTCGCGTTACACTAGGGGTAACGTTCACCTATCGTTTATGTCAGAGGGGACAGCAATGGGTTGCAATCAAATCCTGGACCGTTATATCGAGCAGTTGATCGAAACCTCTACGCCGCAGGCGCCGGCTTGGAATATCGAAAAGATTCGCGCCGGCAAGGAGAACACCTGGAACTATATCGACGGCTGCATGATCAAGGCGCTCATCGAGCTGTATGAGATCACGGGTGAGCAGCGCTACCTGACCTTTGCCGATGACTACATCGATTTCTTTGTCCAGGACGACGGTACCATCAAGCATTACAACCCGCAGGAGTACAACCTCGATAACGTCAATGCGGGCAAGACCCTCTACAAGCTGTATGACCTGGTGGGCAAGCCCAAGTACCGTGCCGCCATGGACACCATCTACCGCCAGCTCGAGACCCAGCCGCGCACCAAAGAGGGCGTGTTTTGGCACAAGGCCGTCTATCCCAACCAGATCTGGCTCGATGGCATGTACATGGCACAGCCGTTCTACATGCAGTACGAGCTGAGCTTCCACAACCGTCGTGCCTGCTCGGACAGCTTCCATATGTTCCAGGTTGTGCATGACCTGATGCGCAACCCCCTCAACGGTCTGTACTATCACGCTTACGACGCGAGTCGCAAGCAGTTCTGGTGCGACCCGGTCACCGGTCTTTCGGCTAACTTCTGGCTGCGCGCCGAGGGCTGGTTTGCCATGGCGCTCATTGACACGTGGGAGCTTATGCCGCCTTCGATGTCGGCCGAGAAGGACGAGATCCGCAAGATGTTCCACGACCTGATTGACGCCATGCTGCCGTATCAGGACGAGAAGACCGGCATGTGGCATCAGGTCATCAACCTGCCCAATATCGCCCCCAACTACCTGGAGGAGTCGGGCAGCGCCATCTTTGCCAACGCCATCATGAAGGGCGTGCGTCTGGGCGTGCTGGGCGAGCGTTACTACCAGTACGGCCGTCGCGCCTTCGACGGCATCTGCGAGACCTGCCTGTCCGAGCATGATGGCCAGCTGGCGCTCGACAACATCTGCCTGGTCGCGGGCCTGGGCAACACCGCGCACCGCGAGGGCACGTTTGATTACTACATGAGCGAGCCTATCGTCAAAAACGATGCGAAGGGCGTGGCGCCGCTGGTGCTTGCCTATATCGAGACCATGCATCACGACAAGCTGGCCGGTAAGCGCGATCCGCTCGCCCCCTCGGGCGTGTGCTCCATCGAGGACCCGTTTGGCGGATACACCCCGGGCATCAACGCTCATAAGGGATGTGAATAACGTGGGGGCCATTACTCCGGGCGTACGTTTGCACGACCTTCCGCAGGGGACCGTCGAGGAACGCATTCGCATGGCGGGAGAGCTGGGCTTTTCGTGCATTCAGCTGCCGATCAAGGTGCTCTACGCATCGATGGGGATCGATCGAGGCGGCCTGACCCGCGAGCTTGCCGACCATTTGCGTACGGTGCTCGACGAGGCGGGCGTTTCGGTCGCCGTGCTCGGCTGTTATAAGAATCTGGCGACGCCCGATCGCCAACAGCTCATGGATAACTTTGCCGAGTACGAGGCGTGCTTGAACTTTGCCCAGATGCTCGGCGGATGCCCGGTTGGCACCGAGACCGGTCGTCCCAATGCGCAAAATCGCGTTGCTGGCGACCGCATGACCGATGAGGCGCTTGAGGCTTTTATGGACGGACTCGCACGCGTCTGCGAGCGCGCCGAGGCCGTGGGCGGGCAAATACTAATTGAGCCCGGCTGGAACGAGACGGTCAACACGCCGGATCGCTGCCGCGAGGTGCTGGAGCGCGTCTCGAGCCCGTCGCTCGGCGTGATCTATGACCCGGTATCGCTGCTGCACCCCAGTGTTGTTGACGAAGCGCAGGAAATCACAGCGCGCATGCTCTACTTATGCGGCAGTAAGATCCGCGTGCTGCACGCCAAGGATTATGAGGTCGTCGACAACGAGGACAAAGCCGGTTGGTGCGACGGTACGGGTTCGCGCCTGGTGTGCCATGGCGTGGGCGAGACGGGACGATACGACTTTGAGCCCGTGGTGGCCTGGGCGGCTGCCGCCTGCCCTGGGATTCCCTGCGTGGTCGAGAACAGTGTGCCGGCGACGGCGGCTGACTGTCTGGCGACACTCGAGCACATGTCCGCTCGCTGCGGGGCTTCGCATCGCGAGTTATAGCATTGGCTTTTGCCGTGGCGGTCGATTAAGTTTGCCTGACTGGGGCAGCGGTGAAGGATCTTTATCGTCGCCCCATTGGATTGAATCAAAAAGGGGAGTTGCGTGGCTATCCACATTGTCGAAGAGGCGAATCGTTGCCTAGGTTGCAAAAGGGCATTCTGTCAGCTTAAGGGCTGCCCGGTTCAGACGCCTATTCCGCAGGTCATTGACCTGTTCAAACGGCGTCGTCTAGAAGAGGCGGGCGAGCTACTGTTCCAGAACAATCCCATGAGCGCGGTCTGCTCCATGGTTTGCAACCATTCGGGCCAGTGCGAGGGCGCGTGCATCCAGGGCCGCAAGGGCGCGCCCGTGCATTTTTCGAGCATCGAGAACTATATCTCTACGGCGTATTTGGACCGCAAAGAGTGGAAGGTCGCGCCGTCGTGCGGCAAGCAGGTCGCCGTGGTCGGCTCCGGCCCAGCCGGCATTACCGTGGCAATTAAGATGGCGCAGCTGGGTTGCGCCGTCACTGTTTTTGAGCAGCGGCCCGAGATCGGCGGTGTGCTGGAGTACGGTATCCCCGAGTTCCGTCTGCCGCGCTCGCTCGTGCAAAAGTACCGCCACGTGATGTGCTCGCTCGGCGTGCGCGTTCGCCCCTCGACCACCATCGGCGGTGCGCTCCACATCGACGACCTGCTGCGCGACGGCTATGATGCGGTCTTTGTCGGTACTGGTACCTGGCGAGCTCGAAAGCTGGGTATTCCCGGCGAGTCGCGCGGCAACGTGCTGTTTGGTATCGATTACCTGGTCGATCCCTCGAGCGTGGCGATCGGGCAGAACGTGGCGGTCATCGGTGCTGGCAATGTGGCCATGGACGTTGCCCGCACGGCCCTGCGCTCGGGCGCTCGCAAGGTCACCGTGTATGCCCGATCGCGCCATATCTCTGCCATCGATGACGAGGTGGAGCTGACCGAGCTCGATGGTGCCGAGATTGTGTGCGGCAAGGCGATCTGCGCCATCGACGATAACGGTCCGGTGTTCGAGACGGCTATCTTTGACGAGGACAATAACGTGGTGGGCTACGAGGAAGAGCTCGACCATGCGTCTGCCGACACGGTTGTGATTGCGGCGTCTCAGGTGCCCAAGGACAAACTCGTGCTTACAACGGGCGGTCTGGAGACCGACCATCGCGGCCTTCTTTCGGTCGATGAGAACGGCATGACCACCGTGCCCGGTGTCTTTGCCGCCGGTGACGTGGTTAACGGCCCGCTGACGGTTGTTCACGCCGTAGCTGGTGCCAAACTCGCCGTCGAAGGTATGATTGCCTACTTGGGCCTCTAACTCCATCCCGCCCATCAGTTGCGGTGAAATACGGACTGTTTTGGCTGTCAAAAGCCTCATCTACTCCGTATTCCACCGCAATTTTTTGTGGGGTGGGCTAGAGACGCTGCATGCGGTACCCGACACCCATGTGCGTCTGAATCATCTTGGGGTGAGAGGGGTCTGCCTCGATCTTCTTGCGCAGGGTGCGCATGAACACGCGCAGGCTCGCCAGATCGCTGTCCCAGCTCGTGCCCCATATCTCGCGGGTGATGAAGGTGTGGGTGAGCACCTTGTCGACGTTTTTCGCCAGAAGGACGAGCAATTTGTACTCGGTTGGGGTGAGCGAGAGCTCGCGTCCGTCTTTCGTCGCGTATCCCGCGGCGTAGTCGATATGCAGCGGACCGTTGTCAAACGTGCTCGCTTCTGTCGACTCGCTCGACGCCATCGAGGAGCGCCTCAAATTCGCACGGACGCGCGCGAGCAACTCATCCACAGAAAAGGGCTTGGTGAGGTAGTCGTCTGCCCCTGCGTCAAGTGCTGCAATCTTGTCGGAATCTTCGGTGCGCGCCGAAATGACGATAATGGGGACTGCCGACCAGCTTCGGATCTTCGTGATGACCTCGATACCGTCAATGTCGGGAAGGCCGAGGTCGAGCATGATGAGGCTGGGGCCGTGCGACACCGCATCCATGATGGCGGCCTGGCCGTTGCATACCTTGCTCACGACGTAGCCGTGGAGGTCAAGCGCGGTCGAAACGAGGTTTTGAACGGTTAGGTCATCTTCGACCAGGAGGATGCGTGGCTTAGCGGCATTATTCATGAATCTCGATCTCCTCGGCGGGCAGGGTAAAACGGAAGACGGCCCCATGGGGGTGGTTGTCGCGAACTTCGATGACGCCGCCATGCGCCTCCACGATGGAGCGGCAGAGCGACAGCCCAAGGCCGATGCTTCGACGCGAATCCACGGGCCGCGTATTGCTTGAGGTGAAGAAGCGCTCAAAGATATGAGGCTTGTCGCAGTCTGCCACACCCGGCCCATCGTCTGCGACGTCCACCACGACGAACGCACCCTCGCGACGTGCGCTGATGGTGACAGTCGAGTCCTCGGGCGTGTATTTGAAGGCGTTCATGATGAGATTCGTAAGCACCTGCATGATGAGATGGACGTCGATGCGTACCAGCAGGATGTCGTCAGTGTGCTCGATGGTGACGGTACGTCCATGCGATGCTTGGGCGACATGGCTGAGGGCGGCCTCGATGACCTCGTCGATGAGCTCGGATGTGAGGTTGAGGCGAATGGTGCCGTCCTCGACGCGTGTGATGGCGAGGAGGTTCTCCACGGTATCGATAAGCCAGAGGGAGTCGTCGTAGATGGCATCGGCAAGATCGCAGCGTTGTTCGAGGCTGAGCTTCTCGTCGCTCTTCCGAAGGATTGCCGCAGATCCGGATATAGCCGTGAGGGGTGTCCTCAAATCGTGGCCGATGGAGCGCAAAAGGTTGGCACGCAGCTGCTCATTTTTCGCCAAGACCGCAGCCTCTTCGCGCTCTTGCGCCGCCCGGTCGCTTTCGAGCGCCAAGGCGCATTCACCTACGATAGATAGGACGATCGAATGCTCGAAGGCTTCGATCTCGCGCCCCTCCAGGGCGATGCCGATGACACCGAATACCTTGTCGCCGGTGCGAACCGCGAGGTAGAGACAGCGCGCCTCAGGCAGGGTCCGCGTGCTTGCGCCCGCGCGCTTGTTGTTGGTGTAGGTCCAGGTTGCAACGGCGCGCTCGTAGTCGGTGAGCAGCGACGCGGATCGGTTTTCGGTGCCAGCGGACTCATAGAGCGCCTTGCCGAGCGTGCCGTGTTCGGCGGGATAGAAGACCACGTCGAGTTTTAGCAGTTTGATGAGTTGGTTCATGGCGACGCGGGCGCACTCCTCCGCGCTATGGGCTTGCTGCAAGAACTGGTTCGTTTCGAGGAGTACGCGCGTTTTGAATGCGTTCTCGGCGGAGGTACGGGCGTTGTCGGCGATGCGCGCAGTTAACTCGCCGGCGACCATAGCGGTGGCGAACATGATGCCGAACGTGACCAGATAGCTTCGGTCGTAGCTGGCGAGCGAAAACAGAGGCGTGACGAAGCAGAAGTTGTAAAGCACTACAGAGAGCACGCTCGATACAATCGTGCAGATACGCCCCGTCGTGGTGACGGCGGTCAGCAGGGCCGTGAGGATATAGAGGGATATGATGCTGGAATCGGCAAATCCCAGATGGCGGAAAGCCGTGCCGATCGCCGTGGCGACAAGAGAGAGGGCCAGCGTGCGAAGCACGTTTCGGCTGCTGGGCGGCTGCAGGGCGAGTGCACGGCGGCGTCCTTTGGGCCGGGAGGGCGGAGTCGACTGGTCTGGAATGATGTAAATGTCGAGGTTCGGGGCGAATGTTATGAGCTGTTCTACAAGAGATTTGCGGCCAAAGAGGGCCTGACGGACGCTGCTGCGCTCGCCCGTGCGCCCCATGACGATCTTCGAAATACCCGACAGGCGCGCGAACTCGGAGATCTGAAACGCGATGTCGTCGCCATAGACGGTTTCCATATGTGCTCCGAGCTGCTCGGCTAGGGCGATATTGGCTGCAAGCTTGGTGCGCTCATTATCGCTCATGGCTTGCGTGTGCGGGCTCTCTACGAACAGGGCGACGAGCTCGCTGCGAAACGCTTTCGCCATGCGCGCGGCGGCACGGACGATGCGGGGATTGGTCGGCGCCGGGGAGACACAGACTAAGATACGCTCCCTGGTGTAGTAGTCACGGTTTCCCAGCACGCGTGCGGCGTCTGTGAGGTGGCCGGTGCGATCGGCGCAGCGGCGCAGCGCGATTTCTCGGAGTGCGGTGAGGTTCTCGACGGTAAAAAAATGCTGTTGCGCTCGGTCGGCTTGTGCGGGACGGTAGACGAGGCCGGCGCGAAGGCGCTCAAGTAGGTCTTCGGGCTCTATGTCGACGAGCTCGACCTGGTCGGCATCATCGAAGATACGGTCGGGGATTCGTTCGCTCACGACAATGCCGGTGATGGATGCAACCATGTCGTTTAGGCTCTCGATATGCTGAACGTTCACGGTCGTATAGACGTCGATGCCCGCATGTAGAAGTTCCTCGACGTCTCGATAGCGTTTGTCGTGGCGAGACCCCGGCGCATTCGTATGGGCGAGCTCGTCGACAAGGATGAGCTGAGGGGCGCGTTCGATAGCCGCATCTAGATCGAACTCGCTGAGCGCAATGCCGTTGTGCTCGATGAGTTTACAGGGCACGTTCTCAAGCCCTTGTGCAAGATGGGCAGTTGCCGGACGTTCGTGCGGCTCGATGTATCCCGCGACGACGTCGACACCTCGCCGCTTGGCGGCGTGGGCGGCTTGAAGCATCGCATAGGTTTTGCCTGTGCCAGCGGCGTAGCCAAAGAAAATCTTGAGGTGTCCCCGGCTGGTTCGAGCGTCATCGGCGACCTCGTCTTTCTCAATTGCCTTGAGGATGAGGTCTGGATTGACGCGAGTGTCCGATGCGTCGCGCTGCATAGCGTAGCCTTTCTGAAGCGTTGTCCATGCGAGCATACGCGGTGAGGACGCCACTGTATGCTCGCGAGGTCGAGTATAGGCGCACTGCAGCCGCAATAGTGCTTTCTACCTGCATCTTTACGGCATCTTAAGGACGTGAGCCCCGGCCCTCACGCCTCTTTAATCCCTAGAAGCGTTTACTGTCCCCAGGCGCTTGCGAGAGCAGGCGTCCGAGACATCGGACCGCGCGTGAAAGGGGCGGTAAATGGACATCCTCATTCCCATCATCGGAGTCGTCTGCATTGGACTCTTTATCTATTACATCTACATTCTGATGAGGAGTGATTCGTAAACTATGGAGGCTACGATTCAGTACATCTTGTACTTTGCCGTGCTCGTCGTCCTGGCCGTTCCGCTCGGTCGGTTCATGGCCCATATCATGGATGGTGAGCATACGTTCCTGTCGCCTGTGATTGCTCCTGTGGAGCGTGGCGTCTATCGTCTGCTTCGCATCGACGCGGCAGAGCAGATGGGGTGTAGGCGCTATCTGGCAAGCGTGCTGGTCTTTTCGGGGATCGGCCTCGTGGCTCTTGTGGCACTCCAGGCGCTTCAGTCCTTCTTGCCGGGCAATCCTCAGCACCTGCCGGGTGTGTCATGGGACCTGTCGTTCAATACGGCTGCTTCCTTCATAACCAACACCAACTGGCAATCCTATTCCGGTGAGACCACCCTGTCCTACTTTGTGCAGTTCATGGGTCTCACCGTGCAAAACTTCTTGTCCGCCGGCACCGGTATTGCGGTCATGTTCGCGCTCATCCGCGGTTTCCGTCAGGTCAAGGAGCAGGGTCTGGGTTCCTTCTGGGTCGACCTCACCCGCACCGTCCTGTATGTGCTCATCCCGCTGAACCTCGTGTTCGGCATCTGCCTGGCTGCCGGTGGCGTTATCTCCAATTTTCAGCCGGCTCAGAAGGCTGAGCTCGTAGAGCCCGTTGCTGTCCAGCCTAATGCAGACGGCGGTTGGAGCGTCATCGACGGCGCCCAGATCGAGGGCGACACGGTCAAGGTCGACGGCAAGGTCGTCGAGGGCGCCCGCGTGGTCACCGAGCAGTTTTTGCCCCAGGGTCCTGCGGCCAGCCAGGTTGCCATCAAACAATCCGGCACCAACGGCGGCGGCTTCTTTGGCGCGAACTCTGCGCATCCGTATGAGAACCCCAATGCCTTCACCAACATCATCGAGATGACCAGCTTGCTGCTGATTCCGGTCGCCTGCTGCTTCACCTTCGGCATCGGTGTCAAGAATGCCAGGCAGGGCAAGGCCATCTTCGCGGCGATGTTTATCCTGCTCGTGGTCTTTACCGGCATCATCGCCGTTAACGAGCATATGGGTACGCCGCAGCTGGCAGATGGCGGCGCGGTCAACATCGAGATGACCGATGGCCAGGCGGGCGGCAACATGGAGGGCAAGGAGAGCCGCTTTGGCATCGCCTCCTCTTCTACCTGGTCCGCTTTCACGACGGCTGCTTCCAACGGCTCGGTCAACTCCATGCACGACTCCTACACCCCGCTCGGCGGGTTTGTCCAGATGCTCCAGATAGCGCTGGGCGAGGTGGTGTTCGGCGGCGTGGGCTGCGGCCTGTACGGCATGATCGGCTTCGCCATCCTCACGGTATTTATCGCCGGCCTTATGGTCGGCCGCACGCCCGAGTTCCTGGGCAAGAAGATCGAGCCGACCGAGATGCGCTGGGCGGTGGTTCTGTGTCTCGCCACCCCGTTCGCCATTCTGGCGAGCTCCACTATCGCCTGCATGGTGCCCGGTCTTGTCGACCAACTCAACAACGGCGGGGCGCATGGCTTCTCCGAGGTCCTGTACACCCTTACTTCGGCTGGCGGCAACAACGGCTCCTCATTCGCCGGTATGAACTGCAACATCCCGTGGATCAACGTGCTGCTGGGTATCGAGATGCTGTTCGCGCGGTTCCTGCCGATTGTGGGCACGCTCGCCATCGCGGGCTCGCTGGCCGTGAAGGGCAAGGTCGCCGAGAGCGCCGGCACGCTTTCAACCACCAATGCCATGTTCGTGTTCCTGCTGGTATTCGTCGTTCTGCTGATTGGCGCCCTGAGTTTCTTCCCGGCGTTGGCGCTTGGTCCCGTTGCCGAATTCTTCCAGATGGTTGCGTAAAGGAGTCGCAGATTTATGGCTATGCAAAAAGACATGATGAGCCGCGCGGTGCGCGATTCATTTGCCAAGCTTGACCCCCGTGTCCAGGTCCAAAACCCGGTCATGTTCCTGGTGTGGCTGTCGGCCGCCATGACCTCCATTCTGGCCATCGCCTCTATTTTTGGGGTACAGGACGCCGACGTCCCCACGTACTATGTGATCGCCATTGCCGTCATTCTCTGGCTGACCGACCTCTTTTCAAATTTTGCCGAGGCACTTGCCGAGGGCCGCGGTAAGGCGCAGGCAGACTCCCTGCGCGCGGCGAAAAAGGACGTCGAGGCCCATCGCATCGAGTCCGTCGAGGATAAGGACCGCTTCACGGTCGTTCCCGGTACCGAGCTCTCACGCGGGGATCTGGTGGTCGTGCGCGCCGGCGAGCAGATTCCGGGAGACGGCGATGTCATCGAGGGTGCCGCCTCGGTTGATGAGTCGGCCATCACCGGCGAGTCTGCACCCGTGGTTCGCGAGGCTGGCGGCGACCGTTCTGCCGTCACTGGCGGCACCACCGTGCTTTCCGATTGGATTGTGGTGAAAATTACCAGCGAGCCTGGCCAGAGCTTCCTGGATAAGATGATCGCCATGGTCGAGGGCGCCGCCCGCAAGAAGACCCCCAACGAGGTCGCGCTCGAGATCTTTCTGGTTGCTCTGTCCGTCATCTTCATCCTCGTGACGATCGCACTGTATTGCTACTCGAGTTTCTCTGCAGGGCTCAACGGTATGGCGAATCCCACCGCTGTGACCACGCTCGTTGCCTTGCTCGTCTGTCTGGCGCCCACCACCATTGGTGCGCTGCTGTCCGCCATTGGCATCGCCGGCATGAGCCGACTGAACGAGGCCAACGTGCTGGCCATGTCCGGCCGCGCCATCGAGGCCGCCGGCGACGTCGACATCCTCATGCTCGATAAGACCGGTACCATCACCTTGGGCAACCGCCAGGCCGCTGAGTTCATTCCGGTCGACGGTGTCGATCCGGCAGAACTCGCCGATGCCGCGCAGCTGTCCTCTCTGGCGGATGAGACCCCCGAGGGCCGCTCCATCGTCGTCCTCGCCAAGGAGCAGTTCGGTCTGCGCGGCCGCACACTCGAGGATAAGGGCATGGAGTTCATCCCCTTCACCGCGGCGACCCGCATGTCCGGTGTGAACTACGCCGACAGCGAGATTCGCAAGGGTGCGGCCGATTCCGTTCGCGCTTATGTGGAGGCTGCCGGAGGAGTGTTTTCGAAGGAGTGCGACGAGGCCGTCGAACGCATCGCCAAGGCCGGCGGCACCCCGCTGGTCGTGACAAAGAACTGCCGCGTGCTGGGCGTTGTGTACCTCAAGGACATCATCAAGTCCGGCGTGAAGGAGAAGTTCGCCGACCTGCGCCGCATGGGTATCAAGACCATCATGGTGACGGGTGATAATCCGCTGACGGCCGCCGCCATCGCAGCCGAGGCGGGCGTGGACGACTTCCTGGCCGAGGCCACCCCCGAGGGCAAGCTCGAGAAGATCCGCGCGTTCCAGCATGAGGGCCATCTGGTCGCGATGACCGGCGACGGCGTGAATGACCTGCTCGCCCTGCGCGAGGCCGACTGCTCGATCGCCATCGCCTCCGGGTCGGACGCCGCGCGCCAGATCTCGCAGGTCGTGCTGCTCGACTCCGATTTCACCTACCTGCCGCAGGTGGTGCTGGAGGGCCGCAAGGTCGTCAACAACGTGACCCGCACGGCCGCCGTGTTCTTCATCAAGACGATCTACTCGGTGCTGGTGTCGTTCTTCTGCCTGGCTTTGAACGTCCCGTTCCCGTTCATTCCGATCCAGATCACACTTGTCGACGCCTGCATCGAGGCGTGGCCGTCGTTCCTGACGATATTCGAATCGGACACGCGCCGCATCCGCGGCCGGTTCCTGCCCACTGCGCTCGGCAAGGCGGCGCCGTTCGCGATCGCCGTCACCGGCATGATCATCGCATTCAGCCTCATCGCTCCGTTCGGCGAGACGCAGAACCGCACGGTCATGTTCGCGCTGCTGATCGCCGCGTCGATGGTCGCCGTGATCAAGAGCTGCGTGCCGTTCACGAAGATCCGCGTGTTCGTCTGCGTGACGATGGTGCTGGGCGCCCCGTTCGCGCTGCTCATCCTGCCGCACCTGTTCGAGGTGGTCGCGATGACCGGCCCGATGTGGGCATGGTTCGCGGTGGCGTTCGTGGTGATGATGGCCGTCACCGCCGCGATCATCGCGGCGCAGCGGGCATGGCTGCGGTCACGGCGCTGACCGGCGAGCGATTCCCCGTGATGCCGGCCGGCGTCCGGCCCGGAGCGATTCGGACATTCATGTTCGATGCGTTCCGGGCCGGGCACATGTGTTTTCCCTGACTGCGCGGTCACGGCAGAGAGCTGTTACAGTGAAGCCATGCAGATGATACGACACGCCGATATGAGCGATCTGGATGCGCTGGCAGCGCTCGAATCCGAATGCTTTCCGCCGGCGGAGGCGGCGAGCCGCGACGCCATCGCCGACCGGTTGCGCACATACGCCGACCATTTCTGGCTGCTGTTCGACGACGACCGGC
>URTL01000017.1 GCA_900550785.1 uncultured Collinsella sp. | reverse complement strand
GCCCCAGGTTGGCGCGAAAGAGGAGCGAAGCGTGCTTTGGTACGCGAGCGACGGCTTGAGCGCCAGATTGCCCGGCAGATGCCCGTACAGCGTCGACCGGTCCGGCGTTTGTCAAAACGCCGGAACTACTTAGTCCTCGAGAGCCTTCTCGATGCGGCTCGTGACGCCCTTGAGGTTAAGGCCGACGACGTACTGTTTGATCGGGCGCTTGATGTGCTCGATCACAAAGCGCTTGCCGTCGATGTCCTGGGCAGCGAGGTTGCGATAGAGCTTCTCGACCTGCTCCTTGACCTCAGGATCGTTAAAGGCGTAGTGGCCGGAGACATCCAGAATCTTCAGGCTGAGCTCGTCGTCGGCCAGAATGTCGTCAACCTGCAGGTTAACGTCGTCGCCGGTCATCCACTTGCGCCAACGCTCGGTCTTGATAGCCTTGACCAGCAGCGTGTGATACAGGTCGGAGGGATCGTCGCACAGGCCGTTGTCGACCAGAATCTGCTCGGTAGCGCAGAGCTTGAGGTAGGCGCGGGTCTCCTCGGTGCCGTACTGAGGGGCGACATTTGAGGCCGTCACGTGAGCCGGGATGTGCTCGAGCAGCGTTGCGTCATCCAGATAGTCGGCGTTGTGCTCCTTCAGGCCCACGCCGTAGCGCTTTGCCATGTCGGCGAGCTCGCGGGCGTTCTTAAAGTTGTAATGGCCGACCTGCTCGGTCCAACGGGTAAGCGTGCCGGTCTGACCGACGATAAAGGTGGGCATGGGGCAGCCGCGCTTCTCGAGCTCGGGCTGCAGCTGAGAAATGAATTCCTCGTACTTATCGGTAGAGGTCAAGCCGCCATTGGTCTCCTCGGTACCGACCTCATAGGCGACCTCGGGCAGGTTATGCTCGCGACGGTACTGCTCAAGGTAGTCGATAAGATCAATCGTGCGGCGAAGCACCACGTCGAGCGGAATAACCTTGCCGATCTGATAGGGGTCCTTGGTGGGGTCGACCATCAGCAGGTCAAAGCCCGCCTCCATGTCGGCGACGAAGGACTTGCGGGCGAGCTCCATGGCCTCGTCCTCGGGCAGGTGGGCGTTACGCTCCTCGTCGCGCTGCCACGGACCGCCGTGATCGCGGCACAGGTAGTACGGACCGGTGTAACCCACCTCGTCGGCGACCTTCTTGATGTCGGCGGCAAAGCGCGTCTGATCCCAACCGTTGACGTAGCCGGCGCCCATCTCGTCCATATCGACCTGGTTGCGGCTGGCGATAAACATGGGCGGGAAATCCTCGTCCTTGGCAAGCTCGAACACGGCCTGAATCAGGTTGGGGCTCATGGGGCCAATGCCGACCATGGTTGCGTGATCGCCGCTATCCTGCAGCTTGAGCATGCCCTGAACGGCCTGGCGGATGGTGAGGTTGGACATTTCGTTCTCCTTCTCCAGAGGATTTTTGACAAAAGTTCCCTGGGACCCAGATGCGGGCCCTATCAGTACGGATGGATTTTGTTGTGTAGGGGCGGTTGTGCGGAGTCAAATCCATCCCTCCGCACAACCGGAATCCTTAAATGTTTACTTGGCCTGCTTATCGAGCGTGGGCTTCATGGCAATCAGGATTGCAGCGGCGACCACGGAGCCGATCACGATGTCCAGGCAGAACAGCGCGACGTTGTTGGTGGCCAGGGCGACGATAAAGCCACCGTGTGGGACGTAGCAGTCGATGCCCTGGAAGGCGGCAAGCGCCGCACCCACGGCAGAGCCGATGCAAATGCCGGGAAGGGTGTGACCGAGGTCCTTGACCGCGAAGGGGATAGCGCCCTCGGTAATACCGATGCAGCCCATGAACAGTGCGGAGATACCCATCTGGCGATCGGCGTCATCGAACTTATTCTTGGCGATGAGCGCAGCGAGGCCACAGGCGATCGGGGGAATGGCGACGGCGACGCGGAACATGCCGTTGGGGCCATAGATGCCGGAGGCCATGATGGCCATGGTAAAGGTCGAAGCGGTCTTGTTGATGGGGCCGCCCATATCGAAGGCGGTCATAACACCAATGACCAGGCCCAGGACGACGGCGGAGCCACCCTGCAGGCTACCGAGCACGCTGGTGAGCCAATCCATCACAAAGCCAAGCGGCGTGGCCAGGATGTAGATGTAGGCCATGCCCAGGACGAGCGAGGTCAGAATCGGGATGATCAGGATCGGCATGATGGTCTGGATGGTGTTGTTGACCTTCCAGGTCTTCATCCAGCGGACAAAGTAACCGCAGATGACAGCCATGATCATGGCGCCCAAGAAGCCGGTCGAAACGCTGTTGCCGCTCGGGGTGACGACGGCGTTGTTGACCAAGTAGCCCAGGACAAAACCGGGGGCGAGCGCGGGCTTGCCGGCCATCGAGTAGGCGATGTATGCCGCAAGCACCGGGATCATCATGGAGATGCCGGCCATGCCGATGGTGTTAAGACTCACCATCAGCGGGTTCGTAACCTCCATGCCGTTGGCGCCGGCGGTACCGGATGCCAGCGAGAAGGCGAGAAACACGCCGCCGATAACGACGATGGGGATAAAATAGGAAACGCCGGTATTGAATGCATTGAGCAGCGTCTTACCAGGATCGGCAAAGATGGACTGCTTGGACGCCGGTGTCGGGGCCTGCGGGGCAGCGGAGACGGCCTTCTTCTCTGCCTTGGCCTCGGCCTTGGGCGCGTCAACGGCGCCGCCCGTCGCCTTGATGATTTCAACGGCCTGGTCGATAATCTTTACCGGATCGGCGATCACATCCGAGGTACCGACCTTCAGGAACTTGCCCTCGGCCATCTTCTGCTCAAAACGGTCCTCGTTCTCGACACCCACGTCGACGGACTCGAGCACCAGGTCGGCGGAATCCACGTCTTCCTGCGTCAGCTCGTTCTCGATACCCAGACCACCCTGAGCCTCGACTTTGCACTCGATGCCACGGGCGGCGCATTCATCCTGAATCGCCTTCTGGGCCATATACGTGTGGGCGATACCCACGGTACAGGCGGCAACGCCTACGATCTTCATTGCTTCCCTCTTTTCATAGAGTTGCGTGCGCAAGACACCGTTTGCGGAGGCCTCCGGAGCATCCCCTGCCGTTTGGACTTGCTGTCTTTTCGACAAGACCAATATAGGTGCTCGTTTTTCTTAATGCCAGCTTATTTCGGTAAACGCGCAGTTCAGAGCGTTGGTTATGCGATTTAGTTATGCGTTTAACCAAAAATGAATCCTGCGATTTTACCCTCGATTTCAAAAGTCAAGAAGTATTTGATTTTCTCGGTAGACGGCAGATGCGCATGCCGGTCACACATTTCGACCCCACCCGTATACCTCATTTGTTGCATACTCATATGAAAGGAAAGGGTCGCTCACCGAAGCGTATCCCTCACCAAGACTCAAAGTCATCATGTTGGAAAATGCTCATCTGTCGGAAGGAGTCGCTGTGGCAAAACAGCGCGTTACGATCGCAGACGTCGCTCGAGAGGCGGGAACCTCGACGGCAAGCGTCTCGTATTACCTCAACGACAAACGAGAAAAACTTAGCGAAAAGACGCAGAACAAAATCGCGCGCGTCATTAAGGAACTCGGATACGTTCCCAATGCCCAGGCGCAAACGCTCACCGGCAAACAAACCCACGTCATCGCCATCATCATTTTGGATAACACCAACAAATGGGCGGGGCTCGTTCTCAATGGCATGGAGCAGGTCATGCTCCCCGCGGGCTATCAGACGGTCGTTTGCACGAGCAACTTTAACCCCGAGACCGAGCTCATGTACGTCGACAAGATGCTCTCGCTGGGCGTCGATGGCTTTATCATCCAACCCACGGCAAATTTCAAAGCCGTGCACGACCGCATTAGACGCGCCGGCAAGCCGGTCGTCTTTTTCGATGCGGCCATCTATAGCCCAGGTACCAGCTGGATCAAAACCAACCTTTACGACGGCGTGTACAACGCCACACAGGCACTCCTCGACGCCGGCTACGAAGATTTCTTTTCCATTGCCGCCAACATGACCGAGATGCGCACCCGCATGGAGCGTTTTCAGGGGTATGCCGAGGCACTGGCAGCGAATGGGCAGCTCTACAAAGCGATTCCCATCGATCACAACAAGCCGTCAATCAACGAGCTCACCGAATACTTTAAATTTAAGTTCAATCCCGCCAAGCGTACGCTCGTCTTTGTCCAAAACCAATGGGCGCTCCCCCGCGTCTACAAGGCGCTTCAGCCCATGGCCCATCTACTTCCGCAGCAAATCGGTCTTTTGGGACTCAACTGCGAAGACTGGACCAACCTCACCACGCCGACCGTTTCTACGATCATCGAGCCCGTCGACCAGGAAGGCAGAGAGGCGACCGAGATGCTCCTCGCACTACTCGATGGCAGCAGTACGCCCGGTGAGCAGCGCATTCTCGAATGCAAACTCAATTGGCTCGGTTCCACCTCGATCTAGCCATACGTCAAATATGAGGCAAATTAATCAGTAGTGTTTGTCCCAAATCTTAAGTATTTGTTCGACAGAACGGCCCCTGCCGGCTCCTGCTAGACTGGTAGATTCCCAACCGTCCATCCAGGAGCCTCAATGTCGCGCAAGTCCACCTACAAGCAAGTACTTTCCATCGGCACCGCCGTGGTGCTGGGGTTTGCGCTGTTCACAGGGTCGCTCGACGGAGCTCCCAAGCTGCTGTCGCCGCAAAGCGATGAACAGGCAGCAGCCCTGGCCGAAAAAAAAAACGAGAGTCCCAGCCGCACCGACGACGAGGCAGACCTGGTTGCCCGGCTCGAATCGGGAACAGCAAGCTCCGAGGACTCCGGCGATGGCTCCGAATCCACCGCGACCAACACCAACGGCAACGTTGCCGCGGGCAGCGCCGCCACCCCCATCGACGAGGTGGAAAACCCCGACCTCAACCGCGCCCGCGGTGTTTATCTCAGCAGCATTCCAGACTACGCCGGCAATCCCTACGTCGCCCTTCGCGCCGACAGCACGCACCCGCTCGGCATGCCGTCATTCACACTCGATGAATACGAACGCGCTGCAGAAGAGGGCTGCTTTAAGAAATTCTCCAAGCTCGACAGCCTGGGCCGCACTCGCAAGGCGCTCGCCTGCGTAGGACCCGAATCGCTCGGCCAGGGCAAGCGCGGCGATATCTCGCGTATCCACCCAGCCGGATGGCACCAGCAGCGCTACGACTTTATTCCGGGCCAGAGCCTCTACAACCGCTGCCACCTCATCGCCTGGTCGCTCTGCGACGAAAACGCCAACCGCAAAAATCTCCTCACCGGCACGCGTTATCTCAACGAGACGGGCATGCTGCCGTTTGAAGAGCAGATCCTCGACTACATCCGCAACACGGGCAACCATGTTCTCTATCGCGTCACACCCATGTACAACGAAGAGGAACTCGTCTGCCGCGGCGTGCGTCTGGAGGCACAGTCGGTCGAGGACCACGGCAAGACCCTGTGCTTCCACGTGTACTGTTACAACCTGCAGCCGCACGTGCAGATCGACTACGCCACCGGCCGCAACCAGGCATCCGGAGACTAGTGCCGACCGCGCCTCCCGTAGCCCAAAAAATGATCCGTTTTCCTCCGTCGCATACGGATCAAATAAGGCCGCCCCGGTTACCCAGAGCGGCCTTTCCGTCAGCACCTACATTGCAGGCAAAACCACACGTTACTTGGCGCGGCCCTCTTCATAGCGCTCGACCAGCTTGGCCTGGACGTCATAAGGCACCTGCTCATAGCCTGCGGGCTTCATGGTAAAGTCACCCGTACCGCGCGTGATAGAGCGCAGGCGCGTCGAGTAATCCGTCAGCTCGGCTAGCGGCGCCTGGGCAACAACCACGGTGTCTCCGCGCTCATCGGTCTCCATGCCCGTCACGCGACCGCGCGAGGCCGAGATGTCGCCCATCACGGCGCCGGCGTAACTCTCGGGGATAGTCACTGTGATTTCCTCGATGGGCTCCAGCACCACCGGGTCGGCGTCGGCGCATGCCTTGCGCAGGCCGATGCGAGCCGCCGCGCGGAACGCCATCTCGTTGGAGTCGACGCTGTGGTACGAGCCGTCGTACACAACCACGCGAATGCCCGTGAGCGGGTAGCCGGCGATAATGCCGTCCTTCATGGTCTCCTGAACGCCCTTGTCCACGGCGGGGATCAGCGAGCGCGGAATACGGCCGCCTACGACCTCGTCAACAAACTCATAGCCGTCGCTCGTGCCGTCGGGCCCAATGAGCGGCTCCACGCGCAGCCAGCAGTCGCCGTACTGACCGGCACCACCGGTCTGCTTCTTGTGGCGGCCCTGGGCGCTCGCCGTGCGGCGGATGGTCTCGCGATACGGAATGCGGATCGGCACGCTCTTTGCCACAACCTTGGTGCGATCCTCCAAACGGTTGAGCAGCACCGAAACCTGCGCCTCACCCACGGCGGAGATGATAGTCTGCCCGGTCTCCTCGTCACGATCGATGCTCATGGTCGGATCGGCCTTGCAGGCCTTCTCGATAAACGTATAGAGCTTCTCTTCATCGCCGCGGTTCTCGGCCTCGATGGCGATGCGGTACTGCGAGTTGGGGAACTTAAACGCCGCAGCCTCGACCTTGCCGGTAATCGAGAGCGTATCGCCCGTCTCGGCCGCCAGCTTGGGCGCCACGATGATATCGCCGGCATAGGCGTGACCGACCTCGGTCATGTCGCGGCCGCACATCACATACAGGTGAGCCAGACGCTCGCCCTTGCGCGTACGTGCATTGATTAGCTCAAGGCCCGGCTCAAGCGTGCCCGTCAGCACCTTGATAAAGCTGATGCGACCCTGCTGCGGATCGGCCAGCGTCTTAAACACAAATGCCACCGGACGGTCATCGTCACTCGAGATCTTAAGCGAATCGCCGTCGATGAGCGGCATCTCGCCGTAGTCCGTCGGCGCCGGGAAGTACGTGGCGATGTCGTCCATCAGCGAGTTGACGCCCTGCTCCTTAATGCAATCGCCCGCAAAAACCGGCACAAAGATGCGCTCGGCGATCGCCTTCGACAGCAGGCCTTCAAGCTCCTCCTGCGTCAGCGTCTCCTCGCCTTCCAGGTACTTCATCATCAGTTCGTCGTCAGCCTCGGCCACCAGCTCGCACAGATGGTCATGGGCCTCCTCGGCCTGGGCACGATACTCCTCGGGAATCTCCGACTCAACGGCTTCGGCACCGTTGCAATGGCGCGCCTTCATGCGCACCAGGTCGATGATGCCATCAAAGTCCTCGCCCTCGCCCCAGGGAAGGGTCACGGCGCCCAGTCGCGTGCCAAAGCGCTCCTGCAGCAGGTCCATCGTGGTCGCAAAGCTGGCCTCGGAGCGCGACAGGCGGTTTACGAACACCGCACGCGCCAGGCGCAGGTCCTCGGCGGCATACCAGAGCTTAACCGTCGTAGGCTGCGGGCCGGCCTCGGCGTCGACCACAAACAGAGCCGTCTCACAGACGCTCATCGCGGCAAAGGCGTCGCCGATAAAATCGGGGTAGCACGGGGCATCGAGCACATTGATGCGCGCGCCCTTCCAGTCGATCGGCGCGATGGTCGTCGAGATGGAGAATGAACGCTTGACCTCTTCAGGGTCATAGTCGAGCGTGGGCTTGGTGCCGTCGTGGCCGCCCAGGCGGGCGGTCTTGCCGGAAAGGTGGAGCATGGCTTCGGCGAGTGAAGTCTTGCCCACCCCGCCTTGGCCTACGAGCACCACGTTCCTTACGTTACCGGTCTTGGGAGCACCCATGATGACCTCCTTGCAGGGCCGCGCGCAATGCGCGACGCCAACGGGGAGAGTTCGCGGTCGGTGCCATCCCGGGAGCAGCATGGTCGGCAGCCGAGCCGACTCACCCTCCAAATGTCCTATGCCACCAGCCTACCCTCACGGGCGACCGTCCATGCATACCTTTCGGCGCACGTATGAATACAGGCGGCGAGAGGAAGAGACAAGCTTGTGAGGCGATTATTGAACCCCGCCGATGCAAATAAAATGCCGCCGCAGACCGTAAGACCTGCGGCGGCTTCGCCTTAATTAATAGTTGAGTAAATACCTGAGCCTATCCCTCGATACGGCTCAAGAACTCACGGGTGCGCTGCTCACGCGGATGGTCGATGACCTGCTCGGCAGGACCCTCCTCGACAATGCGGCCGCCATCCATAAAGACCACGCGGTCGGCAACATCGCGCGCAAACTGCATTGCGTGGGTCACGATCACCATCGTCATATTCTGCGCCGCAAGGTCTTTAATGACACGCAGCACCTCGGCCGTCAGCTCGGGATCGAGTGCCGAGGTCGGCTCATCAAAGAACAAGATTTCCGGGTCGAGCGCCAGGGCGCGGGCAATACTCACGCGCTGCTGCTGACCGCCCGAAAGCTCGCAGGGCACCTTGTTCTCGTTACCCGTAAGCCCCATCTGTGCAATGAGCTCGTGTGCGCGGGCCTCCGCCTGCTCGCGCGGGCGCTTAAGCACGCGGATCGGCGCATCGGTGATGTTTTTCATCACGGTATAGTGCGGGAACAGATTGTAGTTCTGAAACACCAGACCAAACCGCGAGCGCGCCTGTTTAGGCACATCGCCCTTTGCGTACACCGCGCCCGAACCCGCATCCGTCGCGACGGCAAGGTCACCAAACGAAAGCGAGCCGCCGTCGAGCGTCTCGAGCAGCGTGGCACAGCGCAGCAGCGTGGACTTACCGCCGCCCGAAGGCCCGATAATCGCCACGACCTCGCCACGCTTTACCTCGAGCGAGATATCCTTGAGTACCTCATTGCCGCCAAACGCCTTGCGTGCGTTCGCTATATTCATTACCGAATTAATCATGGTAGTAATCCAATTTTTTCTCGGCAGCGCCCAGCAGCATTTCGACGACGAAGTTAAAGACCCAGTAAATCAGCGCCGCGATTGCAAACGGCACCATGCTCACCTGTGAGGCGACCAGCGCCTTGGCCGTCGAGAACATCTCACCCACGCCAATGGCAAACGCCAGCGACGTGTCCTTGACCAGCGTGATGATCTCGTTGCCCATCGCCGGCAAAATGCGCTTGGCGACCTGCGGCATCACGATATACAGAAACGTCTGCGTGCGCGAATAGCCCAGCACCTCGGCGGCCTCGTATTGACCGCGCGGAATGGACTGCAGGCCCGAGCGATAGATCTCGGCAAAGTAACCGGCGTAGTTGATGATGAACGCCACGACGCACGCCGTCCACTTGGAATCGGGCGTGAGCGAAATGCCAAACACGTAGTACGGGGCAAAGTAGATGGCAAACATCTGCAGCATGAGCGGCGTACCGCGCATGACCGAAATGTAGATGCGCGCAATCCAGCGAAGCGGCGCGATTTTGCTCATGCGCATAAACGCCACGGGGATTCCCAGCGGAATCGACCCCAGCAGTGTCAGCACAAACAGCTGCAAACTGACCAAGAATCCCTGGCCAAGCATCTGCATCATGACTTGGATAGACAACCTACCCTCTCTTTCACAGCAACAGAACAGCGGGCGTTAATTGAAATAGGCACAGTGCCCAAGATTGCGAGCGACAAGCCCGACGAAGCGTACTTTGGTACGCGAGGAGGGTTGGAGCCGCAAGGTTGGGTGCTGTGGCTATTTCAAAACCCAATTATCGAAAGATAGACCATAGCTTGCGTACTTGTCGCACAGGTCCTTGACCGTGCCGTCCTCATAGAGTGCCTTGAGCGACTCGGTCACGGCGTCGGCCGACTTGGTGTCGCCCTTCTTAAAGCCGACGGCGTAGTGCTCGCTGGACAGCGGCTCATCAAGCTGGGTATAAGCATCGGGCTTGGCGGCAAGCTGATACTGGGCGATCGAGAGGTCACAGGCAACGGCATCGACTGCACCACTCTCGAGCTGCATAAACGCCGTGTTGTACTCACCGATGGTATCGAGCGTGGCAAACGTCGCGGCCAGATCCTTCTGGTCGCCCTCGAGCACATCCTGTGCGGCGGAATCAGTCTGGGTAATCACGGTCTTGCCGGCAAGATCGTCCCAGCTCTTGATACCCGCGTCCTTCTTGACCACGAGCACCTGCTCGTTAAGCATGTACGGCTCGGAGAACGTGTAGTCGTCCTCGCGGCCCTCCATGGTAAAGCCGTTCCAGATGCAGTTGATGGCACCTGAGTTGAGCAGCGTGTCCTTGGCATCCCAGTCGATAGCCTCATACTCAACGTCCCAGCCCTGCTTGTCGGCAACGGCCTTGGCAAGGTCGAGATCAAAGCCCGTGTACTCGCCGTCATCGCCCACAAAGCCGTACGGAGGATAGGACTTGTCAAAGCCCACCACGAGCTTCTTGGACTCCGCAGCGCCCTTCACGTCCTTGGCTGCGGCAGAACCGGCAGCGGAGCCCTTGCCGGCACCACCGCCGCAGCCGACAAGACCAAGGCCAAGCACCGTGGCGAGTGAGCCGGCTAGACCAACGAACTGACGACGAGACATATCGGTATTCATGGTATTCCCCCCTTGGTGGCACTTTAGTTAGGTAAAGTGAGTCATGTAACGTTCAGAATCATACACTTTACCTTGATAGAGTACAAGGGAGGGTTTGCCCGCTGGGCGCCGGGGCAGGGGTTAAGTTTGCTGCTCTACAGTCCTGCTCACGACGGAGAGCACATTAAGTGCTCTCCTGTTCGTGCGGAACTCGCGACAAACTTAACCCCTGCCCCGGTGCCCAGCGGGCAAACGTCGTTGGACTTATCACTGACACGAACAAACCGCTTGTATATCGTCTGCTGGCTTGGCACGGTACAATACTTGCAGCTTTAATTCATGAATTAGTGGGGTTATTGATGGCAGAATCTCGTGCGGAGCGTAGGGCTCGTCGTGCTTTGGTGGAGGCGGCTGAGGGGTCGGAGGAGACGAAATCTTCTACGAAATCCAAGTCTTCTAAAGCTGAAAAAAGCAAATCGACCAAGAGCAAGGCTAAGACCAAGCGTTCTGGCTCTCGTCAGGGCGGGGATAAGGCACCTCGGGCTCGTTCCAAGGGCTCGCACAAGAATTCGGCTCAGTCTGCTCGCAAAGCCGTAGATCCCAAGTCTCCCTGTTCGATCATGAAATCTTGCGGTGGGTGCACGGCGCTCAATCGTCCTTATAAAAAGCAGTTGGCAGCCAAGCAAGCTGCTATGGAGGAGCTTTTTGCTTCGCTTTGTGAGCGTGAGGGTATCGCCGTTGATCCTATTCGCGGTATGGGCGTCACCCTGGGCGACCCGGGTAAATATCCTGCGCCGCGTGGCTTTCGCCATAAGGCTGCCACTCCCTTTGCTCCCGGTAAGGAGGGCGCTGTCCGTTGCGGTTTCTTTGAGCGCGGCACGCACAGAATCGTTGCCGTACCCGAGTGTCCTGTCGAGACGCCGGGTGCCCGTCAGATTCTCAACGGCATCGCACGCGAAGCTGAGCGTCTGCATATTCCCGCCTTTAATGAGGACAAGCATCTTGGCTTGCTTCGCTATGCCGTCGTCCGCTGCGGTTGGCGTACAGACCAGGTCATGGTTACGCTCGTGACCGCCCAGCGTGACTTACCGCATGCGCAGGAGTTCTTTGAGGCCGTCGCGGCGCTCGATCCGCATATCGTCACCGTTGCCCAAAATATCAATGGCCGTCCCGGTAACGCCATCTTGGGTGAGGAGACTCGTATCGTTTATGGCGCCGAGTGCATGCGCGACCAGCTGCTCGGTTGCGAATTCGATATCTCCCCTACCGCGTTCTATCAGACCAATCCGCAGCAGACCGAGCTGCTCTATCAGCTCGCGATTGACGGCATGGACCTGCAGCAGGGTGACATTCTTATGGACGCTTACTGCGGCAGCGGCACCATCGGTCTGTGCGCCGCGAAGGATGCCCGGGACAGAGGTGTCGGCATTATGCTGCTCGGCGTGGAACGCAACCCGGCGGGCATTGCCGACGCACGTCGCAATGCCGAGCTCAACGGCCTCACCCGCAGCGCTTGGTTTATGGCCGACGATGCCACCGACTACATCCTAGATGCCGCCGACAACAACGAGCGCGTCGACGTCCTTTCCATCGACCCGCCGCGCGCCGGCTCCACACCCGAATTTCTTGAGGCCGCCTGTGCACTTAAGCCGCGCCGCATCACCTATATCAGCTGCAACCCCGTGACCCAAGAGCGCGACCTGCACCAACTCCTCGACGGAGGCTATCGCCTGCTCAAGATCACGCCCGTCGACATGTTCCCCCATACCGACCACACCGAGACCGTCGCGGTCCTCGAGCGCCGCTAATCCACCCCGGTAGATTTTTGGGACAGGAAAGGGGGCGGCCCGTCTGGACCGCCCCCTTTCGTTGGACATATGAGTCTCGTTACATCCCCTTGCGCAGGTCGCATACGCCGGCTGCCGCCATCTCGCGCAGCAGCGTCTCGCGGTCGCGCGTCACGATCAGGTCCAGCGGGAAGTGAATCTCGTCGAGCAACTTGCGGGCGTGCTCGAGCTTGCCAATGGCCATACCAATGTGGGCATCGGTCGACACACCAATACCCACGCCCAGCTCGGCGCAGCGCTCGGCAATCTTGCGGCATACGGCCCAATGCTCAGTGTCGGCACCGTGCTCAAGACTATGGTTATTAATCTCAATGATCTTGTGCTTGGCCTTGGCCGCCAGCAGCACCTCATCGATATCGAACGGCACGCCCGAACGACCCGTATGCCCAAGCATGAACACCTTGGGGTGCTCCAGGGCATTGATGTACATCTGGGTCGTCTGCGCGAGCGTCGCGCCTTCGGCAAACTGCGGGTTATGCACGCTTGCCACCAAATAATCCAAATTACGCGTCACCAAATCGAATAGCGAATGCTGGTGACTGTACGAATCGCCGGCAATATTGAGCGAAACAGGAATGTCCTCGCCAAACAAGCTTCCGTCCAGCGAAACGATATCGGCCTCGGCGCCGCGAAGCACCAGCATGCCGCTCCAAATGCGCGGCCAGATATCCTGGTTAATAAAGAACTGGAAACTGCGCAGGTCATTGGGGCAAGGCGTAACCATCGAACTCAAGTGGTCCGCAGAACCAAGCACCTGCAGACCGCGCTCTGCCGCCCAATAAATGTTCTCCTCGATGGTTGAATACGCATGCGCAGAGAACATCGTATGAGTATGGATATCACAAGAAAGCAGGTAGGGCATCGGGTCTCCTTATCCGGTATGGCCGTCGCGTATATTCATTGTACGCATAGCATTCGATGGTCGTAAAACCGCTCCATCCCAACGACACAACGTCCATGACAACGGGGTCTGGCTTAAAACCAAACCCCGTTTCACGTAAAACATTGTAAGCAGAGCGCTTTACTTTGAACGATACTCGTCGGCCAGCTGCTTCCAGGCGGGCAGTGAGTTGACGATAGCCTCGTAGCTCACGCAGTAGCCCAAGCGGAACCAGCCCGGCATGCCAAAGCTGTCCGAGGGCACTGCGAGCAGTTCGTACTTCTTCGCGCGCCCGCAAAAGGCGTTCGCATCGGGCTCCAGTGCTTTCACCCATAGGTAGAAAGCGCCATCCGGCTCAACATAGGTGTAGCCGTACTCCGCCAATGCACTGGTAAGCGCCGTGCGGTTGCGCGCATAGGCCTCAACGTCACTCGGCTCATCGATGCAGTCGATAATTACGCGCTGGAAGAGCGCCGGCGCGCACACGAAGCCCAGCGTGCGGGCGGCACCGGCAACGGCGGGCATTAGACGAGCTGCCTGAGGATTCGTATTGGGAACCAGGATCCACCCCACGCGCTCGCCCGGTAGCGAAAGCGACTTGGAATACGAGTAGCACACGATGGTGTGCTCGTAGATCGAAGGCACCCAAGGCACCTCGGCGCCATAGACAATCTCGCGATACGGCTCATCCGAGATGAGCATAATCGGGTTCTCGGGATCGCGCTTGGCGTTGACCTCGCGTAAAACATTGGTCAGTCGCGTCAGCGTGTCGCGCGTATATACGGCACCGGTCGGATTGTTGGGCGAGTCGATGATGACAGCAGTCGTCTTATCGGTAATCGCCTTGAGCACGTTATCCACGCTCAGCTGGAACGTATCTTCATCGGCGAGCGCCTCGACACACGTACAGCCGGCCTTCTCAATCCACACGCGATACTCCGGAAAATACGGCGCAATGACGATAACCTCATCGCCCGGGTTCGTAACGGCGTTGAGCGTGCAGGTGAGCGAAGCTGCAGCGCCCACCGTCATAAAGACATCCTTGCCCTCATAACTCGTACCAAAGCGGCGGTTGAGCGACTCAGCCACGGCGGTACGGCACTGCGGCAGGCCCGGTGCGGGCGTGTATCCGTGCAGCTGGTCACTCGGCAGTTCAAGCGCCTTTTTGATGGACTCCGCCACGGCAGCGGGCGCCGGAACGCTCGGGTTGCCCAGCGAGAAATCGAACACGTTTTCCGCGCCGATTTGCGCCTTACGCTCAAGGCCATAGCTAAAAATCTCGCGAATGATGGAGCTTTCCGCACCGCGAGCATACATAGTTTCGTTGATCATCTGTTCCCCTTTCGCATAGGCGGTATTGTACGCTTTAGTCGGGCAAAGCGCCGCAGCAATGTTGATTGGGGACAGGCTTAAATGCGTGAAAACACTCATTTAAGTCTGTCCCCAATCAACAGATGGCCCCATATCGCTCAAAAGAAAAAGCCTCCGCAGGTTTCCCCGCGGAGGCTTTCACCACAAAGACTATTTGTCGGCGTCGGTGTCGGCACCGGCATCATCGGCAGTCTCGGATGCGGCTTCTGCATCCTCCCGCATGGCCGCCTGCGCAAAGGCTGCGGCATCAGCCGCCAGCTCCTCCTCGCTCATACGAGGCGCACGCTTCTTGGTCGGCATACCGGCCGCCTTGGCATTGCGCTCCTCCTTGGCTGCCAGGATATCGCTCTCGCGCTCAAGGTAGGCATCCCACTCGTTGTCGAGCAGGGCGTTCACGGCGTCGCCTTCGACGGTCTCGCGCTCAAGCAGCACCTTGGCCATCAGGTCGAGCTGATCGCGACGGGCATCCAAAATCTCGACCGCACGGCGATGGGCCTCACGCATAATGCGCTGGACCTCGATATCGATGCGGCGCGCCGTCTCCTCGGAGTAATCCTGGTGATCGGCGTAATCGCGACCAAGGAACACCTGATGCTGCGCCTCGCCAAACACTTGCGTGCCCAGTTCCTCGCTCATGCCCAGGCGCGTGACCATCTCGCGCGCCATCTTAGTCGCGCGCTCCAGATCGTTGCTCGCGCCCGACGTGATGTCGTCGCACATGAGCTCCTCGGCAACGCGACCGCCCAAGAACACGGCAAGCTCGTCGAGCATCTCGTTCTTGGTCTTGAGGAAGTGGTCCTCCTGCGGAAGCTGCAGCGTATAGCCCAGCGCCTGGCCGCGGCTGGCAATCGAGATCTTGTGGACCGGATCGGAATGCTCCAAGATGTGACCCACCAGGGCATGGCCGCTCTCATGGTAGGCAATCGTGGTGCGCTCGGCCTCGGTCATCACGCGACCCTTGCGCTGCGGTCCGGCAATCACGCGCTCCATCGATTCCTCGACCTCGTCCATCGAGATCACGGAACGATGGCGGCGGGCAGCCAGCAGCGCAGACTCGTTGAGCAGATTTGCCAAATCGGCACCGGTGAAGCCAACGGTCATCTGGGCGAGCTTCTCAAACTTCACGTCCTCGTCCATCGGCTTGTTCTCGGCATGCACGCGCAAGATCTGCTCGCGGCCCTTCACATCCGGACGGTCGACCGTGACCTGACGGTCAAAACGACCGGGACGCAGCAATGCCGGATCCAGGATGTCAGGACGGTTGGTCGCAGCAATCAGGATGACCGACTCGCTCTCCTCAAAACCGTCCATCTCGACCAGCAGCTGGTTGAGCGTCTGCTCGCGCTCGTCGTGACCGCCGCCCAAGCCAGCTCCGCGCTGACGTCCCACGGCATCGATCTCATCGATGAAGATGATCGACGGGGCCTGGGACTTGGCCTCCTTAAAGAGGTCACGCACACGGCTGGCGCCGACACCCACGAACATCTCGACAAAGTCGGAACCAGAGATGCTAAAGAACGGCACACCCGCCTCGCCGGCAACGGCCTTGGCCAGCAGCGTTTTACCGGTGCCCGGAGGGCCCACCAGCAACACGCCACGCGGGATCTTGGCGCCCAGTTTGCGATAGCGATCCGGATCGCTCAAAAAGTCACGGATCTCCTCGAGCTCCTCGACTGCCTCGTCCACGCCGGCAACATCTTCAAACTTGACCTTGGGGCGCGTGGCCTCGTTGGTCTTGGCGTTGGTCTTGCCAAACTGCATGTTCCTGTTGTTGGCGCCCATCATCTGGCGCATAAAGTAGAACATGATAGCGATCAGGGCGATCGTCGGAAGCACGCTCATCGCCAAGTCGCCCCAAAAATCGGGATCATTGGTGTTGACGATGTACTTAGTATCGGGGTGCTCCGCCATAAGCTCGGCAAGCGAATCGGAGCCGATATAGGTCGAGGAGAAGCTCTTGAGCTCGCTCGTATCGCCCTTGTCCTTCTTCGTCTTCCAGTAATGACCCGTCACGCTTCCGTCTTGAACCGTATAGGTCAGATCTTCGACGCGATCCTGCTTGATGGCACTCACCATCTCGCTCGTCGCGAGCTTAACGGTATTGCTGGAATTGGCAAAGCCGGAGCCCATGTTAAAGAAGGCGTAGCCCAGGAGCGCGCAAGCCAAAATAAAATACAGCCAGCCCGTACGCGTGGGCTTCTTGCCTCCGGGCACCCCCGGGATCTTAGGCTCCCGGGGAGTCTGGGAATTATTATCGTTACGGTCGTCGGGCATCTTACGAATAAACCTCCGGTTTCAAAATGCCCAGATACGGAAGGTTACGATAGCGCTCGGCATAGTCGAGGCCGTAGCCCACCACAAAGGCATCGGGGCAATGGGTTCCAACATACTTGGGCGTGATGGCCGAGGTACGGTCCTCGACGTCCTTCCACAGGAAGGCGGCGACCTCCAGAGAAGCGGGCTTGCGGCTCTCGAGGTTCTTCATCAGATACTTGAGCGTCAGGCCCGAGTCCAGAATGTCCTCGACGATCAGCACGTCGCGACCGCGGATGTCGATATCCAGGTCCTTAATGATACGCACGATACCCGAGGACTTCACGCCGTCACCATAGCTCGAAACAGCCATGAAATCGATGTTGGTCGGCAGCTCGATCTTGCGCATCAGGTCGCCCATAAAGACCACGGCGCCGCGCAGGACCGCAATCAGCACCAGATCCTTACCCGCGTAGTCGCGAGTAATCTGCTCGCCTAGGCGAGAGACGATACCGTCGATATCCTCCTGCGTAAACAGAACCTTCTCGATATCCGGATGTTGAGAAGCCATGACAACCCTTTCTTGTGCTTATCGCCCACACACCGCCGTATGGACGCGAACTTCATATTCTAGCAGCGCACGGGGTATATTTTCCAGCCCGTACGCCATCAGCGCGGGAATACCGCCAACGTCGCACAGAATAGCTGACGTGGGACGCTATTCCGCATCGACCACACGAAGCAGATACGCCACGCGCGTTGCGGCCGTGCATTTAAAACGCTCGTCCGTGCGAACGCCTGCGACCCATACCACGGCACCTCCCGGAGCCGTTCTCACCACAGGAACGCCTGCGCGCTCAGAGACGGGAATACGAGCCTCGTTGAGCAGGTCGGACACCTTCTTACTTCGCCCACTCATGCCCAACGGACACATCACATCCCCCGGCACGGGACCGTCTACCCACAGACGCGCCAAACGCGCCTCGGCGGGAATCTCCCCGCGCGAGCCGGCGAGCATCCGTTCGCTATCGCGATCGGCAAAGCCCAGCGTCGCGGCATCCACCATAGCGGCCACCCCTCCGGCACCCGCGAGTTCACGGGCACGGCGCACAATATCGCACCCCGGCTCGACGGCCATCGTCTCTGCCACCAGGATGCGGCCCGCCCCCAGCGGCAATCGACCGGGAATGGTGACCCAATCGGCAACTAACCCCTCGCGCGCCGCCGGGGCCTTGAATGACAGCATGCCAAACTCCACGCGCGCATCGATTCCCGCCGGCAGCGTGACCGAACCCGAGCCTTCGGCGACACAGGCGAGCACGCGCTCCACATGCCGCATCTCCGGGCGAGCGTCGGGGTCGATACGCTTAATTGCCAGTCGCACCATGCGCCGAGCAATCACCACCTCGGCCGCGGCCAGTCGGCGAGCGTCAAGGACCAGTGCACCCGCCGCCTCCTTACGCAGGCAGCTTCGAAACGCCTGCGCGGAAAGCTGGGAAAGAAAGGCGTCCTCATCGCCTAAGATCTCGCAGGCGGCGCCAATCGTCTTACAGACGCTCGCGTTGCGCTGCGCCACCACCGGCATCACTCGATGGCGCACGTAGTTACGCAAGTACGACACGTCCTCGTTGCTCTCGTCCTCTCGCCACGGCTGACCATGCACCCGCAGATAACCCACGAGCTCATCATGAGTCAGGTCGAGCAAGGGACGCACCACGATATTCCTTCGGCGGGGAATGCTCGATAGACCAGCGGGCCCCGAACCCTTAATCGCGTTCATCAAAAACGTTTCCGCGCGATCCGAAGACGTGTGCGCGGTGCAGATACGAGCCGCCGTTCGCGGTGCCCCCGTCTGGGCGCAGAGCTCGCGGACATACCTCCGCGCCGCGGCATAGCGCACCTCGCGGGCCGCGGCCTCAATATTGCCCGACTCCCCATCAAAATAGGCATGCTCAACACACAGCGGCAAGCCATATTGTGCGCATAGGCCGCGCACAAAGGCCTCGTCGCCATCGGATGCCTCACCGCGCAGATGATGGTTCACATGCAGCACGTGCAGCCGCTCGCGCGCGATGGGAGCTACACCACGCCCATCCTGAATATCCAACTTTGATGTGCACGCCATAAGGAGCAAAGCCGTCGAGTCCGCACCACCTGATACCATGAGCACCACGGGGGCAGCCGTCTGCCGCGTTGCCAGAGCTTTATCATCAGCCCACGATGCAGCATGGTGTCCATAATGCTGAGATACCGTTGGCATTTGCTTCCTCCTCTATTCGTTCGCACCCATTGTATCCTTTGGAATCTTATGTCTCGTCTGCACCTTCATATCCTTGGCAGCGGCTCAAAAGGCAACTGCGCGCTCATCGAAGGCCCCCGGGGGCTCATCATGATTGACGACGGTCTTTCTCGCCGCGAGACATTAAAGCGCATGACAGAACTGGGGCTCTCGGCAGACAACGTCTCGGCTCTTCTCATTACTCATGAGCATACCGATCACATCAAGGGCCTCGATGTCTGGTGCAAGCACTGGCACGGCCCCCTCTTTGCCAGCAGGGGCACACTTTCGAGCAAAGAAAATCTTTCACATCTGCCTGTCGAGAAATTCGATCCCGGTGACACCCTATCCATTGCCGGCATCCAGGTGCAAACCTACTCAACATCACACGATGTCATAAATCCAGTCGGCTATCGATTCGACGCCCTCGATGATTCCATCGGCTTTGCCACCGACACCGGAGAGCTATCGAACCAGGCCATGAACACCCTCAAAGATTGTCGAGTCCTCGCGCTCGAAAGCAACCACGATGTGACCATGCTGCGCGAGGGAGAATATCCCCGCTTTCTTCAGGAGCGCATCCTATCTACAAAAGGGCATCTGTCCAACGATCAGGCCGCCGAAGCCGCACGCGAGCTTGTTACCGATCGCACCGAACAGCTCATTGCCATGCATATCAGCCAAGATAACAATCGCCCGAGTCTTACCGTCAAAAGCTATGCCAAAGCTCTAGCCGCAACCCTGGATGACGAGGTCGGCAGCTCCGCCACCCTTCTCCAAGGATCGCGAAATCTCTCGATACGCCCCGCAAGCCAGTATCGGCCAGCAACCATTCAATAGACTGTCCTAGACAGCAAAAGGGGCCGGGAATCGCTTCCCAGCCCCTTTTGTTATCTTTTAATAGCGCAGAACACCAACGAAGTTAATCGATGGAGATCTTCGTAACGTTCTTCTTCTCGACGATCTTGGGAACCGTAACGGTCAGGATGCCGTCAGCGTACTTAGCCGAGAGACCCTCGCTCGAAGCATCCTTGAGATACACACCACGCGTCGCGCTGTACGAGCTGAACTCCTTCTGCAGGAAGTTCTTGCCCTCGTTCTCCACGTCTTCCTCGACATTCACGCTAATGGAGAGACGGCCCTCGTTAAGCTCGACATCGATATCGTCCTTGGCGACGCCGGTAAGATAAGCCTTGACCTCATAGCCATCGCCCTTATCCTCAACGTCAACGGGGAACGCCTTAGAGGCAATCGAGCCGTTCGCTAGGTCACTCATATCATCAAACAGATCGAACAGCGAGCTTGCAGAGGGACGAACGCCAAAAACCGAACGATAAGGAACCATGCTTGCCATGTTTACCACTCCTTTATAGGACTGCCGAGTCATCTTCTAGGTGACTGGGACTTCTTTTGACGCTCTTATATATGCCCACCCGATGCTCATATATACATCGACTATAAAGTTTTTTGAGTCCAGTACTATAAGCATATCTAAGTGCGTATGACTTAGGTTTTAGGAAGGTTAAGGTTCTTTGAACCAGAGCTTAAATACCGAGTATGTCCCCAGCTACAAATAACAAGGGGCTTACAATGAGCGCGTACACGTTGTTGGTAACGAGCTAAAGGGCATCATGGACGACCAAAACCAGAACAAAATGTTTATGCCGACGCAGGGGGAAGATACTTCCACGCAGCCGCCACGGTTCCATCGTCCCCACATCTCGCAAGAGCCCATTAATGATCCGGAGCCCGAGTATGTGACGAGAAATCGATATCAAACACTCGAGGATGCCCAAACGGGGCGTAAACATATGGGCGTCGCCTCGGGAGACCCTGTATATCTGAAAGACGCACCATTATCTAAAAACAGCGCAGCTAGTGATGAGCCGATGAAAGCATCCGCCACTCATCAACAAAGAGGTCCTCGACCAAAGCAAACCTTGACGCATTCGGCTCGCTATCTCGAAACGCCAAAACAGGGAAAATCAATCTTCGTTTCATCAAGTAAACGACGCAAGCAGCATCGACTGACAATCCTGCTTTTGATCATTGTGGCCATAGCAGTTGCCCTTGTTATTCGTTTTATTTTCTTTAAATAAAAGCTCAATACCAAAAAGAATTAAATCGTCTGGCGTAAATGAGTTATTTATGCCCCGTAAACGCAAAAAGGGGGAGGCCGCGAGGCCTCCCC
>URTL01000016.1 GCA_900550785.1 uncultured Collinsella sp. | reverse complement strand
GACCGGGGTGGACAGTTAGTTCAGATACGTATAAATCCTAGAGCTGAATCAGGCACGCACACCCCTGTTTCAACTAATTTGGGCTCCTCGAGACCATGTAGACGTCCCGCTCTCCCTTCCAAACACCCATTCGAGCCCCATCCCAATCAAAAATTGCTCAAAACGCATCCCAAGCTGCCCCAGATTTATACGTATCTGAACTAACTGTCCAGACCATTACGAACCAGGCCTCTTGTCAGCCCCAAGTGATCCGTTTTCCTCCGTCCCCAACGGATCAACAAGAAAAGAGGGGCTGTCCCACACTTGGCGGGACAGCCCCTCTGGCTTCGGCATATGCGAAACGGCTCGCTAGTAGCCCTGGCCGTAGCCTTGACCCTGGCCCTGGCTCTGCTGGCCTAACAGCTCCTCCAGGTACTGGCGCAGCTGCTCGTCGGTAATACCGCCATTGCCGGTGTCGGTCGAACTGTCGTCCTGCTGCTGGTTCTGCAGCTCTTCATCGGAGCCCAGCTCGACGGTGACCTTCTTCTCGTCCTTGCCGCGCATAAGCGTAATCTCGACCTTCTCGCCCACCTCGTGGCTGCGCAGCGCGATGATCAGGCCGTCGGCGCTCGTGATCTCGTCGTCGCCCAGCTTGGTAATGACATCGCCCTCTTGGATGCCAGCCTTGGCGGCGGGACCGTCCTCGACGACGCTCGCCACGTACGCGCCGCTGTCGGTGCTCAGCTTGTTGGTACGGGCATTGAGCGCATTGACGCTCGAAAGCGTGGCGCCCAGGTACGGGTGCACCGGCGTCTTGCCGCCGATAATCTGGTCAGCGATGTTCTTGGCATAGTTGACCGGAATGGCAAAGCCCACGCCCGAACTGGAGCCCGAGTAGCTCTCGATGAGCGAGTTGATACCCACGAGCTCGCCGTTGTCGTTAACGAGCGCACCGCCGGAGTTGCCCGGGTTGATGGCGGCATCGGTCTGGATCATGTTGGCATAGATGGTGTTACCGCTGGTAGAACTCATGGCCGTGGAGCGATACAGCGCCGACACAATGCCCGTGGAGACAGACTGCTCGTTGCCGAACGGCGAACCGATGGCCATAACCCACTCGCCCACGTTGAGCTTGGAGGAGTCACCGATCTCGATCGGCGTAAGCTTGGAGGCGTCGGCGTCCTTGAGCTTGATGACGGCCAGGTCGCTCGAAGCATCGTTGCCCACGAACTCGGCCTCGTAGGTGGTGCCGTCGTCCATGGTCACCACGTACTGGTCGTAACCATCGACCACGTGGTTGTTGGTGAGGATGTGGCCCTCGGTATCGAGCACCACGCCCGAACCGACGCTGCCCGAGCTATCCGACTCGTCGGCAGACTGCGAAAGCGAGCCATTCTGGCTGCCGCTCGAAGTGGCGGTAATGGAAACCACGGAGGGCAGGGCCTTGGCAGAAACGGCCTCGGCCAGCGTGGTGTCCTCGGAATCAATCGTAATCTTTTGCGTCGACGAGCCAGATGCGCCCGCCGTCACGGCATTCTTTCCGCCGCCAATGTTGAGCGTGCCGCTCATAATGAGCGCAATGACCAGCAGGGCGCCGCAGGCGCAGCCGGCAAGTGCCGTAATAAAGATCGGCAGCTTTTTGGTCTTGGTCTTGACCACCGTGTGCTTGTTCACGACCTGCTGGCCACCCAGCGGCTGGCCGGTCTGCGTGTCGTAGGCCTGCACGTAAGGAATGTTGTTGCCATCGGCAGGCGTCGACTCTACCTGCACACGCGGCTGCTGTTGGGTCTCGCCGGCGTTGCCCGCATCCTGGGGACGCTGGGAATCGTACTCGCTCATAGCTGCGATCCTTTCGTCAAATAACCAAAGGCCCGCCAAACATGTGGCGGGCCATCATTGTTCACGTTGAGTTGTACCCCAATATGCGGGCGCAAGTGTATGAGAACGCAATCTTTTAGGAAGGCTTAAGTTCTGCTGCAGATTCGAGAGGAACCCGCACCCGCGTCAAAACCACCACAAAGGTGCCTGTCCCCTTTGTGGTGGAAATCTAGTCCTTAAACAGATAGCCCACGCCGCGGACGGTGGTGATGTGCGCCGCGATCTGCGGGCCCACCTTGGAGCGGATGCGTCGAATGTGCACGTCGACGGTGCGCGTGCCGCCGCAGTACTCAAAGCCCCACACGCGGTGCAGCAGCACCTCGCGGCTGTAGGCGCGGTTGGGGTGCGTCGCCAAAAAGCTCAGCAGCGAGTACTCCATCAGCGTCAGGTCGATGGGCTCGTTATCGAGCGTCACCTGGTAGGTGGCCAGGTTAATCTCGAGGTTATCGATGTTGAGCACATCGTCGGCGGTGACGGTCTCCTCCTCGCCCATCAGGCGCTGCGCGCGAGCCTTGAGCTCGTTGGGCGTCGCCGTGGGGCATACAAAGTCGGCATGCGCGTGATTGGGCAGGCGCAAGGTACCGAGCGCCTCGTCGTCGACGATCACCAGCATGGGAACGCCGCCGCGGTCGTCGAGCCATTTGGCAATCTGATCGATGCGGTCGCTGCGGATGCCATCGGAATCGAGGATCAGCAGGTCAAAGTCGTGCGCCGCAGTCGGCGAATCGGGGGTTGCCAGGCTCACCTCGACACCCAGGGTGGTCGTCAAGCTGCGGGCAAACTCGTGGAAGCGCGTCGTGCGCGCCATGAACAGGGCACTCTTTTCGGACATATCGGCCTCCAAAGAAATGAGCTCAATCGTACTGGAACAAGCCAGCGTGATTAGGAGTTCGCCAGGTAGTGCTTGATCTCCCACTCGGTGATCGTAGACTCGAACTTATGCCACTCGTCGCGCTTCTTTTTGAGGAAGAAGCTGTGGATGTGCTCGCCGAGGGCATCCTTCATAAACTGCGAGTCCTCAAACACGTCGAGCGCCTCTTTGAGCGAACGCGGCAGCGGCGTGTAGCCGGCCTCGACCATCTGACGGTCGGTGAGCTTGAGCGTCTCGGCCGTGGCCTCGGGCGGGAGCTCCAGCTTGCGCTCGATGCCGTCCAGTCCAGCCGCCAGCGTGACGGCGTTGACCAAGTACGGATTGGCCATGGGGTCGGGGCTGCGAAGCTCGATGCGCGTGGACAGCTGCTTGCCGGGCTTGTAGACCGGAATGCGGACCATACTCGCGCGGTTGCGCAGGCCCCACGTGGCGTACTGCGGCACGGAGTCGCCACCCGTGGTGATGCGCTTGTACGAGTTGACCGTGGGGTTGGTGATGGCGCTGATCTCGCGCGCGTGTGCCAGAATGCCGGCCATGTAGTGCTTGGCGATATCGGAGAGATGGTACTTCTCGTCATCCTCGCCCCAAAAGACGTTGTTGCCGTCGTGGTCGAATAGCGACTGGCACAGGAACATAGCGCTGCCGTCCTCGCCTGCCAACGGCTTGGGCATAAAGGAGGCGTGGCAGCCGCTCTCGTAGGCCTGCTGCTTAATGATGAGTTTAGCCGTGGTGATGGCGTCAGACATGCTCAGGGCCTCGGCGTGGCGCAGGCTCATGCCGTGCTGCGAGCGACCGGCGGCGTGGAAGGTGTACTCCACGGGCACGGACATCTTCTCGAGCGTGAGGACAGTGTTGCGGCGCAGGTCGCGAGCGGCATCGCTTACCGAAAGATCGAAGTAGCCCACGTTGTCGAGCGGCTCGGGCGTATGCTCGTCGGGGAAGTAGTAATACTCCAGCTCGGCACCCACATTGAGCAGGTAGCCGGCCTTCTCGGCCTTGCGGAACATGCGGCGCAGGGCATCGCGCGGGTCGCCGGCGAAGGGCTTGCGGTCGGGGGTGCAGACATCGCAGAACACGCGGGCAACGCCGTTATGGCTCGGACGCCACGGTAGAATCTGGAAGGTCGAAGCATCGGGGAACGCCAGCATGTCGGCTTCCTCGGGCGTGGCAAAGCCCTCGATGGCCGAGCCGTCAAAGCCAATACCCTCCTCAAAAGCGACCTCGAGGTCCTCGGGGCTAATGGCAAAGTTCTTGAGGCGGCCGAGAATGTCGACAAACCACAGACGAACAAAGCGGATGTCACGCTGCTCTACGGAGCGGAGTACGTAATCGATGTTCTGCTGGTTCATGTCGCTCCCCTTTCTTTCGGGCGGGTTTCGACTGGTCTATATCGCAGATACTATCGCAGAAAAATGTTTCCGCAGGGTTAAAGCGTATCAAGCGCTCAAAAAACGTGCGCGAACAGGCAGTTGCGAACGAACGGCTAGCGCGAGGTCGAGGCGCGGTGTTCGATGTGGCCGGGGATCTCGATGCACTTGGGCGCCAGCTTTGCGGCCTCGCCCACGGTGGTGGTAACAACGTCGATGCGCTCGAACAGGCGCTCGACCACACGCTCGGCAATGGTGAGGGTGTCCTGCGCGGCCGTGGTCACACCGCCAAAGAGCACGTGGTTCCAGGGGTAATCGTCAAACGTCGCGATCTTGAGCCCCGCCGGCAGCGAGGGACCAAGCTGCGCCAGCGCCTCGGTCAGACGCAGGAAGACCAGGCCGTTGACGGCAATGAGGCCGAGTTTTTTGCCCGCATAGTCGCGGATGGTCTCGTCCAGGCGGCTGACGCCCGTGGCGCCCCCGTCGGCCAAGGTGATAACCTCGCCCGCAAGGCCACGGTGCGAAAGCTCGTCAGTAAAGGCCTTGGCGCGCTCGCGACGCACGGGGCTGTCGTCGCTTGCCTCGGTGAGCATGCACAGGCGCTCACAGCCCGCAGCGGCGAGCTCGTCTACCAAGCCAGCGACCAGCTCACGGTTGTTAGATGTCACCAAGTCGATGCCGCCGTCGGCAACATCGCGGTCGAGCAGCACAACGGGCAAGCGTCCCGCGGCAGCGGCGATCGCCTCATCATTGCCTCCGCAGGTGTTGACGACCAGGCCGTCCACGCCGGCATCGATAAGTCTGGTGAGCGACTCCGCTTCCTTAGCGGAGTCGTTGCCACTAATGGCCGTCATGAGCGAGCAGCCGCGCGCGGCGGCGCTGGCGGAAAGCCCTTCGAGCATGGCGCTCGAGAACGGGTTGGCGATGTCGGCCAGGATCACGCCGATGAGGTTGGTGCGCGAGCTGCGCAGATTGCGCGCGGCGGCACGCGGGCGATAGCCGGTGCGCTCGATAACCGCTGCGATGCGAGCACGGGTTTCCTCGGTCATCTGCCCGGGGCGGTTATTGAGATAGCGCGAAACCGTGGCCGGACTCACGCCCGCCTCGGCGGCAATGTCCTTGATTCTCATCTGCGCCATAGCGCACCCCGTTTCCCAATTGTCGGCAGTCTGAGCCATTTTAGGCATTTTTTTAAAAATCTCGGTTGCAAAACGCTGTAGGTGAGTATACTACAACTCGAAACGAAACCGATTTCGTAAACCGATTTCGGCGAGCGTTGGCACGGAGGTGCAAAGATGTACCCTACCGTCTTGGCACCTCCGTGCCAACGCCATATCAAAGGTATACGCACGAGTAAGAAGGAGCTGCGCGACCATGGGTAAAACGGTTCTTACCTTCGGCGAAATCATGATGAGGCTCTCGCCCAAAGATCACCTGCGTATTGAGCAGGCGACCGAGTTTGACGTCCGCTATGGCGGCGCTGAGGCCAACACCGCCCTTTCCCTCGCCTACCAGGGCGACAAGGCCGCTTACGTCTCCGTTGTCCCGGCCAACCGTCTGGGCGAGTGTGCCCTGCGTTCGCTGAAGGCCTACGACGTCGACACCACGCGCGTCGTGCGTCAGGGCGACCGCCTTGGCTCCTATGTGTTTGAGGTCGGTGCCTCTCAGCGCGGCAACGGTTGCGTCTACGACCGCAAGTTCTCTGCCATCAACATGGCCAAGCGCGACGTCTTTGACTGGGACGAAATCCTCAAGGGCATCGATGTCTTCTACTTCTCCGGCGTGACCCCCGCCGTCTCCGATGAGATGGCCGCCGCCTGCAAGGAGGCACTCGCCGCCTGCCGCGCCAAGGGCATAACCACCGTGTGCGACGTGAACTATCGCGGCAAGATGTGGTCGCCCGAGAAGTCGCAGGCCACCATGAAGGAACTCCTGCCGCTCGTTGACATCTGCATCGCCAACGACGAGGATGCGCCTGCCGGCCTCGGTATGACCTGCGTCTCCGGCTCCCTTGCCCACGGCATCGAGGAGCGCGACACCTATGTCGAGATGGCCCGTCAAATCTGCGCCAAGTACGGCTGCAAAAAGGTTGCCTCGGTCGTTCGCAACATCTCCTGCGTCGAGCGCTCCATCTGGATGGGCATGCTCTTTGACGCCGAGAGCGGCGAGCACTGGTTCTCCCCTGCTCACGACGTGCACGTGCTCGAGGGCGTTGCCGCCGGCGATGCTTTTAACGCCGGCCTGGTCCATGCCCTCATCAACGATTTTGGCCCGCAGGACGCCGTCAACTACGCGATTGCGGCCTCGATCCTCAAGCTCACCATCAAGGGCGATTCCAACCTGGTGACTGCTGACGAGATTGCCGCTGTGGCATCAGCCGCCGACGGTGGCACCCGCGTCGCCCGTTAATTCGTTCCCCATTCTGCGGGCTGCAGTTTCCCATACCCATACCTCTGCAGCCCGCTCCCCGATTCCTCCGGTCGGGCAAAACCACCAGTCCCATTCCGGTTTTGTCTGGCATTTCCTACATGACTGGTCGAGCAGCCGGTTTTGGAATTGCTTGTGACTCCAAGCAGTGCCTCCGATAACCAATCCAAAATCGGCTCCTGACCAGCATATTTGGCAATCACGCGCCCATGCGCGCCATACATCGAAAGGAACATTATGTTCGATCAGTTCTACACCACGCTTGAGTCCCTGGGTATCGTGCCGGTCGTCGTGCTCGACAAGGTCGAGGACGCCGCTCCGCTCGCCCACGCCCTTATGGCAGCTGGCATGAAGTCCGCCGAGGTCACCTTCCGCACCGTCTGCGCTGCCGAGTGCATTGCCGCTATGGCCGAGGCCGAGCCCGAGATGTGCGTTGGTGCCGGCACCGTCCTGACCGTCGAGCAGGTTGAGCAGGCCCGCGCCGCCGGTGCCAAGTTCATCGTCTCCCCGGGTTACAACGAGGACGTCGTGAAGCACTGCATCGACATCGACCTGCCTGTCCTTCCCGGCACCGTGACCCCCTCCGAGGTCACCGCAGCCGAGAACCTGGGCCTCAAGGTCACCAAGTTCTTCCCCGCGTCCCAGTATGGCGGCCTGAACACCATCAAGGCCCTCGCAGCTCCGTTTGTCGGTCACCGCTTTATGCCTACCGGCGGCGTGAGCACCGCCAACGTCGAGGAGTACCTGAGCTCCTCCGCCATCATCGCCTGCGGTGGCACCTGGATGGTCAAGCCGGCCCTGTTTGCCGACGGCGACTTCTCCAAGGTCGAGCAGATCGCCCGCGAGGCCATGGACGTCGTCAAAAAGGTCCGCGGCTAGGTTTAGCTCTCTATCGTGAAAGGGGGCGTGCCCTAGACCTCGCCCCCTTTCTTTTAAAGCGGCTCGGAAGCGCGCCGTTTCCGTCACGAACAAGAACCAAAACCGTCTTGTATGCTGATAGAACGTGACGGAAGCGACACGCCCCCGAGCTGCTTTGCCTACTCGGCTGGCAACCGCGCCCAGTTGAGCCACATCGACAAAAACCGAGCCATCAAAACAGCTGCGGCGTCACCTGGAGGAATGGACCCTTGTTTCCGGTCTTTTCCTCCAAGCGGCGCCGCAGCTTTGTGCCCCGGTTACGCCCCAACGCAGTTGCGGTGGAATACGGACTGCTTACACCATCAGAGCCGCAAAACAATCCCTATTTCACCGCAACTAAATAAAGGGACAAATTAGATGGCCGAGTCTTTGGACAGCTCAAAATAGTCGGGATGCACGGCGATAACCGGGCCCTGCTCCTCGGGCATCAGGTGCAAGTGCGTCTCTGCCAGATAGCTCGCCGTGTCGGTATCGCCCCTCTTAATGGCCTCGAGAATCCGGCGATGCTGCCGACGAATCGGCTCCCAATCCAGATCCTGCGACACCATGCGCAACCAGTTGTATCGCTCAAAATGCGTGTTGATGCTCTTCATCCAATCCCACAACATGTGACGACCAGCAATCTCAAAACATGTCTCATGGAACAGGTTATCCAGGTCAAAGAAGCGGCGCGTTTCGCCATGGTCGAGCGACTCGGACTCGGCAAGAATCTGCTCGAGCCGATGCTTTTGCTCGGGCGTGGCGGCCGAACAGCATTTAATAAGCACGCTTCTCTCGAGCTTCTCGCGCAAAAAGCAGGCGTTCTCGGCGCGCTCCATGCTGATTTTCGAGACATAGGTGCCGCTTTTGGGACGCGTTTCCACCAGCTCCTGCTCACGCAGGCGCACAAAGGATTCGCGAATGGGCGTGCGCCCGATTCCCGTCTCCTTTTCCAGACCAATCGCCGAAAGGCGCGTGCCGGGCTTGAGCTCGGCATAGATGATCTTAGAGCGCAATGCGTTGTATGCCTGATCTTGCAGGCTCTGATAATGCTGGTGCTGTTCCATAAAGCCCTCGGATAAACCCTCGGTTAGTCGAATACCACCATGCAATACTATCGCATCCCCCGCCCCCTCATAAGTTGCGGTGGAATAGTTCCTGCTCAAAGCCTTCAGCTGCAAAAACAGGAACTATTCCACCGCAACTTCCAACAGTCTTTTTGGGACGGGGCTCTTTTAGCTACCCTGGCCCGCAGGTCGGCCCCTTGCCACAAAAGGGGCCCATCTACTACGTTAACGCGGAGAGCCCAGACCATGCTGAAAAGTGCGAAAACAAAACCGCAGGTAGTCGGCTTGCCATTTTGCCTAAATGGCGACTATGGTTGACCCCTGCGGCTTAAACGTAGTAGATAGGCCCTATTCGTGGCACAGCACTACTCCATCCCAAATTGGCACCCCGAGCCCTCGTGAGTTGTCAACAAGCTGTTCGCCCAACGCATTATCCGCGCGGCATTTGGAAAATAGCACCACCGCAAAACCCGCGAGTAGCGCTTACGTTGCTATATCTCACTATACTTTGCTATATCTTGCTATATCTTGAGCAAAGGTGGCTCACATGCAAACAAACCCTTTTAAGCCCACAGCAGGTAAAACACCTCCCACGATTATCGGCCGCGAAGATGTACTCGAAGAATTCAATGAGGGCCTCGTCAACGGGCCTGGTGCCCCGGGGCGCCTAATGCGCATAGCCGGCGTCCGTGGAACGGGCAAGACGGTCCTCCTTGACGAGTGCTCACGTTTGGCGCAAAGCCGTGGCTGGACGGTCATAAAAGAGGTCGCAACCGAGGGACTTTGCCAGCGCATTCTCGAACAGCTGCAGCCCAAATTCCAGGCCAAACACGCCAGATTTGAGCCCACCGTAGCTGGCATATCCATCGGCAGCATAGATATTGAGCGAATCGGCCCATCGCTACGCGACGCCATGAGACAGACAATATCCAAGAATGGAAATGGCCTGCTCATCACTCTCGACGAGGTTCAAGACGCAGAGCTCGATGAGGTCCGAACGCTCTCCATTGCGATTCAGCAGGTTATCGGCGAAGACCTTGATATCGCCTTTGTTTTTGCTGGGCTGCCTTCGATGATTGAAAGCATCATCAACGGAAAAACACTTACGTTTTTGCGCCGTGCCCTCCCCTTTGATCTGAAGGCTGTGGCAGTAACCGAAGTGTCGTACTCCCTCGAGGAAACCATTGAAGCGTCTGGCATGGAGTTGCAGCCAGGTATTGCCGGCCAACTTGCCGAGGCAACGCAAGGCTATCCTTTCATGATCCAACTCGTTGGATACTACGCATGGCAGTTGGCAAGACGTGCACATACAGCGATTATTGGAGAAGAAGAAGCCGAGCGTGGCATTGCAACGGCACGCGAACGCTTCTGCGCCATGGTGATTGAGCCCGCGCTGCGGCGCATTCCGCCCACGTGCATCGCTTATCTGCTGAGCATGGCGTCTTTGGGGCAGACGAGCTCGACCAGCATGGTTGCCGATGCCCTAAACAAAACGCCTCAACAGGTGAGTTCCGTCCGCAGCCGCCTGTTAAGAGAATCGATTATCGAGGCTCCTTCGTACGGCAAGGTCTCATTTGCCATCCCCTACATGCGCGACTACCTCTACGAGCACAAAGCCGAACTGGAAGTTGAGCTGTAGAAACGGCAACTGCCCTGCAAGACGAAAACCGTTTTCGTACGGATTAAAGCAGACGTAAACGATTTTCGTCTTGATTTGCGTACGGAATTAAGACGTAAATTGCGCTTTCGTACGCTTATTACCAGACGCAAATTGTTTTCGTCCGGCCATGCGTCCCCAATCTAGACGAAAAGAGCCCCGAGCTCGAATCGGGGCTCGATGTAAGTTCTAGGGTGTCAGAAGTTACATCAGCCGCTTACGACCGCTCTGTCTATCTCTCCGAGCGGGACGGGCGCCGATGCCCTGATCTCTGCCATGTCGAGGTGCGAGATCAAATCCTTGGCGCGCTCGCCGGAGTGGTATGCCTTGTTCGGCGCCACCTTCCTGTAGAGCTTCTTGAGCTTCGTCTTCCCCTTGTTGCCCGGCGGCATCTCCGTCTCAGGTGGCAGCCCTAGGAAGGACAGGACGCCGGGCAGGTCGCACAGCATCACGTCCTCGATGTCGGCCTTGGCCGCCAGGTCGACGACTCTCTGCGCTGTCGGCGAGATGTTCGGGGTGCTGCTACCGCCCGCTGGTTCGGAAGCTGGCGGGCAGTAGCGGGCAGTAGCGGCAGTAGCGGTGTGGCTCGATAGGCCCGAATATCCGTAAGGAAGGTGCTCGCTCTCATATGTGCTGATATGCCTCGCCTCGCGAACCTTGGGATGCTTCCTGAGGTAATCCCTCAATTCGAGCCACTCTTTATGCTCATAACGCTTCGAAATCGTTTCCCCGTCGACAGTTTCCTTCACATAATGGTATGTTCGAACGCCTTCGAACTTGCCGAACCCGTTCTCGACGCTGAAGTTTCTGAACCAGCGCGAAAACCCATTCAGGTCCATGAAGTTGACTTGGGGATGCCTGTCTTTCGTTCGTTCGAATGAGTGGACGAGCGGAGTGCCTTTGACTTGTTCCAGGCCGAAGGCTTCCATTTCGCGGGCCTGCTCCTTTTTCCAGAATTCGAGATACGACGTCAGCGTCTCGCTTATCGAGATCCTCTGCACGCTTTTCTTGCTTTTGGGCGAGCGAACGCTTCGATCGGCCGCGAACTGCTGCTCAATGAGGATGCTTCTGTTCTCGACGGAGACATCGGACCACGTCATCCCGAGGGCTTCTGCCCTTCTCATGTCGGTGTCGAGCATGAGCATCACGCATGTGATGTGCGCGTCCGGTTCTCGATTGAGTAGGATGTCGAGTAGGCGAGCGGCGTGATGGTTCCTTCGCGGTTGTCGTGGAATTTTTTTGCGTACGAGCCGACGGTGTCCCTCGATTTTTGGACGTAGGTGCCGCTGTTGAGTTCTGCCTTGTAGGCTTCGAGTGCGGCGTCGACCTCTCGGCTTTTGGTGGTATGTATGGTCTGCCACGGCGAATAGCGGTATTTGCCCGTGACCGGATCCTTGCCGAGGCTGTGACGGTAGCGCCACGTGTATTTGTCGCGGCGTTGCTTCGTTCCTTTGCCTATGACGAGAGGTCGGTCGTTCATCGTGTTCCTTGCCTGAAGTGCCTGAGAATCGCGCTCGGTTGCGCGGAATGGCGCAAAGGGCTGGGGCGGGTGGGCATTACCCTTGGTGGTGGGCCCTGCGTGGGGTCACACCCCAAGGGTAATGCTCCGCCTGACCGCTTTCAAGCTCGTTGTGGGTCGAATTTGGGTCGAATTATTCCGCGTACTTTTCTTTCGTAAATCTATGAAAACATCAAATGACCTGGAGTTATATTGACTTCAATTTGGGTCGAAATGTCTGAATGAAACAACGTCGTAGCGACCTCACAACCCGAAGGTCGGTGGTTCAAATCCGCCCCCCGCGACCATGAAACTTCAGGTCGGAAGCATAAAAGCTCCCGACCTTTTTCTTTGTCTAGGGGTTTCGGCATCTCTCGTTCTTTGGGTACCTCGAGGCGGGCAATCAGATAGATGCTTACGAGTATCATAGGGTCTTTTTACGTCGCGGTCGTGTCTCGTACTGGTGCGCCGCTCTTTGTGGGACGTGTCACTTTGCCATAGGTTGTCCGGCGGCGGGGCGCAGGTCGTTCCCCGTGGCGTCGCTCCTTTCGACGCTACGCTGCCTGGCTACTCGTTCCACTGGTGCTTTTTCATGTCGACGCAGCCGTTGTCTCGGAAGGCGACTCCTTCCTCCGTCAGTAGTGCTCGCTGGTCGGGGAAGTTTGGCGCGAGGCGTCCCGCGTGGTTGACGACGCGGTGGCAGGGATAATCGCCGTAGCGATCCGCCTCGCTCAGCACCGCTCCGACCAGGCGAGAGTTTTTCTCCCTGCCGATGATGCGCGCTATCTGACCGTACGAGGCGACGCATCCCGCCGGAATCTCTGCCACGACGGAGAGAATCTCATAAACCAAATCTTCGTCCAGGACTTTTCCCATCGTATCGCTCCCGTGTTCGCTTTTGCCTTCGGGGGCGCGGCGCCGATCACCCGTGCTGCGATTTTCGCAGCTCCCCTTACCGAAGCATCGAGGGAAAGCGCGTGCGTGTCAAGGTTGTCTGGTCCAGTTGCTGGCTCGATGCCTCGAGATGTTCGCCTCAAGTGCGACCTGCCCCTATTGGAAAAGGATGCCGAAGATGTATTTGGTGATGGCGGAGCGGCGGATGACCCCCACGAGTTTGCCCTCGTCATCAACCACAGGAAGCTTCTTGAACTTCTTCTTCGCCAGCAGCGCGGCGACGCGGGCGATGCTCTGCTCGGGACGGGCACACACTACCTGGCGCGTCGCGAAATCCATGACGCAGCGATCCTTCAGGTCTTCGATGCGCTGCTCAAGGCTCTGATCGTCGAAGTACAGCATGGACGCGTCGCCGCCCGTGAAGATGGTGTGAGCGCGATGCTGCGCGATGGCTCCCATGACATCGCCGTCGGAGATGAACCCGACCACCTGGTTGCGCTCATCGATTACGGGCATGCTGCTCACCTCGTTTTCGGCGAGCATGCGCACCACGTCGGAAATCGCGCAATCCTGCGTGCAGGTGAACGGCTCTTCAATCATGATGCTCGAAACGGGCGTCCCCTCGAGCTCGAGCGGGATGCGCTCGGACAGAATCTCGGACATCGCTTATGCCTCCTTCGTTTTCGGTGCGGTTTTCTTGGTGCGCACGCTGAATATGGCGCAGATAAGGGAAACGAGGCCGATTGCCGCGCACACCTTGTAAGCGACGCCCGCGCCCACGGCGGTGGCTACTTGGATGCTCGCATCGACGCCGGCCGACGCGGTGACGCTTGTCATGACCGTGATGATGAGCGCCGTGCACAAACCGCCGGCGACCTGGCGGCCGGTGTTCGCGATGGCGTTGCCGTGGGCGATCATGTCATTTTTCAAGGCATTGACACCCCATGTGTTCACCGGCATGTTCGCGAGCGACTGGCCGGCGGACTGCAGCATGCAGAACAGCGCAACCACCAAGATGGGCGCGTTTACCGTCGAAAGCGAGAGCAGGAACAGGGCGCCGGTCATGAGGGCCAGGCCGACGATCGAGATGGCACGCGGACCGAACTTGTCGAACACCACGCCGGAGATAGGGCTGATGATGATGCCCACCGCCGCGGCGGGAAGCATGGCCATACCGGTTTCGAAGGCCGAAGCGCCAAGCGAGGTTTGCAGCAGCAACGGCAACAGCGTGTTGGTGACCAGGCATGCGGCGTTGATGAGCGTGACGATGATGGCGGCCACGCGGAACTCGCGCGTCTTGAGCGTGCCCAGCTGAAGCAGCGGGTCCTCGATTTTGCCCTGGCGTACGACGAACAGCACCAAGCACACGACACCCGCGACGATCGAGCCGAGCACCACGGGGTTGCCCCAACCCATCGACGAGGCGCTCGAGAACCCGTAGAGAAGTCCGCCGAAGGCGATGGTGGAGAGGACGACCGAGGGCAGGTCGAGCTTGGGGTTCTTCAGCTCGCCCACGTTTTTCAGCATGAACACGCCCAGCACCAGCACGAGAATTGCGAGGGGGACGATGGCGCCGATCATGGTGCGCCAGCCGTACGTGTCGATCACCGCACCGCCTACGACGGGGCCGACCGCGGGACCCGCCGACATGACGATGCCCGCCATGCCCATAGCCGTTCCTCGTTTCTCGACGGGGAACACCAGCATGGGAACCACCGAGACAAGCGGCATGAGCACGCCTGAGCCCGCCGCTTGCAACACGCGACCGATGATGAGGAACAGGAAATCAGGGGCTGCGGCGCACAGCAGCGTGCCCAGCGCGAACACCAGCGTCGCCCCGAAGAATAGCGCGCGGGTGCTGAACTTGTCGATAAGGAACGCCGAAACGGGGACCATGATGCCGCTCACCAGCGGGTATATGGACATGATCCACTGGGCAGTCGAGGCATCGATGGCGAAATCGGACATGATGACCGGCAGCGCAGGCGACATCACCGTTTGGTTCAGTAGCGCCAATAAGGCACCCAGGACGACGACCGCGACGATGCGGATCTGGGTACCGGTAATGCGCCCATTGGCGGGCGCGACCGTACAATTATCAGACATAAGCTTCCTTCGTATCTATTCGATTCTTCGCCGAAGGCGCGCCGGCCCACGGGCGAAATAACATGCACGTGCTATGCGTGCATCAGATACGACAGGAAGAAAGCGGCTGCTCAGAGCGCACTTGGGGAACAACAGGAGAGGCCCCGTATACCAGGGGCCGCCGAATTGCGATGTATGCTTTGGTCAAATCCTTCATAGCGGGGAGGCATTCTAGCAGCCGTCTTCGCCCCTTTCAAGGGATGTAACCCAGACGTTGATTTTCTTCACCGAGGCGCCATCGTTGATGGGTGGCGTGCTTCTCTATCGCCACACCGCGGGGCGAGGGAACGCCGCGGCGAGCTTGTACATCGGCTATGTGTGCAGCTGCGAGCGTGTCGCCGGCGCGCGCTGGGCGCCAGTCCGATCCGGCCGACTCTTGCCGACGGTCGGTCGCCGTCCTCCTCCATCTCCGCCTGCTCTGTTTTTGCTCGGCTCCCTTGTCGTATCATGGACGGACGAGAATTGAGCGAAGGCGGTACGTATGAACATCCAGATATTCGGCACGAAGAAAAGCTTCGATACTAAAAAGGCGCAGCGCTATTTCAAGGAACGTCGTGTGAAGTTCCAGTTCATCGACTTGAAGGAAAAGGGGATGAGCAAAGGCGAGCTCGAAAGCGTGGCGCGCGCCGTCGGCGGGATCGACGCTGTGATCGATCCAAAGGCGAAAGATGCCGACACGGTTGCGCTCGTACAGTATCTTGCTGCCGACCAGAAGTTCGAAAAGGTGCTCGATAACCAGCAGATTCTTCGTGAGCCCATCGTTCGCAACGGCCGCCAGGCAACCGTTGGCTACGAGCCTGACGTGTGGAAGGGCTGGGAATAAAGCGGCTGGGAATAAAGTGAAGCGCCCACGCCCGTGGTTTTATCCACGGACGCGGGCGCTTGCGTAAGACGTCTCTTGTCGTTTGAGTGGAGCGCCCCGGCGGCGCTGAACAACGCGCCCCGGTGACGTGGCTCGGGGCTCTTTGTGCCGCGCATCTATGAGAGGAGATATTTGATGCGCATGGGCGCTACTCCATGTAGCCACCCTGAATGGCGGAAACCGCATGCTCGGTAAAGAACTTGAGCGTGCCGGAGGTATAGCGATTAGCCTTGGGCTTCCAAGCGGCTCGGCGCTCGGCCAGGATGGCGTCGACCTCGGCCGGCTCCATCTCCTTGCCGGCGATGCCCACGATGGACAGCGAGCGCTCGGGGATGTTGATCTGGATCAGGTCGCCCTCCTCGATCAGGGCAATCGGACCGCCCACGGCAGCCTCGGGCGAAACGTGACCGATAGCCGGGCCCTTGGAGGCGCCGGAGAAGCGGCCATCGGTGATCAGGGCAATGCTCGCACCCAGCTCGGGATCGCTGGCGATAGCCTCGGTGGTGTAGAACATCTCGGGCATACCGGAACCCTTGGGGCCCTCATAACGAATGATGACGGCGTCACCGGGCTTGATCTCGTGCGTCAGGACGGCGTGGATAGCGTCCTCCTCACAATCGAACGGACGGGCCTTGAGCGTAGCCTGGAACATCTCGCGCGGGACGACGGTGTGCTTGACAACGGCGCCCTCGGGGGCAAGGTTGCCGTGGAGGATGGCGATAGAGCCGTCGGTACCAAAAGCCTGGTCAAACGGACGGATGATGTCCTCGCGCTTGAGATTCCATTTCTCAAGGTAACGACCGCACTTCTCGTAGTAGCCGTTGTTCTTGAGATCCTCAAGGTTCTCGCCGAGAGTCTTGCCGGTGACGGTCATGACATCGAGGTGAAGCATCGACTTGATCTCCTCCATGATGCGCGGCACGCCACCTGCATAGTAGAAGAACTGCGCCGGCCATTCGCCTGCGGGGCGAACGTTGAGCAGGTAGTGGGCGCCACGGTGCAGGCGATCGAAATCGTCGGCGGACATCTCGATGCCAAACTCGCGGGCGATCGCGGGGATGTGCAGCAGCGAATTGGTGGAACCGGAGATGGCGCCGTGGACCATGATGAGGTTCTCGAAGGACTCCTTGGTCACGATGTCGCGCGGGCACAGGTTGTGCTCGGAGAGCCACACGGACTGGCGGCCGGCCTTGCGAGCAAACACGCGCAGGTCGGAGCTGGTAGCGGGCAGCAGGGCGGTACCGGGGAGCATGAGGCCCAGGGCCTCGGCGGTAACCTGCATGGTCGAGGCGGTGCCCATAAAGGAGCAGGCGCCGCAGCTGGGGCAGGCGTTGTGCTTGGCGAACTCGAGCTCCTCGCGGGAGATCTCGCCGCGCTCGTAGCGGGCCGAGATAGCGCCGAGCTGCTCCAGGGTCAGCAGGTCGGGACCGGCATCCATGACACCGCCGGTAACGACAATGGAGGGGATGTTGATGCGGCCCATGGCCATGAGGTTCGCAGGCAGGCCCTTATCGCAGCTGGCGACAAAGACGCCGGCGTCGAACGGGGTGGCCTTGGCATGAATCTCGATCATGTTGGCGATCATGTCGCGGCTGGGCAGCGAGTAGTTAATGCCGTCGTGTCCCTGGGCCTCGCCGTCGCAGATATCGGTGCAGAAGTAACGAGCACCGTGACCGCCAGCCTCGGCAACGCCAGCACGGACCTCCTCGACCAGATCAAACAGGCCGGCAGAACCCGGGTGCGAGTCGCCAAACGTCGACTCGATAATGACCTGCGGCTTGTCCAGATCCTCGATGGTCCAGCCAGACCCCAGACGCAGCGGGTCCATCTCGGGGCTGATGGTGCGGAACTTGCCGGAACGCGGCTGCAGCTTGGCAACCAAGTCGGCTGCCTCCTGCTGAATCTGTGCCTTGGTCTTCTCGTCCATAATGCTCTCCTCTTTTGGTTTGAACGGTTGTACCAATCGTTGGTTAATGAATCAGGTGAAAATGGGTACCGAGCGATGCACTCGGCGAAAGATGCTTAGCTACGCGAACTAGGCGAAGAACGAAATCACCAGGGCGCAGGCAAGACCCGAAAGGCCGATGAGCGTCTCCATAACGGTCCAGGACTTGAGGGTGGTCTTCTCGTCAATCTCCAGGAACGAGGAGCACATCCAAAAACCGGCATCGTTGACGTGCGAGAGGGCCGTGGCACCGCCGCAGATAGCAAGACAGATAGCGGCACGCATGAGCACCGAAGCACCGGCAACCGCGGGCATGGCGGCCATAATGCCCGATGCCATAGTCATAGCGACGATGGAGCTGCCGACAGAGGCACGCACCATGACGGCAATCAAAAAGGCAACAACCACCAAAGGCAGCGGTGAAGCCTCGAGCATAGGGCCAATAACCTGGCCCAAGCCGCAGTCCTGCAGCATCCAGCGAATGACGCCGCCGCAAGCGATAACCAGCAAGATCATGCCGACGGGCTTAAGAGAGCGGTCGAGCAAGGCCTTGAGCTCGGCGCCGGAGTAGCCGCGGCGCGCGCCCAGCAGATACATCGCGACGAGCGTGGCGAGCGTCAAAGCGACGAACGGCTTGCCCAGGAAGGCGAGAATCGAGGCGAGCTCGGCGGGCATGGGGATATAAGAAGACAGCGTGCCCAGCAAAATCAGACAAAGCGGCGTGAGCACGATGGCAAGCACCATGCCAAAGGAGGGAAGCTCCTTTTCGTCGCTCGCGCCCTCGGCAGAGGTAAAGTGCTCCGGAACATCGGTAAAGATGCGACCGCCCACGTTGCGGCCCCAGATGACGCCGGCGATCGCCATGGCGATGAAGGCAGTGGGGATACCGACGAGAATCATGGTGCCCAGGTCGACACTGAGCGTGCCGGCGACCAAAACCGACCCGGCCGATGGCGGCACAAACGCATAGCCAGCGGCAAGTCCCGCGAGCAGCGCGATGCCGTAGTAGAGCGTCGACTTTTTGGTCTGCGATGCCACGCTAAACGCAAGCGGAATCAAAACGACCACGCCGGCCTCAAAGAACACCGTGGTGCCGATGACCAGACCGGTGATGCCCAGCGCCCAGCTGGAGTGGCCCTGGCCAAAGGTGTTAATGAAGGTCTGGGCGATCTTCTTGGCGCCGCCGCTCTCCTCCAAAATCTGGCCAAACATCGATCCCAGGCCAATGAGCAGGGCGATGTTTTGCAGCGTGGTGCCCACGCCCTTGGTGACGGTGTCTGCCACCATGTCGAGCGGCATGCCGGCTCCGATACCGATCACGAGCGCCGAGACCATCATCGACAGCACGGGGTGCAGCTTGAACTTGATGATGAGCGCAAGCAGCAGCGCGATGCCCACGATGGCGGCGATGACCAACCTGGTGGGGTCAGCCATAAACGTTGGGTCTGACATCTTTCCTCCAATTCATCAGACCTTTTGAATTCGTCTGATGACTATAGCGTGTTTTGGAAAGGTCTGATGTTTCATTTTGAAATTTGTTCGAAATACATCTGATGTATTTGGTAAACGGTCGTATTTGCGCTGCGAACGGTATATCTAAGCCGCCCGACTCAAATCCAGCGGCCAATATCGCATCCGTGGTGCGCTAAAATAGCTCAGATGAATTTTGTAATGAAAGGTATAGCTATGGCCCGCGCCGAATCGGGACTCCCCGAGCAAATATCGGAGAAAATCATTCAATTGATTCTGGATGAACACCTTGAGCAAGGCGATCGCCTGCCTAAGGAAACCGTGCTGGTCGAGCGCTTGGGCGCCGGCAGGAGCACCGTGCGCGAGGCCATGAAGTTGCTGCAGTCGCGCAATATCGTGCGCATTAAGCAGGGTTCGGGCACCTATGTGGCGTCAAACCCCGGCGTTGCCGACGACCCGCTGGGCTTTACCTTTATCGACGACAAGCAGCGTCTGGCGCGGGACCTACTCGAGGTGCGCTTTATGGTCGAGCCGCAGATGGCACGCATGGCAGCCGAGCACGCAACCAACGACCAGGTCGTCTGTATCAAAGAGCTCTGCGACGAATCCGAGCGCCTGGCCGAGGCCGGTGAGGATTACTCCGCCGCCGACACCGCGTTCCACAATGCCATTGCCGAGAGCTCCGGAAACCTCGTCGTTCCCCGCCTGATGGGCGTGCTCAAGGCATCCGTCCCCCTCTTTATCGACGTGACCGGCAAAAAGCTCGTCGAGGAAACTATCCGCACGCACCGCGATGTGGCCGACGCCATCGCCTCGCGCAATCCCACCGCCGCGCACGACGCGATGTATCTGCACCTGGTGTATAACCGCAACATGATCGCAGAGGGCACGCAGGAACAGGGCGAATAAACGTCCGTGCGGCAAGGACAAGACTGCCGTTCGCCTTTTAAAAGTGAACGTTCACCTGATTTTAGGAAATAAGGGGTGGCTATTACGCCGCTTCACCTATACTGACCTTGTATGAGAAGCATGACTTTTATAGATGAACGTTTCTTTTGAAAGGATCGCTATGTCTGATCTTATGGACAGCTTCCGCCTGGATGGCAAGGTCGCGCTCGTGACCGGCGCCACCTACGGCATTGGCATGGCCATTGCCGAGGCGCTCGGAGAGGCCGGCGCCAAAATCGCCTTTAACGCCCGTCACGCCGACAAAGTAGCCGAGGCCGAGAAGCACTACCGTGAGCTGGGTTTTGACGCTCACGGCTATGTTGCCGACGTCACCGACGAGGCCGTCGTTGCCGAGCTCATCGCCAAGATCGAGACCGACTTTGGCACCACACCCGACATCCTGGTCAACAACGCCGGCGTCATCCAGCGTACCCCGATGCTCGACATGAGCGCCGAGGACTTCCGCCGCGTCGTCGATATTGACCTCAACGCACCGTTTATCGTGTCCAAGGCCTGCCTGCCCGGCATGATCGCCAAGGGCCACGGCAAGATCATCAACATCTGCTCGATGATGAGTGAGCTGGGCCGCGAGACCATCGCCGGCTATGCCGCGGCCAAGGGCGGCCTGAAGATGCTCACCAAGAACATCTGCTCCGAGTTTGGCGAGGCCAACATCCAGTGCAACGGCATTGGGCCCGGCTACATCGCCACGCCGCAGACCGCGCCGCTGCGCGAGACGCAGCCCGACGGCAGCCGTCACCCGTTTGACCAGTTCATCATTGCCAAGACGCCGGCCGCCCGTTGGGGCACGCCCGAGGACCTGAAGGGCCCCGCCGTGTTCTTGGCTTCCGATGCATCGAACTTCGTCAACGGCCACATCCTCTACGTCGACGGCGGCATTCTGGCTTACATCGGCAAGCAACCTGCTTAGGCGCTGCGCGGGCTTGAGACGGGCATCTTGCCTTTCAATCGTCGGTCGCGTACCCAAGTACGCTTCCCTCCTCTTTCAAGGCAACCTGCTCCGCCTCAAGCCCGCTCGCTCACCGCACGCCCACATTAAGGCCAATGTAATAGTTGCGGTGAAATAGTTCCTGTATAGGCCATCTATCAGGATAAATAGGAACTATTCCACCGCAAGTTAGAAATAGGAAGGTAATTCGCAATGAAAATCGCTCTGATCAATGAGAACTCTCAGAACTCCAAGAACCCTATGATCGAGGCTGCCCTTAAGAAGGTTGTCGAGCCCATGGGCCACACCGTCTTTAACTATGGCATGTATGCCGACGCCGACTCCAAGCCCCTCACCTATGTGCAGAACGGCATCCTGGCCGCCGTGCTGCTCAACTCCGGCGCTGCCGACTACGTCGTGACCGGCTGCGGCACCGGCGAGGGCGCCATGCTCGCCTGCAACTCCTTCCCCGGCGTGCTGTGCGGCCACGTTGCCGACCCGCTCGACGCCTACACCTTTGCCCAGGTCAACGATGGCAACGCCGTCGCCATGCCCTTCGCCCTCAAGAACGGCTGGGGCCAGGAGCTCAATCTCGAGTACACCTTCGAGAAGCTCTTTGGCTTTGGTTCGGGCAACGGCTATCCTGCCGAGCGTGTTGAGCCCGAGCAGCGCAACAAGAAGATCCT
>URTL01000015.1 GCA_900550785.1 uncultured Collinsella sp. | reverse complement strand
CTTATCGGTCGATGATTTCAATCCTGCGGCTAGCCGATGTTCTTCGCAAATAAATCCAAGCACAATGCCGCCGGCAACTCCCCTACTCAACAAAAAAGCCCCGCCAACCGCAATCCCCAAGGGAACCGCGATTAACGGGGCTCAAACGCGCTCCCCAAGGGGAATCACGCTAGCTCACGAGCAGTGCGCTACTCCTCCCAGTAAGCGTCTGCAAGCAGCTTAAAGCAGATCTTCTTGACCGGCTGCGCGCCATCGCCCGGGAACTCGAGCGTGGGCATGTGAGGCTCGCCGGCAACGAACAGCGCAAACTTATCGTCAGCAAGATCGCCGGCAATCGAGGCGTCGGAATCGACCAGATCGTAGTCGTCCTTCTCGTCAAACTCCTGGACCAGCGTCAGGCTGCCCGTAGCAACCTTAAATGCCTCGCGACCCTCGACGTCAATCTGCAAGTCGTGATAGCGCTGATGCGTCTCGTAGTGGGCCTCAGCCTCGGGACGCGTCGTGGGAGCCATGACGTTCGCAAAGACCTTGTCGCCCAGAATCGGATGGCTGCCGACCTCGAGCTTCGCCGGGTCGTTCTCCTCGAGCCAGTCAATCAGCACGTCAAGGCCCTTGAGCATTCCGCGGTACTCCTCGATATCGCCCAGTGCACCGTAAATCATCTAAATCCCCTCTCGGATCGTTTCTTTAGCGGCTCTCGGCAAACGCGCCGCCGACGCTGTTGCCGCCCACATACGTCTCGACCAGGGTAAGGTCGGGATTGAACACGACAACGTCGGCGTCGCGCCCCGGCATAATGCTACCGCACTTGTCGTCGACTCCAACCACAAGCAAACGACCGATGCCGGAGCCGCAGCACAACCTCTTACAGCTCGGTCACGACAACGCCGTTGTAAACCTCGTCCCAACGGTCCATGACCAGATGACCAGTCATGGGATCCATGGCGTTGAGCTTGCCGCAGGTGTTGGCGGTACGCAGTACCATCTCGTCGTCTGCGTCAGCTGCGATGGCATGTGCGAAGCCTGCGATAGTGGAGTCACCCGAGCCCGTAGCGTTAACGGCAGGGATATCGGGCGTCTTCGCGCGGAACGCACGGCCATTGTGGAAGCCAACGGAGCCGGCAGCGCCCATGGACACGACGACCCAGGGGATATCGGAGAAGCGGGCGTCAGAGGCGAGCGCGGCGCGGAGCTCATCCACATCGTCGGTGGTAAAGTTCGTGCCCAGAAGGCCGTTGATCTCGGTCAGGTTAGGCTTGACCAGCTCGGGCTTAATTTCGGACTTAAGGGCGGCCTCGAGCGAAGCACCTGAGGTATCGAGCAGCACCTTGGCGCCGGCGTTCTCGGCAATGCCCGTGATCTTGGCATAGTAGTCTGCCTCGACACCGCGGGGCAGCGAACCCGAAATGGTGACGACGTCGGCCTTGCCCGCAAGCTCGGTAAACTTGGCGGTAAAGGCATCGAGCTCCTCGGGGGCAATTGTCGGGCCACTCTCGAGCAGCTCGGTCTGGTTGCCGGCGTGGAGAATGTTAAGGCAAATGCGAGTCTCGCCCTTGATGGGCACAAAGTCGTTGTTAATACCGTTGGCGTCCATGAGCTCAGCCATGTAGGCGCCCATGTGGCCGCCGAGTAGACCGGTTGCCACAACGTCGTCGCCCAGCTGACCCAGCACACGGGCCACGTTGAGGCCCTTGCCGCCGGCGGTCTTTTCGGGCGTCACACGGTTAACGTCGTCGATAATGAGCTCATCGAGCTGATAGCGCGTATCGACAGACGGGTTCATCGTAACGGTGAGGATCATTTTTAGCTCCTTATCTCGCAGACTCCTTGTGCCTCGCGATACGAGTCGACAAAACGGAATTACAGAATCTCAATCGTGAACGAGCGTACGATGGTCTCCTTGGGCTTGGCGACAAGGCAGCCGCGCTTATGCTCAAGTACGTCGTCCTCATCGGAGCAGGTCGAGAGGCCGCCCCAGGGTTCAACTGCCACAAAATCGCCCTCGGGCTTACTCCACACAATGAGATACGGGAAGCCCTCAAAGCTCAGGCGGACGCCCTTGTCCTCCCCCTTCTTAGAAAGTGTGACCTGGCGGCTCTCGAGCACGTCATAGATGGTCTCCGCAAAATCGAAGAGCTCGTGCGACAGGGGCAGCGTCTTTCCCACCATTGGGTTCTTGGAGCGGTTTGCCACGTCAATCAATCCAGTCGAGGGAACGGCGGTGCAGAGCTCCGCAGCCTCGTCTTTCTCAAAGCGCAACTCGTAGTCCGTATAGGCCTCGCCCTCATCGAGCGGACACCTAAAGCCGGGATGACCGCCGATAAAGAACGGCATGTCCTCGGTCCCCTCGTTGGTCACCTCATAGGAGACGCGCACGGCGGTATCCTCGAGCGTATAACGAGCGACAAGCTTAAACGGATACGGATAATCACTCAGCAATGCGGCGTTATCCTCCGAAGCCAGGCACATCGCCAGCTCGTTCTCGCCTTGGCTCAACAGCTTCCACTCCTGTTTGCGCGCAAACCCGTGGCGAGCGAGCTTTACATGATGCCCGGCAAATGTCATGGCGCTGTTGTCGCGCAAGCCTCCGCAAATCGGGAAGCAAATCGGTGCCTGGCCGGACCACACGGCGGGATCGCCCTGCCACAAGTACTCGCGTCCGTCAGCCTCAATCGAGGTAAACGAGCCGCCGGCCGTGGAAACCTTGATAGAAATCGAATCGTTGGAGAGAGCGTATTCCATTGTCCATCCTTTCGAACAACTGCTTTTTGCTCGCAAGAACCCGTCTCGGCCCTGACCAAAGGACAAACCCGCACGTTCATCGATGCGTCCGGTTTCCCAGCCATGCAACGGGGTACCATACAGACATTGATGCAATTACAGCTGAAAGGCCTTCTTATGCGAACCATCATCCTTTATGCCTCACACCACCACGGCAATACGAAAAAGCTCGTGGACGCCATCGTCGAGGCGCACCCCGAGATCGATACCCTCGACGTGAAGTCACTCGGTAAAAACGAGTACCCCGACCTGCACGAATACCATCTGATCGGTGTCGCCACGGGCATCTATTACTCCGAGATCGACAAAGACATGGCACGCGTGCTCACTAACGTGCTGCAGCCGCAGGACAAGGTGTTTGGCCTTATGACCTACGGTGGCAAAAACAAGTGGTACGGCAAGGATATCGATGGCATCTGCCGCATGAGGCAGGCCATCTTTATGGGCGTCTACGGCTGTCCCGGCTTTGATACGTGGGGGCCGTTCAAACTCACCGGCGGCGTCCAGAAGGGACACCCGACCGCTGAGGAAATTAAGGGCGCCGTCGACTTCTTCGACAAGATCGAAGACGAGTATGGCGACATCATCGTCGAAGAGTACGCCAAGCGCGAGAAGCGTCTAGCATACGAAAAGGAGCATCCCGCGGGGGGTCTTGTGGCCGGCGTCAAGCGCACGGCAAAGAAGATCGTTAACAAGCTGTAACTGTTAAGGTGCTTTTGAGCGTTTAACCCATACGGCGGGGCCGAGCAGATTCGGGCCCGCCGGTTTTTTATCGTTAATCGGTAAAGGCGTTGCCGACGCTCTGGCCGCCAACATACGTCTCGACGAGGGTGAGCTCATGGTCGAACACGACAAAGTCGGCGTCGCGACCCGGCATGATGCTGCCGCACTTATCCTCGATGTGCGCAGAGCGAGCCGGCACCTCGGTTGCCATGCGAATGGCGATATCAGCGCTGGCGATGCCCCAATCGACAATGTTCTTGACGCCCTGGGCAAGCGTGAGCACCGAGCCGGCAATGCTTTTTCCGTCGGCGAGCCAGCACAGGTTGTCCTTCATGATGACGTCCATGCCACCACTGGTGTAGCTGCCCTCGGGCATGCCGCCGCAGCCCAGGCAGTCGGTGATGAGCACCGTGTGCTGCCAGCCCTTTGCCTGCAGCAGTGCCTTGATGGCGGCAGGGTTTACGTGCTTGCCGTCACAGATGATCTCGGCGTAGGTCTCGGGCGTGGACATGGCAGCACCCACGACACCGGGCTCACGGTGATGCAGACCGCGCTGGCCGTTATAGGTATGCGTAAAGCAGCTGGCACCGGCATTGATAGCGGCGATGCACTCATCGTAGGTGGCGTCGGAGTGACCGATGCTGGTCACCACGCCCTTGGCGTTCAGAGCAGCCGCATAAGCAGCGGCACCGTCGCGCTCGGCCGCCATGGCGCTCTTAACGATGCGACCGCCCGCAGCCCCCTGCCACTGGTCGAAAACCTCCTCGGAGGGGTCAATCAGGTAAGCGGGGTTCTGCGCGCCCACGTGCTTCATGGTAAAGAAGGGGCCCTCCAGGTAGATGCCCTGAATGCGGGCACCGCAGAAGTCGGGGCCGCGGCCCTCGTCCGCCTTGGCGATAGCAGCGCAGGCGTCCTTGATCTGTTCGACGCCATCGGTGAACGTCGTGGGCAGCCAGCTGGTGGTACCGCGACGGGCGAGCTCGGTTGAGCTGATATCGATGCCCTCGGGATCGTTATCGGTAGTTGAGTGGTTGTAGAAGCCATGGATGTGAGTATCGACCATACCCGGTGCGATCCACGATCCCGTGTAGTCCTTAATCTCGCAAGAGGGCTTGTCGGCCTGCCAGGCGCCAAAAACGCCATCCTCGACCATAAGATAGCCGCCCAGTTGCGGGCCTGCCGGCAAGAAGAACTTGTCAGCCTTAATTGCGTACGTGCTCATATGCACTCCTCGCTTCTAAAGCAGTTGACTGTGGTAATGCTTATACCCAGCTCACGTAAAACAAAAAGCGCCCGCCCGCCGTTATGAGCGGACGGGCGCCCTTACAGGGGGACGCGATTAAGCGGTGAAGGGGTGAATCGTCACGCCCTTAACCACGCGGTTGACCGTGCCGGTGGGGCTCGGCGTATCGGGCGTGTTGCCCACGCGGACGGAGTTGAGCAGGCTGATAGCCTGGGCAAACATCACGAACGGCAGAGCAAGGTAACCCTCGGGAAGTGCCTCGTAGCCCTTAAAGGTGAAGGACTCACCCTCATAGACGGTGGCACCTTCCTGCTGAACGGCGATGGTGTGCTGAGCGATCTCGTCGCCACCGATCTCGTTGAGGATGTCGATGTCGTACTGACGGGTGTAGGCGTCGTTGTTGACGAACACGAAGACGAGCGTCTTATCGTCGACGAAGGACTTAGGTCCGTGACGATAGCCCATGGAGGTGTCGTAGGAAGTAGCGACCAGACCGTGAGCGAGCTCGAGGATCTTGAGCTGGCTCTCCTGGGCAAGGCCACCGAAGGAGCCAGAACCCAAGTAGGTCACGCGGTTGAAGTCGCCAGCCAGGTAATCGGCGATCTCAGGCTCACGGGAGATGACCTCCTCGCCCATCTTGGCAATCGTCTCGACCCACTCGGCCTTCTGCTCGTCAGAGGCAGTGTCGAAAATAAGGGTGGAGAGCAGGGTCATGCAGGAATAAGAACCGGTCATGGCGAAGCCCTTGTCGTTGGCGCGCGGAATGAGCAGCGTCAGCGCGTTGGGATCATCGGCAGACTCGACGGCGAGCTTGCCCTCGGGAGCGCAGGTGATGTTGAGGAACTTGACGTTGTGGACGAGCTCCTTGGCAACGGCAACGGCGGCAAGGCTCTCGGGGCTGTTGCCAGAGCGGGCAAAGGAAACCACGAGCGTGGGATCCTCGGCGCGCAGGAAGTCGCGCGGGGCGCTCACGATGTCGGTCGTGGCGATGGGCTTAAAGTCGTAGAGATCAGTGTTGCCAGCGTGACGCAGGTACGGGGCGCAGGTATCGCCAACGTAGTCGGACGTACCGGCACCGGTGAAGACAACGGACAGACGACCCTCGCCCATAGCGCGAGCCTCGGCCAGGAAGGCCTCGATGGCCTCCTTGTTCTCGCGATAGATGTTGAGCGTATCACGCCAAAGCTCGGGCTGCTGAGCAATCTCGGCCGTGGTGATCTGGGCGCCGAGCTCGGTGAGCTCCTCGACACTCTTCTCGAACAATTCTAATACCTCTCTCTAGAAGTAATCCTGTGACGTGCAATTATACACTTCGGTTGGTTATCTGGTAGTAACCAGTTAAATGCAAAGAATCACCATATGGAAACAATGCGAGCACTAGTTGCTGCGCTGGTGGTAAACCTTGTATTTAAACTGATCGGCACGAGCAACCGAGAGTGTGTACTCCACTACCTCGTTTGACTCGTTATACGTAGTCCTGACCAAATCGAGCACAGGCGAGCCCTCGACAATTCCCAAAAGGTGGGCATCGGTGGGACGGGCTATGCTCGCATAGAACTCCTCTTCGGCCACGCGAATCTTTTGCTGAAAGTCCTGCTCAATCACATCGTAAAGCGGCTTACGCTCCAGCAGCGGTCGCTTTAGGGACAGAAATTGACGAACCGGGAGATAGCTGCGTTCGACCATCATGGGCATGTTGTCGGCAGAACGAAGGCGCTTGAGCTTAAAAATGCGATCACCGATGCGCAATCCCATATGCTCGGCCAGATTCTTATCGGCCTCCATCTCGCAAAACTCGAGAATCGTGGTCTCGGGTTCTCGACCCATCGCACGCATCTGCTCGGTAAAGCTGTAGGACTGCATAAGATTGGTTGCTTTTGCCGAACGGTCGGTCACAAAGGTACCGCGACCGTGCTGCCGAACCACCAGTCCTAAACGCTCCAGTTCCTGCAGAGCCAGGCGTACCGTAGTGCGCGAGAGACCATAGCGCTCCGAAAGTTCGCGCTCGGAAGGAATCATGTCACCGGCGCGATATTCATGGTCAATCTTTTCGGTCAGAATATCGACCAGCTGATCGTACAGCGGTTGCTTACGCGCTCCGATCGCCATTCTATCCTCCCTTTTGCTCGAATTCGGCTAACTACCTAGGGTGTTATGCATTATCTGTCTGCCACACCCGAATCATTAAGAAAACAAAAGCCGCGCGCTCTTTCGAGCACGCGGCTTTTAACATACACATGGCTTAAGGGGTCGGGGTGTGAGCCGCGTAGGGACACACCCCTCAAGCTAGAGCCTTACCAGATGCTCGGCCAGAGACCAAGCGGGCCAGCGCCCAGGATGCCAAGGACGAAGAGCAGGAGAATGCCCTTGGTCGGGGTCCAGCTGTGCTTAGCGAACATGTAGTAAAGCAGCAGCGTAAGCATAAGCGGGACGAGCTTCGGGACGATGGTGTTGAGGGTGTCGGCAACAGAGAAGTTGACCGGATCCTCGGTAACGGTGCCGTAGGTCACGGACTCCATGCCGTTACCCAGATCGGTGACGCCGCACTCGACAGCGTTGCCGTCGGCATCGGAAGCGGTAAGGGCGTTGCCGTCCTTATCGGTCATGGCGATGGTACCGGCCTCAGCGGTCTCGGTATCGATGCCCTCCATACCGGTGAAGTTCTCGGCCTCCTTCTCGGAGACGATCACGGTAGTAGCGGAGAGGCCACGGGTGGTGCCGTTGGGGATCTGGAGGTTGATCTGGGTGCCACCCATGGTAACGACCAGGCAACCGACGACGAAGACGCCCATGATGGAAGCGGCACGCGTAAAGGCCTGCATGTTGGCAGTCAGAGCGTCAATAGCGCTGGTGCCAAGCTTGTAGGACCAGTTCATGAGCCAGAAGCGCAGAGCGAACTGGACGACGTTGAAGATCACCAGGAAGATGATCGGCGCAGCGGCGTTGCCGTTGATGGCCATGTTGGAGGTGATGCCGGCCGTGATAGGCACGAGCGTCAGCCAGAACAGGGCGTCACCGATACCACCGAGCGGGCCCATTGCGGCGACGCGGACGGCGCGGATCGTGGGGATGTCAACCTTGTTCTGCTCGAGCGAAAGCACGATGCCCATAACAAAGGTGACGAGGAACGGGTGGGTGTTGAAGAACTCCAGGTTGTGGCTCATGGAAGCCGCGAGGTCGTTCTTGTTGGTGTGGATCTTCTCCAGACCGGGGATGATGGAGTAAAGCCAGCCAGCGGCCTGCATGCGCTCGTAGTTGAACGATGCCTGCAGGAAGCAGGAGCGCCAAGCCATCTTGTTGAGGGTCTTCTGGTCGAGCTGCGGAGCAGGAGTGAGATCCTCGTAGTGCTCCGGGATCACATACTCATTAGATGCCATCTTCGAAGTCACCTCCGTCAGAAACAGCTGCACCCTTCAGCTCGGTCTGCTGCTGGAAGTCCCAGAAAGCGATGCCGAAGCCGATGAGAGCGAGGATGAGCAGAGCAGGGGTTGCCAGCGAATCGTTGGCAACGGTGATGAGCGCGAGGCCAAAGCCCATGAGGAAGAAGCCCCACATATCGCGGTTCATCATAACCTTGAGCAGGACGGCGAAGCCGACGAAGCGCATCATGCCGCCTGCAGCGGACAGACCGGTCTGCAGCCAAGTCGGGATGGCAGAAGCGATGGTCTGACCGATGGTAGCGCCAGCGATGAAGAACAGGGTGACGACGACAGCGAAAATCAGGCCGAGCAGAGCCATGGCGAAGTAGTTCAGGCGCTCGATGCCCTTGGTGTCCGCGTTGTGAGCCATGTTATCGGCCGTGGACATAAGCGGGGACATAAGCGTGAAGACCAGGGTAACGCCAAGCTGGCCAAGCAGAGCGAACGGAATGGCGAGGCCGACTGCCGCGTTGGGCTCGAGGCCCGTGGCGATAGCGAGAATGGCTGCCATGATGCCGCCGATGACGGCGTTAGGCGGCTGAGCGCCTCCGATCGGCATGTTGCCGATCGTCATGAGCTGATAGGTACCACCCACGAGAAGACCGGTGTTGAGGTCGCCAAGGATAAGACCGATGACGGCGCCGGTGACGATGGGCTGATAGAGAGACTCGAGGAAGTCAAACTGGTCGATTGCCGCGATGAACGTAACAACGAAGACCAGAGCGATCTGGATGATCGAGTATTCCATCTTGCTCCTCCTTTCAAAATGTATGTACGCACTTTGGATATCACGTACAGAACGTCAGGGTTTCACTCCTGACAACGTGGATCACGAGGATTACGAGAAGAGCTTGCTCGTGTCCTCAACAGGCGTGCTCGGAACGCGCCTGATCTCCAACTCCACCCCCAATTCCTGCAGCTCTTTAAACGCAGCGACATCCTCGTCGTTAACTGCGACGGAGGTGGCGACTTGGCGCTTTCCTTCCGACATGTGCATGTTGCCGATGTTTACCTTCTTTATAGGCACACCGCCCTTGACGAGCGTAAGCACGTCTTCCGGTGTTTCGGCCACGATGAAGATCTTCTGGCGCGGGCTCGCCTTGCCAATGACGTCGATGGTCTTCTGCAGGGAGAAGAAACGCGTAGCGACGCCGGCGGGAGCGGCCATCTTCATGAGGTTCTGGCGCATGGTGTTGGACGCCACGTCGTCGTTGGCGACGAGGATGAGGTTGGAGCCCAGAGTGGAGTTCCACTGGGTGGCAACCTGACCATGAACCAGTCGGTTATCGATGCGGGTAAGAAGAATGTTGGGTTCTGCCATGTTGATCAGCTTCCTTTCGATATTTGCTGACGACAGTTACTTGATCTCCTGAATCGCGTAACGCGAAACATCTACGACGGCTCCGGATCGGACTTTGATCTGGACCTTCTCGCCTTCGAAGCCTTTGACGGTTCCGTAGATACCGCCGGCGAAAAGAACCTCCTGACCCGGCTTGAGCTCGGTGTGCAGCTCCTTGAAGTACTTCTGCTTCTTCTTCATGTTGATTTGCGACCAGATGGTGTAAATCAAGCCCATGATGACAAGCAGGCCTAAAAGGGCGACCGAGGAGCTCAGGACGTTGGCTCCGAAATCGGCCATTAAATGCCGTCCTCGTCGCCGAAGATATCCTCTTCCTCGGAGCCGGCAACGGATGCGACCGTCTGGGCGGTGACGCCCGTCTGGCCAACGGTCACGGCCTGCTCGCCAAGCTCGGCGAGCGTGGCATTGCCGCGGAGGAACAGAAGCTCAATAACCATGGGAAGGTTGGTGCCAGTCAGAACCTCGACGTTGTCGACATCCTGGGCAATCATCATCGACTGGTTGAACGGGGTGCCGCCAAGCAGGTCGGTAAAGACAAGCACGCCATCGCACTCCTCGCGCATGGCGGTAATAGCGGCGCGGAGATCCTCACCGTAGGATGCGGCCTGGTCGCCCTCAAAAGGAACGACGGTAAAAGCAGGCTGGTCGCCGGCAACCATAGCGATAGCGCTTGCAAGACCGGGTGCGAACTGTCCATGACCGGTAAGAATAAAGCCAACCATTCAAATTTCCCTTCCGAAGGTGTGTACGATCTGAGTCCGATGATTTTCGGAAGCCAGCGGGCGCTCGCCCTTAAAGCTTCTTAGAAAGCGTTCTTTGAAGACCAGTGGTTTCTAAACTGGTAGTAACCACGTGACGTGTTGTTGTCACTATATCACCCCAGAAGAGGTCGCTTTCGTTGATTCATACGGTAAAACGTTTTTGCACTGCTCACGGTGATAAATCGACCGTTTACCGGTCGTTAACACTTCTACCTGCGGTTTTGAAACCGTTTCGAAATGCTTTGGCAAAAAATCTGATCTTTTCCTGTGTCTAAACAACGTAGGGCGGCTAAAAATAGCGTGTAGAAAAATTGCAGGTCATTGTGAAGATATGTGAATTGGTCTTTTTGACTTAATACCAGTTAGAACCAGTTTTGAGATTATCGGTGAACGGTAGTTTTCGACCGTTCACCGGTTACTTGCAATCGTTTGCAGCTGTTTTCCCATATGAATTAGGGGAACCCGATGGAGCGCTTGCGCGATCACAGGAAATTTTGGCATTTGTCCTTATCCCCCACGCGCCAAACTCCGGCATCCAAAATGAGCTAATAGCTCACGCTAATCGTTTTCAATCATTACATACTCAGTATCCGTAATTATTTATCGTTTGTCATTAATTCTGATAAGATACAAGTATCATCCAAAACGCCGATTGGAGGGGTTATGGTCCATCGAAACGCATCTATATCGAATGAAACCATCAGCCGCGAACAGACGGTAGCCAAACTGAGGAAGCTCGCTCGCATCTGCAAATGGGCCACGATCTGCATTACCACCGCGCTCGCTCTGGGGCTCCTCGCAGTCATTGCGATTGACCTTCTACTCATATTGCCTGGCCTCTCCCAAGGCTCGTGTCTCCAATCCGTAGAACTTCAAGCCGGCGAAGGGCCGTGCCTTGCTATCGTCGGTACCGATGCGCAGGCCCCACTTATGCTCGTCGCACACGATGGTCACACTGCCATAGGGAGCCTCTTGATGACATGCCTCGCGCTTACCATCGCGATAAGCGTGCGCAGGCTTTTCCTCAACATTGAAAAGGAAGGCAGGCCCTTTGACCTTGAATGTAACCAGACACTTCGTCGAGTAGGACATTTATTCCTTATCGGCGGCGTTGCCGTGAGGCTTCTTGGCGCCGTAATCACGGGAATGATACTCTCAGGATTTGGCGGCAGCTTTACGGATGCGTTCGTCGGCCAGTTATTCGAGCCCTCCATGCTCTTTGCAGGCCTGATTATTTGCCTGATTGCCAGCATCTTCCGCTACGGGTATATCCTGCAAAAACAAGATGACGAGTTGCTCTAGGGGGAATCCATGATTATTCTGCGGCTTGACCGCATGCTCGCCGAACGCAAGATTTCATCCAAAGAGCTTGCGGAACGTGTGGGCATCTCCCAGGTCAATATGTCACGCATTAAGACGGGCAAGGTTTCTGCCATACGTTTTTCAACTCTTGACGCGATATGCCGGGCACTCGACTGCCAACCAGGCGATGTACTGGAATATATATCCGACGATGAAGCCGATAGCCTTTTTGGGCTTAAAGATGAATAGCCATAATTAAGCCGTCAATCACGCCCTCAACGCAAAAAGCCCGCTAGAACGTTGTCCGTTCTAGCGGGCTCAATCAGGTAGATCGGTTAGCGCGCTGTAGTGCAGGCAAACCTTACGCAAACAGGCCGTAGATGCTGATGTTGGCCTTGGCGTAGAGGCCGTTGGCGTACTCGGTCCACTTGGAGCTGGCGCTCGAAGCCTGCGAGGAGTACTGCTGATAAGCAGTGTAGTAGGCGGTCATGGCCTGCTTATAGGTAGCGCTATCGGCCGTAAAGGCATCGTCAGCGAAGGCCTTAGCGTAGGTGCTATCGGCGTCCTTCCAAGTGCCCTTTGAGCTATCCCACTCGTCGCCGGCAAGGTTGATGATGTAGTCGGCGTAATCCTTGCTCGCGGTGTCCTCGTTGCCGTCAGCAGGCTCGGTCGGGGCGGTCGGCATGCTTGCGGAGCTGTCGCCGACCTTCTTCTTGTAGAGCTTCTGCAGCGTCGCGGACTGGCGGACGATCTGCTTGGCCTGGTCCTTGGACACGCCGTACTGCGTGGCCATGGTCTTGTAGTCGGAGGTGCCGATGGAATCCTCAGCGTACTTCTTCATTTCCTTGGAAGAAACGGTAATGCCCTCGTCCTCGGCGGCGTCGAGCAGGATCTTGTTGCGCACGTAGGACAGGATAACGTCGGCAGACGGAGCGGTGTAGTTGCCATCGCTATCCTTGACGGTATCAAGGCTGTACTGGCTCTCGATGGCCTCGCGCGCGGTGATGTCGCTCTTCTTGCCGTTGTAGCTGTAGCTTGCCACGGTCGAATCGAGCTGGTCCTCGGTGAGGGTCGCCGAGCCGACGCCCTTGCCCCCAATGCCGCCATTGCCAATAAAGAAGCCGACCACCGCAGCGATCACGACTGCAACCACGAAGGCGGCAATCATCGTCTTCTTGTGCTTGGATGCATGGTCGTCTTCGTCGGAACCCAGGATATCGTTGTCCTCATCCTGCTCCTCGGGCATCAGATTCTCGTCAGCGGCATCCGCGGCAATCTGAGCCTCCAGGCGGGCGTCCTCCTCCTCGGCGGTCGTGCCGGCAGCAATGTGCTCGGCAGACGTACCGGCGACCAGATCGATCTTCTCGTCCTCATCACCGTCGGGGCCTTCGCCGCGCTCGATGATCTGGATGCCGTCGATCTCGTCCTTCTCGTCCTTCTTTTGAATCAGACCCATATCGGTTACTCCTTGTTAGGAAACATAGTCCTCAATAGAATACGCCCGACAGAGCGCCGGGCGTATTGATTCTTAGGTTATACGCAAACACTTAAGTACTATTTAGGCGTTTGCAGTGTGCATGCCTTAGGCCAGGTGCGCGATAACGGCATCGGCAAAGGCCTGCGTGCCCACAGCGCCCTCAACGGAGCCGGTCTGGGCACGACGAACGTCGCCGGTAACCTGCTCGCCTTCGTCGAGCGTGGCAGATACGGCGGCGCGAATGCGATTGGCAGCGTCGTTCTCGCCCAGGTGATCGAGCATCATCGCAGCAGAAAGAATCTCGGCCGTGGGGTTGGCGATATCCTGGCCAGCGATATCGGGCGCGGAGCCGTGCGTTGCCTCGAAGATGGCGCAGTCGGCACCGATGTTGGAGCCAGGGGCCATCCCTAAGCCGCCCACCAGGCCGGCGCACAGGTCGCTCACGATGTCGCCGTACAGGTTGGGCAGCACCAGGACATCGAAGTCGTTGGGGTTCTGGACCAGGCCCATGCAGGTGGCGTCGACGATCTTGTCGTTGAACTCGATATCGGGATAGTTGGCGGCCACCTCGCGCGCCACGCGCAGGAACAAGCCGTCGGTCGCCTTCATGATGTTGGCCTTATGCACGGCCGTCACCTTTTTGCGGCCGCAGCGGCGAGCATACTCAAAGGCATACTCCACAATGCGGCGGCTCTTGGCGATGGAGATCGGCTTGATTGAAATGGCGGAATCAGCGGCGAAGGTCTTCTGACCCGAGCGCTCGACAAGCTGCGAGAGCTCCTCGACCTCGGCAGCGCTCTCATCGAACTCGATGCCGGCGTAGAGGTCCTCGGTGTTCTCGCGCACGATGACCAGGTCGACGTCGCGGAAGCGCGAGCCGTCGCCCGGCTGCGACAGGCAGGGGCGCACGCAGGCGTACAGGTCGAAGTGCTTGCGCAGGGCCACGTTAACGCTGCGGAAACCCGTGCCGACCGGCGTGGTGATGGGGCCCTTGATGGCAACCTTGGTCTCGGCGACCGCATCGAGCACATGCTGGGGCAGCGGCGTGCCAAACTCGTCCATGACGCCGGCGCCGGCCTCCTGGACATTCCAGTTGATCTGGACACCGGTGGCCTCGACCACGCGGCGCATGGCCTGCGTAATCTCGGGACCGATACCGTCACCGGGGATCAGGACTACATCGTGCGCCATAATCTGTTACTCCTCGTCTTCGGCGTCGTCAGATTTTTTAACGCTAGCACGCTTCTTCTTTTTGGAGAGATCCAGGCCAAAACGTTTAACAAGCATTTCGCAAATCTCGCTCGAACGGGCCTTGAGATAGCTGCCCTTACCGTTCTCGGCATCGAACTTAAGGCGCAGCGCGAGCTTCTCGGCGACCTCGGCGTCAATCTCGCCCTGGCCAAACTCGTACAGGCAACCGAGCATGTCGCGATACTCGAGGTCGCCGTGGTAGCACTGGATGGCCTCGTCCAGGATGGGCCAAGCCTCGCGCGAACGCTCGACGCTCGTGGCACCCCACACGCACAGCAGGCGGAAGGCGGCATAGCGCAGCGTGGAGGAAATCTCGTCGAACAGCGCGGTCTCGGCGCCCTCAAAGGCATCGCCCAGCTGCTCGGGGCAGGTGGTGGCGAGCGCCGCAAGGGCATCGAGGGCCTCCCAGCGGGTCTGAGCCTCGGGGCGGTCAAGTGCCTCGATCAGCGCGGGTACGCAGGGCACGACGCGCTGCGGATCGCGCTCGGCAAGCAGGTGCAGCACGCGGGCGGCAAACTGACGGATGCGGCGCGTGGGGCAGCCGAGCTCCTTGACCAGACGGTCGACGGCGTTCTCGTTCTCCTCTGCCAGCTGAAGCTGTGCCAGCTCCTCATCGGTGAGCTGTTCTTCCTTGTTTTCTGCCATAGTTACCTCTTCTTACTATTTCTTAGCGTGCTTGCCAGCACCCTTGCTGTCATCGGTGACCGAGATGAGCTGTCGGTCGGCTGCACCATTGTGACGCGCGCGGCGGCGCTCCTCGGCGTCGCCCGCATCGGCGGCGGCGCGATGTGCCTTGTTGACGTTAAAGACCTCGTCGTGCTTGCGCCACGGGCCGACGGACTCGCCAAAGCTCATCTTAAGGCCGGCGATAAAGCCGCCGAGCCAGCCGATCGGCGCAAACTGCACCAGCGGGAACAGCGAAAACACCCAGGTTAGCAGGACGACTGCCGCCGCTCCTGCAAAGTTGGCAATCCAGTAGTCGCGCTTGGTGATGACGCGCTTTTCGCACGCCCACTGGCCGCACAAAAAGCCGATGTAAATCGCAAAGAGAAAGAGCACCAGCGCAAGCACCACGAACGTCCAGCTCATGGGCGCTACTCCCCGTGATGGTGGCCACAGCAGCACTCGTGGCCATCATCATGGCCGTGGCCGCCGCAGCACTCGTGGTCCTCGCCGTGATGGTGACCGCAACCGCACTCATGGTCGTCGCCGTGCTCGCCGCAACCGCAGCCTTCCTCGTGAGCACCGTGCTCCTCGGGACGATACTGCGACCAGTCCAGACCGGCGGCGATGGCGTCGGCCTCCTCCTTGTAGAGTACCGTGATGGCCTGGGTGCCCAGCTTGGCGCCGCCAATGGCGTCGAGCATGTCGTAGAGCGTAAAGGCCACGTCGGCGCCGGGCAGCGCAAGCTCGCGATCGTCGGCATAGGCGAGCGCCAGACGCAGGTCCTTAATGAAGTGCTCGACCATAAAACCGGGCTTGTAGTCGCCGTCGAGCGCCTTGGGAGCCAGGCTCTCCATGGCGCCGGACTTGCCGGTACCGCCCAGGATCATCTGGCGGGTCTTCTCCAGGTCAAGACCGCTCAGCTCGGCAAATGCCATGGCGTCTGCCATGCCGACCATGCAGGCGCCCAGCGACACCTGGTTGGCGAGTTTGGCAGCCTGGCCCTTGCCGGCGCCATCGAAGCAGCAGATGTTGGCCGCAAAGGTGGCAAGGATGTCGCGGACCGGCGCGATGTCGTTCTCGGTAGCACCCACGATAGCCGTGAGCGAACCGGCGATAGCGCCCGACTCGCCGCCGGTGACGGGGCAGTCAAACGCCATGCGGCCAGAAACCTGGGCGGCCTCGGCAATGTCGCGCGCCAACTCGGGCGAGCTCGTGGTGAGGTCGATCAAGACCGCGCCGGGCTTAGTGCACGAGAGCAGGCCGTCGCCCGCCAGGTAGAGTTCCTCGACCTCGGAGGGATAGCCCACCATGGTAAAGACGACATCGGCGTTCGCCGCGGCATCGGCCGGCGTATCTGCCCAGACGGCGCCGCGCTCGATAAGCGCCGCCGCCTTGGACTTGGTGCGGTTGTTGACCGTGACGGGATAGCCGGCGTCCAGAATGTGGCCGGCGATGGGGGCACCCATGATTCCGGTGCCAATGAATGCGACGGAGAGCTTGTTTGCCATGAAACCTTTCCTTTTGGGTTGGGTGTTGTTACCAGGTTGAATACTCGGTGCCAGCGTTTGGGCTGTGAGTCGAGGGCGATTACGGACGCAGCGCTTGCCTACTGACCGCGCACGCGGCGGGCGATACGGTCGGAAAGCGACGCCTTGTCGGCGCGGTTCTTACCCCAAAACGCGCAGCCCACCATGCCGGGGCCCACGTGCGAGCCGATGGTGGGACCCACGGAGCCGCGAATGATCGTGACGTCGGCGCAACCCTCCTCCTTGCGGATGGCGGCTTCGAGCCAGTCACCATCCTTTTCGGCATCGGCCGTCATGATGGCGATGGGCATGGTGCGATCGGGCACGTAGTTCTCGCGGAACGACTTGAGGATGGACTTGAGCGCCTTCTTGCGGCCGCGGTTGACGCCGATCAGCGACAGCGAGCCGGCCAGGTCGTAGGAGAGCTCGGGCTTGACGTCGAGCTTTGCCGTGAGCTGCGCCGCCGCGGGCGGAATGCGGCCACCGGCAGCCAGTGCGTCGAAGCTCTCGAGCGTAAAGTAGCCGTGGACGTAGGTCTTTGCCTCGTTTGCCCAATCGACCAGCTGCTTGGCGGTCAGTCCCGCCGAACGCTGGCGCACGGCCTCGAGCGCCAAGAGCGCGCCGGTCGCGCAGGGCAGAGCGTTGTCGACCACGTACAGCTCAAAATCGGGATACTCGGCGCGCACGGCATCTGCCGCCTGGCACGCGGAGTTGTAGCTCGACGACAGCGCCGAGGTAAAGCACAGGTAGACCGTGGGCGTGCCCTCTTTGGCGCACTCGGTAAAGAACTCGATATAGCGACCGAGCGACACAGCCGAGGTGGACACGCGGGCACCAGCGCGCATGCGGTCGTAAAACTCCTTGGGCGTGATGCTCGACCAGATGTCATCCGTGCGCTCCTCGCCATCGATAATGAAGGGGAAACCCAGGATATCGACATCGAGGTTCGCGGCGACCTCGGGGCTAAAGTCGCAGCAGGTATCGACGACGATGCGGCAACGGTCCGAATGACCGGTAGATGCGGCCTTGTCCATCAAAGCGACTCCTTACGTAAAAAGGCGGCCACCCGCATGGGATGGCCGCCAACCGTTAACTCATGCAAGTTAACGTATTTTACTCGTCAAGTGTTTCGATGCGGGGCTTGATGATGCCATATCCACCATTCTTACGGTGATACACCACATTGATAAGGCCGGTCGTCGCGTTCTCGAACACGTAGAAGTCGTGGCCGAGCAGATCGGTCTGCACCAGCGCCTGCTCCTCAGTCATCGGGGTGACATCGATGACCTTCTCGCGGACGAGCAGGTCGTCGTCCTCCTCGGGCAGCAGCAAGTCGGCCAGATCCTCGACACGCTCGACCGGCGCGACATCCGCTGCGCTGGCACCGCCCTGGCGGTTGTCCACGACCTTGGTCTTGAACTTGCGCAGCTGGCGGGTGACCTTATCGGCGGAGAGGTCGATGGCGGCGTACATATCTGCACCGTGCTCGGCAACGCGAATCACCGAACCGCGGACACGAACCGTAACCTCGACGATTGCCGGGTTGGGGTTCGAGGGGTTCTTCTCATAGCGAAGTACAACGTCGACCGTCATGGGCTCGATATCGAAAACCTTGAGCGCCTCGCCGATCTTCTCATCCACATGCGCACGCAGAGCATCGGTTACCGTCGTCTTGCGTCCAGAAACCTTGATATCCATACGTGGCTCCAATCTGCCTCGGGGACTTACTGTACTGGCTATGTACCCATTGCCGTGCATTTAATCACGCGGATTCCCAAAGACCCGAATAACGATTGCTTGATACCGCATACCGAAGTCTCGCACTTTTCTGTGGCAAAGTGCGCTATAGGAGGGCGACGGCGACTTTGGTTTTGCACCTAAAAAATGTCTTTGACCTGCTGGTTTTACGGAAACGAAAAAGCCGGGCTCCCCTGTTGGGAAAGCCCGGCAATGCGTGTTGAAACCGTGAAGAGGCGTCTCTCTTAGCGCATAGGAGACGCCACCCCTAGCAATAACTAGCTATTGAGCTTGTTAATGTCGTCGTCGGTGATGGTGCCTTCCTGGCTGGACGAGTTGTCCTCGGAGGATGCGGTCTCATTGTTGGAATCGGAGGACTCGCTGCCGGAGGACGTGGCCTCACTGGACTCAGAGTCGCCCGGCTGCACGTTAGCGCCCGAAACCGTCTTAGTGGTGAGGTCGTAGGGCATCCTGCCATACCAGACGCAGTGGACTGCCTCGAGCGTACCGTCGACCGTGATGTCATCGAGGGCATCGCTCACGGCACGGCACAGTTCGTCATTGGACGAGAGGCCCGCAACACCAAGCGTCGAGGGCGCCTCGAGCGCACCGACATAGGAGATCTCGCTCATCAAGCGTGCAAGGTAGCCGCCGGCCGTGGAGTCGCAGATCACATAGTCGACCTCGCCGGACTCGAGCGCCTCAAAGCACTCGTTGATGTTGGAGTAGGTCTTTTGATTGGCGGTGATGCTCTGCTTAGCAAGCGCCTCCTGCGAGGCCGAGGACATTTGGACACCCAGAGTAGACGCGTTAAGGGTATCGGTGGAAACGCTTAGCGACCCACCATCGCTAGTTTTACCGAACACAGAAGCGGCATCGTACAGGCAGGTGCCGAGCGAGCTAACGTCCCCGTCTGTGGAGTTGATCTCGCCGATAAAGATATCGGCCTTTTTGTCGCCGAGCGCGGAATCTGCCGAGGACGCATCGACAAAGGCGACCTTAAGGCCCATGCGGCTTGCGAGGGCGCGGGCGGCGTCAACCGCATACCCCGTGAGCTCGCCGTCGGCGTCCTGCATGGCCTGCGGCGCATCGGAAGTATCGAGGGCAACCGTCAGGGTTCCGGGAGTGACCAGGGCATCGTCCGACACCGCCGGCGTGACGGTCTCGTACTCGATCTGGTCGATCGTGGGAGTCGTGAACGTAGACAGCGGGTTGAACGCGCATCCGCTCAGGCTCAAAACGGCGATGACCGCTGCGGTCCCAGCACCTAACCGAGCCGCGTGCATCAAGCTGCCCTTCACCATGTCCACTACCCTGCCTTCTGTGTCGTATACGATCCGTGCGTTGCGCGGAATATCAGGTTGTTCCCACCAGCTGACCTGGTATTTGACCCCACACTTGCGCACCGGGGTGTTTGCTCGGGAGGCCGCAGCCACCTTCACGACTGGCCCGCTCGCCCGCGAGGCGGTATTGCCCCAAAGAAAGTAGAACGGACGGTGCGGCTTACATCTAGGACGCGCCATGATCGCGCCGCGTGCACGCGGTCGCTTACGTGGATCCCTTTGACCGCGTCTGTCTTGGACTAGGACGGGCATTTCGTCCGTCCGCAACCACAGCCTGGTAGGAACGTAGCGCATTATAGCTAAGTTCAAGCTAAAGTTTAAGGTTAGGGGCGTTATTCGCATCGCGAGTACAGATTTCGCAGGTCAGGACGGGCCGCACGCGCTCTGATTGAGCCCGTCGCTCCCCTATGGAAAGCCCCAACACACCCGTCTTAGGGCGCCGTGGCCAAAAAATAGCAAATATGAGTACTGTTACCAATTTAGTAGCAGGAGTTTTTGGCTCTGCAAGCTGTTTTCACGCTCTATAACGTCAGATTGATGCCAGGATATTCCACATTTGTTTAATAACTTTCTAATTTACCCCATCTTCCAGTCCCAAAATCCCTGATTTTGCTGTTACTGAATTTGTAGCAGTACTCATATTTGCTATATTTTGGCCAGAGCATATATCCAACCCCCTGTTTCAGAGCATTGTTAGGCGGGTTTAAGCCCAAAACACGCCCGCAGCGTGTTAAGCAGCGCCTCTTGCTTTTTCCTGCGGGCATCGACACGATTCCGGTACCGCTTTCGCATACGCTGGTGCATGCGCCATGCGAGCGCCTCCATTGCTTCCATGTCGCAGAGTATCTCGTTATTGACCGTCGCGACCTCGATTCCCATAGTAATCAAGCCCGTGTTGCGTTTTTCATCATGGATACGTCCCCTCCGGGAGGAATGGCCCAGCTCACCGTTGTATTCCAGGTCAAACTGGGCTGCTTCCTGATACGCATCGCAAACTGCATGCGGCATCCCCGAGATTGCCTGCGCACGGTCATCGAACTCGATCTTGTAGTCGGTCTTAAAGGGACCGCAGGCAAATCCGCCATAGGAAAACGGAAGCGAAAACAGAGCGAGCATGATGCACTCCATGGGCGAGCGCAGGTTTTCTGACAAGTAGGGACACAGACGCTGCAGTTGTTTGGCCGCATTCCCCTTGCATACCGCGAGGTAATCTGCCAGACGATCGGGCGTCAGCACCGGCTCAACCTCAAAGTAGCCCACGTCTGCTGGCTGGTCCTTGTCCTTTGCAAGTTTATTCGTAACGGGCGAGGTGTAGGGAGGCAGATACTTCCCGCGGTCACTCAGCGAAATCTTAGAGCACAGCTCCTGGGCCAGGGCAAATGCCTGGATACAGCCGACCTCGCGCGCGACGGCTACGCAAAGGGCCTCGGGAGATAGACTGTACACCTCCGGTTCCACCTCTAGAATCGAGCCGGCGGGCAACTCGGAGCATACGGACCAGCTCACGCCAAGAATACGGCGGCGCTGCGCTGCAGACCCTACCAACAAGCACAAATCCTCTTGCACCTCGCCGCTTGCGGCCCCAATCCGCACCAAATCGGGAAGATAGATGTCCTCGGTCGAGGGCGACGACGTGCGCAGCACACGGCGCTCTTCATCGGGATCGAGGTCCCTCCAGCTGATGTAACCCATTTGTCGGCGCTCGGCGCGCATCATGCGCAGCGCCGAGGCACCCGTCAAAATTACGGAAGCAGCCAGCTGCTCGCTTGCAGGCTTGCCACGCTGCCCGATCTTTATTGCCATCTGAACCACCCCTACCAAACGCGTGCGATAGCGAGGCCATCAACGGCCGTGGCACCGGCGCGCTTGAGTTCCGCCGAAGCCGCTGCCATCGTCGCACCCGTGGTGATAACGTCGTCGATAAGCAGCAGGCGCTTGCCCCGCACATCCTCAACCGTCTCGTACATGCCTTGGGCACGCTCGCGGCGCTCCTCACGACCGAGTTCGCGCTGGTCGCCATGCCCGTACTTGACGAGAGCATCGAGCAGGGGAACACCCGACAGCTCGCAAAATGGGCGCGCAATAGCCTCCATATGATCAAAACCACGCCGCCGAAACGCTGCCGCCGTCGCAGGCACAAACACCACCGCATCCGCACCGGACAGCACACCTCCATAGCGATCGGGCGCTACGACCTGGGCATGCAGGACGGTGTCGTAGAGCAGCTCCGCCAGATACGGAGCCAGACGTCGCTCGTCCGCATCCTTGTACGCTTTAATGATGCGCGGCAGCGGATGCGCATAGACGGCGCACGCCAGGCAGCGGTCGAGCGCCTCCGCCATTGCCGAGGACGTGCCCTCGACCGAACACTCAGTGCACAGCAAATCCCCAAACGGGGCGCCGCATCGGGTGCAGCTATGACGTGGGTCGATGAGCGTGAGCGCAGTCAGGCAGTCTTGGCAAATAAGCGTACCGGCGCGCTCGCAGCCGGCACATCGTGTTGGCGACAATGCCTCGAGCGCCTCGCGTGCCACCCGCTCGGCAAACGGTAGCAATTCGTCCGCAAACGGTAGGGCACCGGCACCCTGCAGACAGCTCAATATGTTCAGATGGCTCTTCAAGACACAACCCTCCCTACGTTCGGTCGCAGGGAGGGTTGTTGATTCGGCGCTATGATACCCCGATGCGCTCGGGGCAAGGCGGGCTAAATCCGCTCGCGGGCGTTATTCGCCGGCAGGCGGTTGTGGTGCGGACGAAGACGGGGTCGAGCCCTCGCCACCATCCTGGCGCGGCTTGCGGGAACGGCGACGGCGACGGCGCTTTTGACCCTGGTCGGCCGAGCCCTCGCCACCGCGCAGCTCGCGCTCGTCACGAGCGGCGCCATGCGAAGCCTTGGCAGCCGCTCC
>URTL01000014.1 GCA_900550785.1 uncultured Collinsella sp. | reverse complement strand
GGCGGAGCCGTTCTGGATCTTACCGGCAGTCGGAGCCTCCTGGAAGCAGCCCATGACGGTATCGATCATGGTGTTATCGATGGGGTTCAGGCTGTACAGGATGGTCTTGGGCAGGCCGCAGGTCTCCTGGATGGAGTTGAGGAAATCGGCGAGCTGGTCGGACGGCGTGTAGTTGGAGATGCAGTCGTAGCCGGTGTCGGGACCGAGCTTGGCGAACATGGCGCGGTTGTTGTCGCGCTTGCAGCCAAAGTGCAGCTGCATGGCCCAGCCCAGACGGACATACTCACCGGCAACGAACTGCATAAAGGCAGTCTTGTACTTGAGGACTTCTTCCTCGGTGAGCGGCTCAGCAGCCAGGCCCTTGGCAAAGATGGCCTCGATCTCGTCGGCGGTAGCCGGGACGTACATGACGTAATCGAGTGCGTGGTCGGAGGCGCGGCAGCCCAGCTCGTGAGCAACGTCGTAGCGCTTGGAAATGGCAGCCTTCATGCCCTCAAAGTCGCTGACCTCAACGCCGGCAGCCTCGGAAAGGTGCTTGCAGTAGTCGGCAAACTCCTGGCCGCGCTCGATGCGCAAAGCGGCATCGGGGCGCATGGCGGGAACGACCTGAACGTCAAAGCTGTCGTCGGCGGCAATCTTCTTGTGCCACTCAAAGCTGTCGGCGGGGTCGTCGGTAGTGCAGATCATGCGGACGTTGGACTGCTTGATCAGGCTGCGGCAGGTAAAGCTGGCCTCGGCGAGCTTGGCGTTGGCAAGGTCCCAGACCTCCTGGGCAGTCTTGCCGTTGAGGACGCCCTCGTAGCCAAAGTAGCGCTTAAGCTCCAGGTGGCTCCACTCAAAGACGGGGTTGCCAACGCAGCGACCCAGGGTCTCGGCCCACTTTTGGAACTTCTCGCGAGCAGGGGCGTCGCCAGTGATAAAACGCTCGTCGACGCCGTTGGCACGCATCAGGCGCCACTTGTAGTGGTCGCCGCCCAGCCAAACCTCGGTGATGTTCTCGAAACGCTTGTCCTCCCAAATCTCCTTAGGAGAAATGTGGCAGTGATAGTCGACGATGGGCATGCCCTCGGCAAAGTTGTGGAACAGCTCCTCGCCGGTCTTGGTGCTCAGCAGGAAATCCTGATCGTCCATATAGTTTTTCATCAAACAGCCCCTTTGCTGGCAAGGCGGGCGCACGGCGCGCTCGTTATCCTTTAGGTGAACGTTCACTATACTAATCCATTGCACCTCAAAAGGTGAACGTTCACCTAACCACCACGGGGTGAACGGTAGATTTTGCCCGTTCAACGGTTGCTGGAGATGTGACTTGCATGTATTGCGGACTGTTTGGCGTCCCCGAACACCGAACTTGAGCGCTTTTGCTCAGGTGGGTCATGTCCCGACGTACATTTTTGGGAGTATTCAGCATTGGAGCGCGCCGTGCGCCATCCTCAGCGTCCTATTTGGAACGCAGATAGCGCCCGATCGGCATAAAAAGTGCCCCCGATGGCAAATTACGCCATCGGGGGCACTTAAAACAGTCGTTCTGCACCTCATTCAGGGCATGCCAATGCTGAATACTCCCAAAAATGCACGTCGCAAGAGGGGGTACCTGCTCAATCGGCTAAATACCCGCAAGTTCGCAGTAGCGGTCGACATTGCTGGCAAATACCATCTCGACGGCGCCCTTCTGGACGGGCACCGTCGGGGTCCTTCCCCACAGCAGATAATCGCCCAGCGTCTTAGCGCCGCGATACGCCAGGCTCGTCGGGTCCTTATAGACAATATTGGTAAAGATACCGCGGCGCAAGGCCAGAGCACTTTCGGGAAACAGGTCGTTGCCGATCACCATGACCTGACCGGCCTTGCCGGTCGAGACGAGCGCGTCGGCAACCACTTCGGAACCAACGGCAAAAACGCTACAGATAAGTTCGGGGGCGTCCGGCGCACTCAAGCGCTTTTCGAGCTCATGCTCGAGTTGTTTGACTTGCGCATGGGCACCTGCAAGATCCTCAACCTGCCAGGGAACATTGTGCTCGCGAAGGTAATTGTGGAAGGCGCGGGCGGTTAGATAGTGCGAATCGGTATATGGGTCGCCTGTCAAAAGGAGCACGCGGGCGTCGGCCCCAGAAGCATGGACCAGGTTTGCCGCCTGCTCGGCCATAAGGCTGCCTGCCGTCGAATAATCGGCCAAGCTCGCACCCAAACGATTCAAATGCGGACGGTCGCCGTCGACAAGCTCAATCGTCACGCCCGCCTCGGCGATCTGCCCCAAAAGCTCAGTCGCACGATCGTCGCCCGGCGCATAGGCGAGCAAGCCATCAATCTTCTCGCCCACCTGCAGACGCTCGTCGATTTGCTCGAGTGCATCAGCGTAGCCGCCCACGCCAAATTCAACGCGCTCAACCGTAATGCCCCGGTCGATGACCTCCTGTTCAAAGCGATTGCAGCCTTCCCACAGGTAACGGAAAAAGTACGCTCCCTCGCGCGATGCGCGGGGCAGGCAAAACACCAGATTGATATCCTTGCGGCGCAGGCTTGAGGCACTTGTGTTGCGGTGATAGCCCATGGCCTCGGCCTTAGCGTTCACCTTGGCGCGCACGGATTCGCTCACGCCGGCCTTTCCCGTCAGAGCCTTGTGCACGGTATTGATGGAAACGCCAAGCTCGGCGGCTATGTCCTTCATGGTTACGCGAGCGCTCATGCGGTTACTCCGTTATAGATAAGTTGCCAATTAATAGTCCAGTTAACGATACCCCAAAAATACTCTTCGACTCGCCGTGCTCTCCCTCAAATGCACAAAGCGCCCCGCGAACGGATGCCCGCGGAGCGCTTGGATGTCCGGACCTTATTTGATACCGCGACCCAAGTCTTCGGCGATTTTGTCTACGCCCTTAAGTGCGGCGCACGTCTTTTTGTTGGAGCAATGCCCCATGCAAACGCCACCCTGAGCGCAGTCGGCGCAGGTGCCCTTGCGGTAGATGCGCACGCACACGGCGACAAACGCAACGCCGATAACAGCCAGTACAACAATATCGATAGGTGCCATAGCAAGCCTCCTCTAGTTAACCAGCACTTACTTTACCCCATTCTCCACCCACCAAATAGGGACAGGTTTATTTTGGTCGGTTTTATCTGCGGAAACGCCACATCTTACTTCTGGAGCAAAGCAATCTGTCCCCCCATTGCGTCAAAAAGCCCGAGTGTCACTAAGACACCCGGGCTCGTGGAAAGGGGTTGATCCCTATTCGGACTTAGGCGGAAACTGCAGCGGAAGCAGTGTTGGTCTCGTCCTCGTCGGTCCAAGCGTGCTTGGGCATAGGACGGAAAATCTGGAAGAGCATCGCGACCAGCAGCACGATAGCCACAACCGTCCAGAAGCCAAACTGCCCAAGGACAAGCAGGTTATAGAACTGGTTGATGAACAGGCCGATCACCCAAGCGAAGGCGCACTCGTAGCCGAGGGCAATCGCGGTCCACTTGCCGGAATCCATCTGGTTGCGGATGGTACCCATAGCGGCAAAGCACGGAGCGCACAGCAGGTTGAACGCGCCGAAGGCAACGCAGGCGCCCATGGTGGGGAACATGCCGGCAAACGCGGTCCACAGGCTCGGGTCGGTCTCGCCCGCGTCGGCGACGGACAGCAGCGAGCCGGCGGTGGCGACAACGTTCTCCTTGGCGACGAGGCCAGAGACAGTCAGCGCGGTTGCCTGCCAGGTGCTAAAGCCGAGCGGGGCGAAGATCCAAGCGACCAGGTTGCCCAGCATGGCGAGCACGGAGTAGTCCATGAACTCCTCGGGGATGCCGTCCATCGCAGGCAGGAAGCCAAAGGAGCCGTTGTAGCTACCAAAGTTGGAGAGGAACCACACCACGACGGTAGAGGCGAAGATGATCGTGCCGGCCTTCTTGATAAAGGCCCAGCAGCGCTCCCACACGTGCAGCGCCCAGGAGCGGATCGCCGGGAAGTGGTAGGCAGGAAGCTCCATGACAAACGGGGTCGGACGGCCGGCGAAGAGCTTGGTCTTCTTGAGCATGAGGCCCGAGGCGATGACGGCAAAGACGCCCAGGAAGTAGAAGAGCGGGCTGATCCATGCGGCCGTGGTGGAAGAATCGCCAATGATGGAGCCCATGAGCAGGGCGATGATCGGCAGCTTGGCGCCGCAGGGGATGAACGTGGTGGTCATGACCGTCATGCGGCGGTCCTTCTCGTTCTCGATGGTCTTGGTGGCCATGACGCCGGGGACGCCGCAGCCCGAGGACACGAGCATGGGGATAAAGGACTTACCGGACAGGCCAAAGCGGCGGAACACGCGGTCCATGATGAAGGCGACGCGGGCCATGTAACCGCAGTCCTCCAGGAAGGACAGCATCACGAACAGCAGGAACATCTGCGGCACAAAGCCGAAGATGGCGCCCAGACCGCCGACGATACCGTCGCAGACCAGCGAATCGACCAGGCCACCGTCCTCGGTGCCACCCGCCACGAGGGCATCGTGCACCACGGTGGTGATACCCGGGACATAGGGACCGTACTGTGCCGGGTCAACCGAATCGGCAGCATCGCCCGCAGCCTCGACGGCTGCATCGTAGGCGTCGCGGCCCTGGCCGAGCACATACCAACCGTCGGTACCAAAGAGCTGGTCGTTGGTAAAGTCGGTCACCGTGCCGCCCAAGGTGGAAACGGCGATGTAGTACACGCAGAACATGATGACCACAAAGATCGGCAGGCCCAGGATACGGTTGGTAACCACGCGGTCGATCTTCTCGGAGGTGCTCATCTTGGCCGGAGCCTTAGTGAGGCACTCGTCAATGATGTGCGCGATGACGCCGTAACGCTCGCCGGTAATGATGGACTCGGCGTCGTCATCGCAATCCTGCTCGCACTGGGCGACCAGTTGCTCCACGCGAGCGGCCTTCTCCTTAGAGAGGTTGATGAGCTTGCAGGCGTCCGCGTCGCGCTCGAACAGCTTGACGGCGTAATAGCGGCGCTTGTTGGCGGGGACGCTCGCCGGAAGGTTGTTCTCGATGTGCGTCAGAACGTCCTCGATGGAGGAGTCGAACTTATGCTCCGGCACCTGGCCCTTGGAAGCAGCGGACTTTTTGACCTGCTCGAACAGCTCCTTGATGCCCTTGTTCTTAAGGGCCGAGATCATCATGACCGGGCAACCGAGCTTCTTGGACAGCTTGTCAGTGTCGATCTTATCGCCGTTCTTCTCGACCAAGTCGGCCATGTTGAGGGCAACGACCACGGGCAGGCCGGTCTCGATGACCTGAAGCGCCAGGTACAGGTTGCGCTCGAGGTTGGTGGCATCGACAACCTGGACGACGACATCGGGCTCGCCGCTCATGAGGTAATCGCGCGAGCATTGCTCCTCGGGGCTGTAGGGGGAAAGCGAGTAGATGCCGGGGAGGTCCGTAATGGTGACGTTCTTGTCGCTTAGGAGCTTGGCTTCCTTTTTCTCAACCGTGACGCCGGGCCAGTTGCCAACGTAGCCGTTGGCGCCGGTGATCAGGTTGAAAAGCGTGGTCTTGCCGCAGTTGGGGTTACCCGCCAGCGCGACATGGATCTGAGAATCCGCCATTCAATCCTTCTTCCTTGTGTGCCTGCGCTGCTTTCTCCGCGCAGGCTGGATAATGTGCTTTAAAGTTGCTGCATTAAGTTAGAAATACCTAACTTTACCTGCAGAAATATACGCCGCAAGCCCTTACTGGACCTCGACGACGGCCGCCTCCTCCTTGCGGATGGAAAGCTCGTAGCCGCGCACGTTGATCTCGACCGGATCACCGAGCGGTGCAACCTTCACGACCTTGAACGAAGTACCCTTGATGAGCCCCAGGTCCATAAGGTGGCGGCGCAGCGCACCCTCACCGTGAAGCTTGACGATGGTGGAGCTCTCGCCCACCTTAACGTCACCCAACGTCTTCATCCTCTTGTCCCCCTTTCGGTTTTTATGAAATGCTGCGGACTAACCGACGGTCATGATGTGCATGGCAACTTTGGAATCGATGCCAAAGCGTGCACCCAGCACCGTGACGATGATATTGGCGCCACTCGAGCTCACCACGTGGATTTCGTTGCCCTCGACAAAGCCGAGGTCCTTGAGGTGGTGCTTCATGTCCTCATTGCCCTTTACCCGAGACACGCGCACGGTTTCGCCCGCTTTTACCATCGAAAGCGGCATGGCCGGCATCTGCGGTCCGCAAGACATGAGTGGCTCCTAACGTCAGTTCGTCCTCAACATCGACGCGATAAAAGTTAACCACGTCTATGTTCGCTATAGTAAACTAGCACGTGGTTAACTTTTTGGAAAGGGTCCCTATTCAGATTTCGAAAAAGTTTCCTATACGAAACAAAAAGGCGCGGCAAAGAGCTGTCCTTTGCCGCGCCCTGTCATGCTTAGAGCGAGAGGTTTCTGATCGACGTGACGCACGAGGCCTCATCCACGCCCGAAACGCGGAAGATGATGTCCTCGCCGCACTCGCCGTAGAGAGCCATGAGGCCCATAACGTCGCGACCGTCGGTATGGCGGTCGCCGATGCTGACCGACACGTCGCTACGATGCTTGGCGATAATGTCATAGAGCAGCGCAACCGGGCGGGCATGCAATCCCAACGGATCTTTAATCGTCTTCGTAAACTCGACCATGTCCCCTCCCGCGACGTCGTACATTCGGCCGGCAAAACCCAGCCACGTGGTAGCTATTGTACCGTTAGATGCTTCTCGAGAGCTCCTCTGAACACCTCGTGGTCAAAAAGTGGCAAATATGAGTACTGTCACCAATTTAGTAGCAGCAAAATCGAGAGCAAATTGCCTAATTTGAGCGATTCGAAGAGTTTGAAAGCCGTCAAACGCCCTTTGAAGGGGGTTAGATAAATTGATTTTGAGCCCATTTTCGCTCAGAGCAGGCCGAAAAATATGGCACTTCTTTTGCAACAGTACTCATATTTGGCATTTTTTGACCACGGCGGCCAAAACCATGCCCCAAAACACAAAAGGAGGGGCCTCGTAAGGCCCCTCCTTAGGAAAGGGAATCGATTTATTCTACAGCCGTAGATTAATCCTAGCCGCTACTCCATCATGTCGAGGACGGAGGGGCGCAGCTCGCTCTCGGCAGCCTCGGGATCGGTCTCGCGCAGGCGGTTGATGTAGCGGTTGTACCACATCACGGCAAGGCCCAGGAAGACAACCACGCCGCCAACGTTGTAGACCAGCGTCAGCCACAGCGGCTGATCGAGCGGAATAGTGCCGCAGATAAGCACGAAGCAGAAGACCACAAGCAGGAATGCAGCAACGACCAGACCGAAGGTACGCGAGCCCATGCGGAAGTCACGGGGAGCGGTGTCGAAGTTCTTGCGCAGCATAAAGTAGGCAAGCAAAATCAGCAGCGGTGGGAGCAGAGCGGTGGCAGCCGTCATGTTGGTGACGATCATGAGCAGGTCGTCGAGGTTGCCGGAGCCCAAGGCCGGGATGATCAGGATGGGGACGACGATGGCGAACTGCAGCCAGGCAGCGCGGGCGGGAATGCCGTGCTCGTTGAGCTCGACGATCTTGCTACCAAAGACGCCCTTGGGGATCTCGGTGAAGAAAACCTTGATGGGAGCAGAGGTCCACATCATGAGGGAACCCAGCGTGGCGGCGAGAAGGATCAAGCCGATGGCGCGCGTAGACACTTCCATGGGAATGCCAAAGTGGGCAAAGACAGCGCCGAATACGTCGAAGATACCGGTGGAGATGGCAACGCCGCCCTCGGGGATGAACAGGTTAACCAGCAGCGAAGCGCCTGCATACAGAAGGCCGATGGTCAGACCGGCGATAACGACGGTGCGCACGAAGGCCTTGACGCCACCCTTAAGGTCGTTAAGGAACACGCCGACAGACTCAGCGCCGCCAACGCCCTGGATGATCCAGGCAAGCGTACCGAAGAAGCCCCACGCAGTTGCGAAGTTGCTCATGTCGGGAGCCATGTTAGCGGGAGTAGGAGCCGTAGCGAACTCAACGCCGCCAAAGGCAGCAGCCAGGGACAGCAGGATGAACACGGCGGTCAGGCCGAGAGCCGCGGTCGAACCGAAGGAGGAAATGGAGCCGATCCACTTAGCGCCCTTGGTCGAAACCCACGTGGCGATAGCAAAGACGACGATCTCGATAATGGTGATCCACAGCTGCGAAAGCTCGGCGTTGGCACCAAAGAACACGTAGCTCGCGTAGATGATGACGTTGGGCAGGACGGACGCAAAGAAGAACAGGTTAACGAACCAGTAGCTAAATGCCGTCAGGAACGCCCAGCGACCACCCATCGAGGTCTTAACCCATGCGTACACGCCCGACTCGGAGTCCTTGTTGAGGCCGACGAACTCGGCGGTAACCAGGGTATAGGGGACAAAGTACAAAAGCGTGGCGAAAAAGAACGACGGCGCTGCTGCCAAGCCGATGGCCGCGTTGTTGTTGATGATGTTCTTGATACCGAACACGGCGGCGACCGTCATGCCCAGCAGAGCAAACGAACCGATCGTTCCTCGTTTTTCAGAGCTCATAAGCCCTCCCAATCATCTGTTAAATGTCATCTAAAACCGTCCGAGCTGCAAGTGCAATCGCGGACGGCGCACCTGTTAAGGGGAATGGGGAAAAGGGAGTCAACAAAACCATCCCCCTTAGCGGCGCGAAGCAAACGTCCAAACGGACGAATACTACTTGTTGGGGAAGGAATAACCTTCGACCGTCACGTGCAGTACCACGACGCGGGGATCCGAAGCCTCGGCGATAACACGGTAGGCCTCGTCAATTTCGACGACGGCAACGCCGCCGGCGGGAATCGTCACGGTCTCCCCCGTACCCTCAAAGCGCTCGCGATCGTCGATATCGCTGTAGGTGCGCGTGCAGGTAAGATCGGCCTTGGAAGCCACCTCGACGGTCAGATCGCCGTCGAGCGGGGCGAGCACGGCATGGTAGCGACGGTGACCGACCAGATCGGCAGTAGCCGCCTCGTGGGCGTTCACCCACCAATACACCAGCGAGTCGCCGATAGAGTACGCCACATCGTGCTGCAGTTCAGAAACGCCGTCGAGTGCCTGACCGGTACGCATCCACTTCTTGACGGACTTCATCTGGGCGTCGAAATCGGCACGCGAGTTAAAGACATGCATGACTTATGCCTCCTTAATGGGTGCCAGCGCCTGAGCTAAATCGGCAGACGTCAGCGGTCGCAGGGACACCTCAAAGCTGAAGCTCTCAAAACGGGTGCGATAGGAATCGAGCACCTCGGAACCCCAAGAGTTCGAGCCAAGGCCGAGCAGCTGGTCGTTGATGTTGACCGTAACCGTGTCGCCCGGGACAAGATCGTAGACATGCTTGGCGTTATCGATAGCCTCGCAGCTATAGGGCCATGCAGAGAACGAGAACGGGTTGGAAGCGGCGTCGGCTGGACGAGTCACCAGCACGCCGTCACCGTGGCTAGAGCGCAGGGCAACCCAGCGGGTACCCTCGCGGTTGGCGCAGTCCTGAGGCATGACGTAGGGCGTGAACATGTCGTCGACCGTAGTGCGGTAATGACCGACCGGGTTGGCGCGCAGCGAGTCCGGATAGTTCTCGCCCGGGCCGTGGCCATACCACTCGACGGCACGATCACAACCGGGAACCTCGAAGGAGATGCCGATGCGCGGGATAATGTCCGAATAGTCGCCGTAGGGCTCGCCGGAAACCTTGAGGTCGACGCGACCGCTCGGAAGCACGGTGTAGACGAGCTCGATGCGCATGCCGAACGCGCGGACGGGAGGAGCGATACGCTGGCTCACGGTAACGACGACCGCATTGCCGTCTTGCTTCCAAGAAACCTTGCGGGTAGACGCCTGCATCACATCGATGAAGTTGTCCTTCCACAGGGAGTCGTACTCCTGGGCGTGGTTATCGACGAGCGGATGCCAAAAACCAACCTGGGGGCCGGAGGTCATGACGTCGCGGCCGGATGCCTTCCACTCGCTCACGGTGCCGTTGACTTTGCTGAAGGTCAGCTCGCCGTTGAGGGAGTGAATGCGAATCTCCTGCTCGGTCTCCTCGACCGTAAGCTCAGGACGAGTGGGAGCCGCGATGGCCGGCGCCGGATGGTTTGCGATGGCAAACTGGCTTGCACCCAGTTGGAACATCGGCTCGCACCAGGCGTGAGCAGCCATGGTGTAGGCGTGCACGGTCAGCAGGGTCTCGCCCACCGCGGCCTCGCGAATCACCAGTGGCAGCTGGACGGACTCGCCGGGGGCAACCGCACCGGGCATGAGCATCTTGCGGCAGACCACGTCGCCGTCCACCAGGGTCTCCGCCGACAGGCAGACATCTTCGAGGGTGGTAAACCAACGCTTGTTGGTGACGGTCAGCTCGCCCGCCTCGGCGTCATAAGCCATGCGAACCGGGCAGATGACCTGGCCGTACTCGATAAGGCCCGGGCTCGGCTGCTGCCAGGGGAACACCATGCCGTCGATGCAGAAGTTGCTGTTGTTGGGGTAATCGCCGTTGTCGCCGCCATACATGTCGTAGGCAACGCCGTCCTCGGTCACAGCAGCCAGACCGTGATCGCACCACTCCCAAATAAACTGGCCCTGGATGCAATCCCAGCGATCGAAGACCTCCTGGTACTCGGACAGGCCTCCGGGACCATTACCCATGGAGTGGCCGTACTCGCAGTTGATGCGCGGCTTGGGGAACGGATGCTCGCCAAAGTCGTTCATCTGCGACACGCGAGAGTACATGGTGGAAATGACGTCGACGGTATCGGCGTTGCGATCCTCCTCGTAGTGGACCGGACGACCGTCGAGCTCGTGAGCCTTGGCGTACATCGCGCGGATGTTGCAGCCATAACCGCTCTCGTTGCCCATCGACCACATGATGATGCACGCGTGGTTGCGCTCCTGCATCACCAGGCGCTCAACACGGTCAACGTAAGCCGGCTCCCAGGCAGGGTCGTCGGTGACCAGGGCGATATTGCCGATATTCTCGAAGCCGTGGCTCTCCATATCGGTCTCGGCGACCAGCATGATGCCGTACTCGTCGCACAGCTCGTAGAAGCGCGGATCGTTGGCGTAGTGGGACGTGCGCACCGCGTTGATGTTGTGCTGCTTCATGAGCTCCAGGTCGCGGCGCATGCGCTCGAGGCCCACGGCGCGGCCCTTGTGATCGTCGTGATCGTGGCGGTTGACGCCATGCATCTTAAAGTAGGTGCCGTTGAGGTAGATATGATTGCCCTCGACCGTCACCTCGGCAAGACCCTGGCGATGCGGAACGTACTCGCTGACCTCGTCGCCGTCGTAGACCTCAAACGTAAGGTCGTAGAGGAAGGGGTCCTCGGGGTTCCAGAAGTGGGCATCGGCAACGCTGCACTCGGCATGGCCGTCGATGCACTCGCCTGTAGCGACCACATTCTGGCCATCGCTGAGCGCATACACAACGCGGCTTGCGCCCTCGGCAACCGTATCGAGCGTGATCAGAGCGGCATCGCCCTCGCGGTGCGTGCGGAACCTAAAGTCGACCAGATGCGCGGCGGGACGCTGCATAAGATACACATCGCGGAAGATGCCCGATGCCCACCACATGTCCTGGTCCTCGATGTAGCTACCATCGCTGTACTGCAGAACCTTGACCGCAAACAGGTTGTCGCCCTCGACGAGCGCGTCGGTCACGTCAAACTCGGCGGACAGGCGCGAACCCTTGGTCATGCCGATAAACTTGCCGTTGACATACAGCTCGCCGTAGCTCTCGATACCGTCGAAGCGAATGATCTCGCGAGCGCCGGCAGGCACGGCGGGAAGATTGACGATGCGCTGGTACACGCCCGTGGGATCGTCAGAGGGAACGAACGGCTGGTCCACCGGGAACGGGAAACCCTCGTCGGTGTAGGCAAGGTTGCCATAACCATCCACCTGCCACAGGTGCGGAACCTCCACGTGATCCCACGCGGGCTCGTACGTGGAGAGCTCCTCGTTGGAGACGGCAGCAGGCCCCTCAAAGAGGCGGAACTGCCACGAGCCGGACAGCTGGACAAACCCGCGCGACAGCTCGCGGCTGTACGTAGCGGCGAGATCGGCGGTCTCGTAACCCATAAAGTACGCATGGGGTGCCAGGCGGTTCCTGTGGGTGAGCGCTTGGTTTTCCCAATCGTTAATGGCGTCCATGGTGATGCTCCTTCGTCATCGTAGTGATTCTTGTGCAACCGGTTGTCCTTATCTTACGGGCGGTACAAAAATCTGTGCAACCGGTTGTCCGCCGAACGGTCGATTTTGTCGGATTAACGGTGCAACCGGTTGTACAACCATGCTACTTATGTCACCCTAAGCTTAGGTACACAGCACAGGGCATCATTCTTGAACTCTCAGACAACTGTCGCGCCTGCCCATGTCTCGCCCATACATGCCGTGCTCAGTCGCAGTTTGATTGCAAAACGGCACCGGTCACCGGATACCATGAACGCCCTTCACGCGCGCTATAGTAATCTGTATCCGCATTAGCCTTTATCGATACCCCACCGACCCAATTGCACAGGAGACGCCATGACCCAACCAGCACGCACCGCACCCACGCTTGCCGAGGTTGCTGAAGCTGCCGGCGTATCGCGCTCCACAGCATCGCGAGCACTCAACGATTCGCCCCGCATTAGCGAGGAGACCAAAAAACGCGTCCGCGCAGCAGCGAAAAAGATTAACTTCGTTCCCAACGCACGCGGCCGGGCACTCGCCGTCGGACGCACGGAAATTATCGCCGTACTGGTTACCGAGCCTTTGAGCGAGCTGTTTAGCGATCCCACCTACAGTGAGTTTTTAAGCGGTATTACCGAGGAACTTTCGGAGTCGTCTTACCTACCCGTGATCTTGCAGGCATCTTCCTCGCATGAGCGCAATCGCGCACGCGAGCATTTTGAGCGTCGCTCGTTTGACGCCGTCATCGACGTCTCGCCCTACAAGGGCAGTGAGCTGCTCGAGGTACTGCGTGAGCTGAGCGTACCCACCGTGTTGTGCGGCCAGCTCGAGGGCCACCCCTATCGCGATGTGTTCTCGACGGTCTACTCCGACGACGAAGAGGGCGGACGCTTTGCGGCGCGCGCCATGAAAGATCGCGGACGCAAGGACATCGTTGCCGTGCTGGGGCCGCAGGATAACCCCGCCGTCGTCGACCGCCTTCGCGGCTACCGTGCAATTTTGGGCGAAAGCCTTCCGGATGAAAATGTCATCTATACCGGATGGAGCAGCGGAGACGGCTACCAAGCCACGCGGCGGCTGCTCGCGCGCGAAATACATGCCGACGGCGTGCTATGCGGATCGGACCGTATCGCGACCGGCGTTATCGCCGCATTCAACGAAGCGGAAATTAGCGTACCCAAAGACGTTTCGGTCGTGGGCTTCGATGACCACGAGGTCGCAGCTCGCAGCGTCCCCGCGTTGACGACCATTCGTCAGCCGCTTCGCGAGGAAGGCCGCATGGCCGCAGGCATTGCGCTCGATATGATCAATGGCGCCGTACCCACCACCACCGTCATGCACATGCAGCTCGTTCAGAGAGACTCACTGTAGGAAACTGGGCCGGACTTTCCGCTAGGCTGCTTTAGCGGAAAGCCCGGCCCATTCCGAACGCCGATTCTGGGATGTACTTTCCGCCAGAAGCTCAACCGGAAAGTGCGACCCGTTATTTGGCTGGATTCTGGGTCGCAGTTTCCGCGACGTCCGGTCACCCTATGTCCTCGCAACGCCCGCGCATAAAAAACGAGGGAAGGCACGCGTCCTTCCCTCGTTGCGGGCAATATGTAGCCGCTCGCCTACATCAGGCGCAGGCTGACGTCCTTGAGCTGGGCGCCGGAAACGGCACTCGGAGCACCCGACATAAGGTCGGAGCCGCTGGCCGTCTTGGGGAACGCCATGACGTCGCGGATGGAGTCGGAACCGGCAAGCAGCATGCACACGCGGTCCAGGCCCAGAGCAAAACCGCCCATCGGGGGCGCACCAAACTTGAGCGCCTCCATGAGGAAGCCGAACTGAGACTCGGCACGCTCCTCGGTAAAGCCCAGGAGCTTGAGCATGGACATCTGCATCTCGGCGTTGTGGATACGCATACCGCCGCCGCCGGCCTCAAAGCCGTCCATGACAAAGTCGTAGGTGCAAGAACCGGCTGCCAACGGGTCGGCCTCGATCTTGGCGATGTCGGTCTCGGTCGGCAGGGTGAACGGCTGGTGCTCGGCAGCGTAAGCCTTGCGGTCCTCATCCCAGTGGAACAGCGGGAAGTTGACGACCCACAGGAAGTCGTGGCCCTCGCGCTTGATCTCGAGTGCGTTGGCCATGTGAGAACGCATGCCGCCCAGGATCTCGTCAGAGAGCAGGCGCGGGCCGGCGGCGAACATCACAAGGTCGCCGGGCTCAACGTCCATGCGCTCGCGCAGAGCAGCCATCTCCTCGTCCGAGAAGAACTTGACGATGGGGCTGTTGATGGAGCCGTCCTCGCGGAAGGCGATCCAGGCCAGACCCTTGGCGCCAAACGTGGAGGCCACACCGGCAAGCTTATCGATCTTGGCACGTGCCCAGGCACCGGCGCCCTTGGCGTTGATGGCCTTGACGACGGAGCCCTCCTCGTTTGCGGCAGTCGCAAAGACCTTGAACTTGGAGTTGGCAAAGATGTCGGTCAGGTCGACCAGGTGCATGCCATAGCGGGTATCGGGCTTGTCGGAGCCATAGGTGTCCATGGCCTCCCAGTAGTCCATACGACGCAGCGGCGTGGGCATCTCGACACCCATGCGGCCGAAGGCATCGGACAGGACCTCTTCGAGCGCGCTCATGACATCGTTCTGGTCCACGAAGGACATCTCGATATCGACCTGGGTGAACTCGGGCTGACGGTCGGCACGCAGGTCCTCGTCGCGGAAGCACTTGGCAACCTGGTAGTAGCGCTCGACGCCACCGACCATGAGCAGCTGCTTCAGGAGCTGCGGGGACTGCGGCAGGGCGTAGAAGTTACCCGGCTGAATACGGCTGGGAACGATGAAGTCGCGAGCGCCCTCGGGCGTGGACTTGAACAGGGAGGGCGTCTCGACCTCCATGAACTCACGGTTGTGCAGCGCCTCGCGAATGGCAAAGGTGAAGTCGGAGCGCAGCTTGAGGTTGGCCATCATCTCGGGACGACGGAGGTCCAGATAGCGATAGCGCAGACGGGTGTCCTCGCTCGTCTCGATGCCGTCCTCGATCTGGAACGGCGGAGTGACGGACGTGTTGAGCACCTCGGCATGGTCGGTCAGGACCTCGATCTCGCCGGTCGCGAGCTTGGTGTTGGTGGTCTCCTCACCACGAGCGCGCACGACGCCGTGGATCTTGATGGGCCACTCGGGACGCATGGTCTCGGCAATCTTAAAGGCGTCGCCGTCGGAGTGCTCGGGGTCGAAGGTGAGCTGCGTGATGCCCTCGCGGTCGCGAAGGTCGCAGAAGATAAGGCCGCCGTGGTCGCGGCGACGGCTCACCCAACCGGTGAGGGTGACCTCTTCGCCCACGTTCTCGAAGCGAAGCTCGCCGCAGGTACGGGTGTGCATAGAATGCTCATCGATGGGACGGGTCTGGCTCATACCAGTGATCCTCCTTTATGGAACTGTGCCGCCCCGTGTCGTTCCGGGCGGCGTCGTACAGATTTGCCCAGCCTGCGTAAACCGCGCAGCCAGACATGGCGTTCTATGTTATCGCACCCGCGTCGATGTGCCGCGGAAAAGTGGCCCCTGCCCAAAGACTTGACGGAGACGAAACAATTGACGCGGCCTGGCCGTCGCCCAGGCGCGCCGCGTGCGACAATGTGCCCCAATACAACTGCACTCGGAAAGGCCCGCCATGACTGCACGCCTCATCGTTATGGATATCGACTCCACGCTCATCAACCAGGAAGTCATCGACCTGTTGGGCGAGGAAGCCGGCGTGGGAGAGCAAGTTGCACAGATCACCGAACGCGCCATGCGCGGCGAGCTTGACTTTAAGCAGGCGCTCGAGGAGCGCGTGGGGCTGCTTGCCGGCTTGGATGAGAGCATGTTCGAGCGCACCTTTGAGCGCGTGACGTTTACTCCCGGCGCGCTGGAGCTTGTGCGCTCGGCGCACAGCAAGGGCTGGAAGGTCGGCGTGGTAAGCGGTGGCTTCCACGAGGTCGCCGACAAGATCGTGGCCGCCGCGGGCATCGATTTTTGCCTGGCCAACCGCCTGGAAGTCGTGGACGGCAAGCTCACCGGCAAGCTAGCGTCAGACATTGTGACCAAGGAGTCCAAGCTCATCCAGCTGCTGGATTGGGCGGTTGAGTGCGGTGTCGACATGGCTCACACCGTCGCAATCGGCGACGGCGCCAACGATATCCCCATGATTCAGGCCGCGGGCACGGGCATCGCGTTTTGTGCCAAGCCCAAGACGCGCGAAGCTGCCCCGTTTGCCATCGACGAGCGCAACCTGATGCTCGCCATGGACATCATTCTGCGCGACTAGCCGATCCGTCTAACAATTGAATCAGTCTGTCCTATAGTTTCCGAACAATTTTGTCTTAGTGTTCGGGAACATACCCTTTGAGTGCTAGACTTTGCGCCGTCGAAGGGAACATATATGGATAAGCGAGATCTTGAGCAGCTGCTGAGCGATGTTGCCGGCGGATCAGTCGCCCCTGCCGACGCGCTTACGCGCATCCAGACGGCGCCAACCGCCGATCTGGGTTTTGCGCAGCTCGATCTTTCACGCGGGGTGCGCCAGGGAGCCGGCGAGGTTGTCTACGGCGCCGGTAAAACCGCCGAGCAAATTGCCGCCATTATCGAAGCGCTGCGCGATGCCGGTCAGGAGCGCATCCTGGTCACGCGCCTGGACAGCGAAAAAGCAGCCCGTACCTCGGAGCTTCTCGGCAACGACATCGACCTGGGATATGCCCCGAACGCCCAGCTCGCCCTGGTGGGTGGCAAGCCCTCCCCCACCGGTAACGGACGCGTTGTCGTCGCCTGCGCCGGCACGAGCGACCTGCCCGTCGCCGAGGAAGCCGCGTTGACGGCCGAGTTCTACGGCAACGAGGTCGACCGCCTCTACGACGTAGGCGTCGCCGGCCTGCACCGCTTGCTCGCGCATGCCGAGGAACTTGCCCAGGCGCAGGTGGTCATCGCCATCGCCGGCATGGAAGGCGCCCTGGCGAGCGTTATCGGCGGTCTGGTAAGCTGTCCGGTCATTGCCGTTCCCACCAGCGTGGGCTACGGCGCGAGCTTTGGTGGCGTAGCCGCGCTGCTCGCCATGCTCAACTCCTGCGCCAGCGGCGTTTCGGTCGTCAATATCGACAACGGCTTTGGCGCCGCCTACCAGGCAAGTCTTATCAATCATCTGAGCGCCGGCACACCTCGCGCCCGCTAAGGAGCATTCCATGTCCAACCATCAGCATACGCTTATCATCGACGGCACCTCGGGCATCAGCGGCGATATGACCGTCGCGGCCCTGCTCGACCTGGGCGCCAGCGAGGAGCACCTGCGCGAACAGCTCGCTACGCTGCCGGTCGACGGCTTTTCGATTGCCGTGACGCGCGTAAACAAGCACGGCATCGACGCCTGCGATTTCGATGTCCAGCTTGCAGAGGAGCTCGAGAACCACGATCACGATATGGCCTGGCTCTACGGCAACGAAGCAGCTGTCGAGCATATGCACGAACACGAACACCACCATCATGACCATGGCGAGCACGAGCACTGCCACGACCATGACCATGAGGCCCACGGTCATGGCCACGAGGGCCATCATCACGCCCACCGCCATCACCACCGTTCTTTGGCGGACGTCACCGCCATCATCGATGGCTCGCAGCTAAGCGATGGCGCCAAGCGTCGTGCGCTCGCCATCTTTACCGCGCTCGCCGCCGCCGAGGCCAAGGCCCACGGCAAAACGCCCGAGACCGTCATGTTCCACGAGGTAGGCGCCGTCGATTCCATCGTCGACGTCTGCTCTGTCGCCATCTGCCTCGATGACCTGGGTATTGAGGACATCGTGGTCGAGTCGCTTTCCGAGGGCCACGGCACCATTCGCTGCGCCCACGGCCTCATGCCCATTCCCGTCCCCGCTGTCGTCAACCTGTGCCAGGCGGGCAATATCGCCCTCACGCCTGCACCGGTCGCCGGCGAGCTCGTGACGCCCACGGGCGCCGCCATCGTCACCGCGCTGCGCACGTCCGACCAACTGCCCTCACGCTACCGCATCGAAGCCGTCGGCTACGGCGCCGGCAAGCGCCCCTACGAGGGTTGTTCCGGTACGCTCCGCTGCCTGCTCGTTCACGCGGACGCCTAGCCATGGATGCCCGCAAGGCAAAAAGCCGCGCCGCCATCGTTACGGCGTTCTCCGAGCTGCTGCGCGAAGAGGACTACGGCAAGATCACCGTCGGTGACATCATCGCTCGCGCCCATGTGGGTCGGGCCACGTTCTACGGCCTCTTCAAGAGCAAAGATGACCTACTCGCTGAGCTCGTGTGCGATATCTGCACCCATGCCCTCGACGATGACGGTACGCCCCTCGACGACCCACTCGTGCAGGTCGAGCATATCCTCAACAACCTCTGGGAGCGCCGCCAGGGCGTTCGAGCCCTCGTAGCCGGCGCCGGCTCACGCGTCTTCGCCGACTGTCTCCGCAAGACCATCATGTCACGAGCAGCCGAAACCGTCCCCGTCGACCCCGCAGGCCCCGCCGGCACCATGGACCGCAGCTTCCTACTACACCACATAGCCTCAAGCTTCGTAGCCACCGTCCAATGGTGGGCCTGGCACAACTTTCAAGCAGACAAAGCCGACGTAGCCAAAGACTACCTCTCAGCCATAAAACCCCTCTTCAACTAAGTAAACCCCTCATCCCAAAGTTCCGCCCTCATCTCAAAGCCCCGCCCCAACCCAAAGCACAATCCATCCCAAAGTGTCAACAGCAGCCCAACACCCCCACCAGCAACAAGCCCCTCCCATCCAAATTCAGATATATATGTTGGGTTGCTTGCACGAACGCAACGAAGACCCCGCAGCCGTCCGCATGGGGTAACTTCCCAGCGCACTCCGCAGGACGAAAGAACCCCCGCCGCACGAAGTGCGCAGCGGGGGTTCTTTCATGTCCGAGGACGCGCTGGGAAGTTACCCCATGCGGACGGCGAACAACCTATGTAGCCTTGGACTAGAACATGCCCAAGAAACCGTGCACAAACAGTGCGGCCAGAGCGGCACCGATAAACGGTGCGATGCCAGGAACAAGCAGACCGTACTTCCAGTTGTTGTCGGCCTTGTTCTTGATCGGCAGCACCTGGTAAGCCATGCGAGGACCAAGGTCACGTGCCTGGTTCATGGCGAATCCGGTGATGCCACCCATGCCCATGCCAACGGCCCAAACGATCAGGCCAACGCAGATAGCGAGCATCAAAACGTTCTCGCCGGCGCGGCTAGCGGCAGCAAGGATGGCACTGATGAACACAAAGGTGCAGATAGCCTCGCAGAAGAAGTTACGGGCATAGTTCGTACCCTCGGTAGTGGGGTTGGTCGAGAAGATGTTGCGCTGGGCAATGGGGTCGACGACGCCCTCGGAAGCCTTGAACTCATCGGCATACATAAGCCAAGCGATTACGGCGCCCACAAAGCCGCCGAGCATATCGGCAATCATGAAGGGGATGCAGCTGCTCCACGGCACCAGGCCTACGATGCACTGGGCAAGCACCATAGCCGGGTTCATGCACACGGCGCCGCCAAAGACAAACAGGCAGACAGAGATGCCAAAAGACCAGGTGGTGATGGCAAACATATGACCGGAGCCCTGATACTTGGTGCCCTTGAGCACGGTATCGCAGTGCACGCCCACGCCAAAGATGATCATGAGGGCCGTTGCGCCGAATTCACAGAGGAGTTTGGTAAGCATAAAACCTTATCTTTCTTGTCGGTTATAAACGATTCGTTTAGGCCGCGCGCTAGTGCTGTGCGACGACAACGCCCAGGCCATCGGGAATGACGGCAACCTTGGCATCGGCACCCTTCATCTCAAAGGCGAGCTTGAGCGCCTCCTCGAGGGTGTTGACCGGCGTCATGTGCATATCCTTGATCATCTGGTGATCGCACAGGTCGGTGACCATGATCACAGGGTGATGCGCCAGGATGCGGGCAAAGATCTGACTCGTCCACTGGTCGGGCAGGGTCTCGTCCTTGGGACGGTCGATGCAGGCGCGCTCAAACTCTGCCGGATCGTTGTCGGCGATGTTGTGATAGAAGCCCTCGCCACCGTGACCGTCGGCGCAACCGGCGACGTCGATGATCACGCCGCCCTCGGGAAGTGTGGCCTCGGCAGCGCACATGCCCTTCACGGCCTGGTAGATGTTCTGGTCGAGCGGGTAGCCGCCGTTGGTGGTGATGGCAATCTCGCACTCGACGGGCTCAACGCCGGCAAGGCTCTTCACGAACTCGCAGCCGGCCTCGTGCGCCTTGTGGATGTCGCCGGCAAAGGAGCCGATGACCTCGTGCTTGCCGTTGAGCACCACGTTAAGCACAAAGGCAAGGTGAGCCATCTCGGCAGCGGCAAACATATCCTCGTTCACGTGGTTGTGGCACAGGTTGCCGGCACGCGAATGGGAATCGTTCACAAACTGACCGTTGTGGTTGTACATGATGGTCTTGTAGCTGGCAATGCCGGGCAGCACGGACTTGCGGCTGCCAGAGAAACCGGCAAAGAAGTGCGGCTCAATAAAGCCCTCGGCAAGCAGCAGATCGCAATCGGCGGCAATCTTGTTGATGATGCACTCGCCGCCAGAAGGCAGGGTGCCGATCTTTTCCATCATGCTGTCGTCAGTCGCGACGTGCATAACGATTTCCTCGTTGGCAACGATCTCCTCGCCATACTTGTTGACGAGCTCCTCGTGCGTCGACGGACGATGCATACCCGTAGCAACCAGAATGCGAACGCGCGCCTCAGGCGCAGCGGAGTGGATGTGATGCAGCAGAATAGGCATCGTCACACGCGAGGGAATGGGGCGCGTATGGTCGGAGCTAATGATGACGATATCCTTCTTGCCAGCACAAAGCTCCTCGAGCGAAGGTGAGCCATAAGGGTTGGCAAGCGACTCCTCTACCAGCTCTTCCTGCGATTTTGTAGTCTTAAACTCGTTTTGATGACCTTCCATCACACCCGCGAAGTTCTTATCCTCGAGCTCTAGATGCAATGTCTTATGGTCAAACGGTAGTTCACATTCAAACAATGACGAGCGCCCTCTCCCTTTCAACTGACACACTAGATAAACCGTTGGAAGGATACGCCGCTCACCGAAAAACACCACCGTCCACCGAGTCGTTAACACAACGTTCATATTTGACCCACAACAAAACGGCCGCGATCCCAAACGGGACCGCAGCCGCCTGTCAAAGACACTATAGACAGGATGATTTACGCAGCGCCGAGGCAAACATCTAGTCCGAGACGTACGCACGTAAGCCATTTTGCATAAATCCGTTAATTAATTGCATAAGATGGCGCATGGATTTCTGGCCATAACTGGGTAGTACCCTCCGGAGCGTGCATTTTTGCGAGTATTCAGCATCGCGGGATAAGATTTTGGTGCCAAAAATCTTTCAAAAGGTAGATAGTCCTCATGACTCGACCCATCTGGATAGCATGCGGCGAGAAACCAGCCATATATGATCGTCGCCAAAGCCCAATCGTCGTGCAAAAGCATCAACAAAGGCAGCGAAAGCCGGCTATGGCCTTATGCATCAATCTTTGGCTGCTGAAAACTCCGTTTTTTGCACGTCGCCCCAAGCACCACCCTCACCCAGCGGCTGATCCGCCGAAGACCGGACATCGCAGGGCCCGCCATTAGTTTACTTTTAGGCACACTCCGCAGGACGCAAGAAGCCCTCGCCGCACTCCACGCTATGCGCGAAGCGCGCCTTATTCCCTTCAGCTTTAATCCCAGAAGACCGAGGACGAAGGGATCCGATGGGTTTCCCTCTGAATGCACTCCGCAGCACGAAGCCCCCTTATCCGCAGCTCCGAAGGAACAGGATAAGGGGGCTTCAAGTGCGAGGACGCATTCAGAGGGAAACCCATCGGGTCCCGGTGAGAGCCACAGGGCTATCGATTACCCCGTGTTCTGCAGTCCTGCCGAGACGCCGGTCACAGTCGAAAGAATCAGGCTCATGTACTCGGCCTTCTTCTCCTCGGCCATCTCGTCCTGGTTCATACGCACCTCGCGAAGGGCGCGGACCTGGGCGATGGACAGGGCGTCGACGTAGGGGTTACGTACACGGACGGCGCAGCCGAGCACGCGACGGCGCTGCAGCGGCCACTCGTCACCGACGATGGCAAGGACCCACTTACGCGTGAGCTGCATCTCGGTGAAGACCTTCTCGGACAGATCCTGGCGATCGCCCAGGTGCAGATACATCTTGGCGATGCGCTGGTCGGTCTTGGCGATCGACATCTCGATGTTGTCGATAAAGGTGCGGAAGAACGGCCACTCCTGGTAGGCAGCCTTGAGCTGGTCAAGATCGCCAAGCTGCTCGCAGGCGGTGCCCAGACCGTACCAAGCGGCCAGGTTAATGCGCGCCTGGCTCCAGCTGAAGATCCACGGGATGGTACGCAGGTCGTCGAGCGACTTGGCGCCGAGGCCACGCTTGGCCGGGCGGGAGCCGATTGGCAGC
>URTL01000013.1 GCA_900550785.1 uncultured Collinsella sp. | reverse complement strand
ACGTTTTGTATGGGGCCTGTCAGTCTCGTCAACCTCCCATTTCAAATCAAATCAGCCAACGTACGTCATAGCAATCCCCGGTAGGTCGAGGGGTGCTTTGCGGGCGGGACAGGCTTTATCTGAACGACTTTGCAAAGCAACCGGAGTGAAGATAAAGCCTGGCCCGCCCGCAAAGCACCACGCAGACCGCAGGGACGGGAGCAGCTATACTACTCTCAGTAGTTAAGGGTCGCGGATTGGCCGCGTCACCGCTCTCAACAGGAGGTCTTTGTTTATGGCAGATCAGAAGCCGGTTGTCGGGATCATCATGGGCTCCAAGTCCGATCTGGGCGTTATGGAAGGCTGCACCGCCGAGCTCGAGGCGCTCGGTGTGCCCTATGAGCTCGTCATTGCGAGCGCACATCGCACGCCGGCGAAGGTCCACGAGTGGGCTTCGACCGCTGCCGATCGCGGTATCAAAGTGATTATCGCCGCCGCCGGCAAGGCCGCTCACCTGGGTGGTGTCGTGGCTGCCTTTACGCCGCTGCCGGTTATCGGTGTGCCTATGAAGACGAGTGACCTGGGCGGTATGGATTCGCTGCTGTCGATGGTGCAGATGCCTTCGGGCGTGCCCGTGGCCTGCGTTGCCATCAACGGCGCCAAGAACGCCGCCATCTACGCCACGCAGATTCTGGGCGCTTGCGACCCCGAGTACCGCAAGGTTATCGAGAAGATGAAGCAGGAGATGGCCGACGCCTAGGCGTTCCGCCGTTTCGCCGCAGTATAAGGAGAGCCATGTCCGACTATCAGGGAAAACGATTCAAGGCTTCTCAGATTCCCGATCCGTCGAAGCCGGGTGCTGCCAGTGCGGCGCAGCAGGGTCGGACATCCTCTCCTCAGCAGCCGCGCGCGCCGCGTCCTGTGACGCCGGCGACGCATCGTCGACAGGACGCGCCGGCTGCGTATCGCCCTTCGTCATATGGCACGGCAAAGAAGCAGGCCCGGACGCCGAGGCAAACGAGCGGCGCGGCGTCCAGCTACACTGAGCCGCCGCGCAAAAAGCGCCGCTCCATTATTCCCATTCTGCTCATCATCATCGGCATCGGTCTGATTGTTGCCGCCGCTGCCATCTTTATCAATGCACAGATTGGCTACAAGCAGGCGAGCGAGTCGTATCAGAAAATCGAGAAGCAATATGTAAGCGATAAGGACGCCAGCGGCGTGCCGACTATCGACTTCGATGCGCTTGCTCAGACAAACCCCGAGATTGTGGGTTGGATTTATGTGCCGGGAACCAACATCAACTATCCCGTGGTGCAGACCAACAACAACTCCAAATACCTCAACACGCTGTTCGACGGTACGGCCAATGCATCTGGGGCCATTTTCCTGGATAGCGATGACACCGCGCCGGGAATGGTTGACCAGCAGACCACGATCTACGGCCACCATATGAACGATGGGTCGATGTTCAACGTGATTTCGGATACGACTGACCAGGCAACGTTCGATAGCATTGAATATGTGTACTACATCACACGGGATGCTACGTATAAGCTGCGTCCGCTGGCGACCAAGGTCGTTGAGGATACGTACTCCAAGGCGCGCACGCCCAATTTTGAGGGCGATGACGGGCTCAAGAACTACCTGTCCGAGATGCTCGACGGTGCCCCTGCCGTGGCGAGCGATGCCACCGATCGTGCCGCTTCGGCAACCAAGGTCGTGACGCTTGTGACCTGTCGTTCGTTATCGCTGAGCAACACGCGTGCTGTCATGGTGCTCACGCCGGTCGAGGAATAAGTTGTTCGAAAGTAGCTAAAAAAGCCCCGTTCCAAATTGGCTACTCGACGACGGTAAGGGAGAAATGATGCTCGAGAATGGCAAAATGATGCCTTCGGTTGATGCTTGGCTGCGCGAGGCCAAGGCCGATTCGTCGGCACCTGCGTGCGGTATGTATCTGACACATAACGGTGTGGTGCGCGCGACGCCCAAGGCCGAGGCGCGCGGTGTCGAGACCGATGGCGTGGCGCCGGGCCACAAGGTGGGCGGCATGGTGTTTGGCTACGACGCCAGCAAGGTACAGGCCGCCATCGAGGCGACGCGCGCGATGCCGGGTGTCGGCTATGTGCGCGTGTGGCTGGCGAGTGGCGAGCTTACCGTGGGCGACGACATCATGCTCGTGCTCATCGGCGGGGACATTCGCCCGCACGTGGTCGATGCGCTGCAGGCGCTCGTTGGCACCATCAAGAATGAATGCGTGAGTGAGGTCGAGCGCGAGGCGTAGAGGCTTGCGTCGATAGAAGGCTCGTTTATAAAAATGCCCGCCGGTACGTGTGATACCGGCGGGCATTTTGCGTTTTGGGCGCGGTTGGCGCTACACGCGCGTCGCATCCTTGGGGCTCATGGTCATGCTCTGGAAGCGGTTCTCCATGTAGTCGTTATCGAAATACTTGCCGTAGAACTGCGCGACGGGAATATCCGGCTCCGTGCCGTTGACGCGCTGGTACCAGTAGTCGAGCGACTGCAGCGTCATGACGCCGTCGACCAGCATAATGACGGTAAAGATGACGGTAGCCGAGTAGCGACTCTTCCACGGAATCATGTTGATGAGCTTGAGCAGCCTCGGCAGCAGCAGCTTGATCCAGATAAGGCCACCCAGGCCCCACAGGCAGGCAAAGCCCGTACAGGTGCGTCCGCCCGTAAGGACGGCGAGTGGGTCGGGCATGCCGAACAGTTTCATGTGCGAGTAGCTCCACGACACCACGCCAAATGAGGTCTGCATAAACCAGCCTACAAACACCTCGAAAGCGCCGCCGATCAGGGCACTTACCAGGAAAATGATCAGAGGATTCTTTTTATAGAAGCGGTTGAGCGCCATGGTCATGAGCACCGCGCCAAATCCGTAGATGGGGCTAAAGGGGCCAAATAGCATACCGGCCCGGTCCTGATAGACGCCGGGATCGACGACGACCATATGCCAGACTTCCTCGAGAATGAGACCTAACACGCTGCAGACGAAGAATACCCAGAACAGGTTGAAGTAGTTGAGCTTGATGTAGCCCTCGCCGGTTTCGTCGCGGCCGAGCATCCCCTCGGCGGCGGCATCGCGGTCGAGCATCTCTTGCAGACGGCGCTGCAGTTCGCGCTCCTGGCGTAGCGTGGGGTCGACGGTGGCCGACAGCGCAATGAGGATACCGAGCTGAATGGCGGGGCGCAGCAGGAAGGGTCCGATACCCTGGAGCATCACGTCAACTAAAAGCTCCACGACGGTCAATGCGATGAGGACGTAAGACAGGCGGGCGGCATTGCGCCGCTGGTCCTTGATGAGGTCCAGGCCAAAGACGATTAAGATGATCGCGCTTGCCGCCGAGAGCATAATGCCGGCGACGATAAGGCCAACCGCGACCAGGGTGTTATCACCGAGCTTAGCGGCGGCGTTGCCGTTAATGAGTGCGGTGATGACCTGCCACATAAAGACGGCGACCGACGGGAGTGTGCCCACGCCGGACAGGATGCACAGGACGGCGTACACTTTAATGATGAGGGGAATCTTCTTGACCTCCGTGGCGCTGGGGACGCTGGGGTCGAGTTCGTTTCGATCCATACAGAACCTTTCTCGCTTTGTCCTAGGTTACTAGGATACGCCGCCGACCTGCTAAAAGACAGGACGAACGTCCCAATTGCAACTTTGCAATCCCCAACGGTGGACGCGGCGGCCATATGGGGGCGCGGGCGCTTGCACTGGGCAGACCAATAAAATGTTTGGCCGCAAAACGGATTATTAGCTCGGTGGGCTTTTAAAAAGCGCTGCTCATGCGCTGGGGAGCGCGTCGCGCCGTGCGTATAATAAGGCGGGTAACGCCAAAATACGAGGCTCTGAGGGGATGCCATGTCTCAAGAAACCATCCGCGCGGCCGAGCGCGCCGCGGGACAGGTGAACGCCATGTCGACGTATGATCCGGACTCCGACCAGCTGCATGAGGAATGCGGCGTTTTTGGTGTGTGGGCGCCCGATCGTGACGTGGCTCGACTGACGTACTTTGGCCTGCGTGCACTGCAGCACCGTGGCCAAGAATCGGCGGGAATCGCTGTTGGTGACGGCGGTACGGTTATGGTCCGCAAGGACCTGGGCCTGCTCGACCGCGTGTTCTCCAATGCCGACTTATCGACGCTCTCCGGTCAGCTGGCCGTGGGTCATGTGCGCTATGGCACCGCCGGCGCCAAGAGCTGGGAAGCCTCTCAGCCGCACCTCTCTACCATCAATAGCGTCATTATCGCGCTCGCGCACAACGGCACCCTCGTCAACACCGACGAGCTGCGCCGCCAGCTGATCGAGCTGGGCGTGCCGTTCCTCTCCAACTCGGATTCCGAGGTCGCGACCAAACTCATCGGCTACTTTGCTCAGCGTACAGGCCATCTGCGCGAGGGCATTCGCAAGACCATGGAGCTCGTGCGTGGCGGCTACGCCATGACGCTCATCAACGAGCAGGCGCTCTATGCATTCCGCGATCCGCACGGCATTCGCCCGCTCGTGCTGGGCAAGCTGGTGGACGAGGGCCTGGACCAGGCCGATGCCGCATCCGTTTCGAAGCTGCCGTCGCAGGACGGCGCCGCGACGGTCGACGCCACCACCCGTGTCACCCGCGCCGGCGGCTGGGTCGTCGCCTCCGAGACTTGTGCGCTCGACATTGTGGGCGCCGAGTACGTCCGCGACGTCCGTCCCGGTGAGATTTTGCGCATCAGCGCCGAGGGCCTTGTGTCCGAGCAGGGTGTGCCCGCTGCCGAAGAGCCTGCTAACTGCATCTTTGAGCAGGTCTACTTCGCTCGCCCCGACTCCATCATGAACGGCAAGAGCGTCTACGCCTGCCGTTACGACATGGGTCGTCAGCTGGCACATGAGGAGCCCGTCGAGGCCGACCTGGTCATCGGCGTGCCTGACTCCGGCCTGCCGCCCGCGGAGGGGTATTCGCACGAGAGCGGCATTCCCTTTGGCGAGGGCCTTATCAAGAACCGTTACGTGGGCCGCACGTTTATCGAGCCTACGCAGGAGTTGCGCGCCATGGGCGTGCGTATGAAACTCAACCCGCTGCGCGACAACATCGAGGGCAAGCGCCTGGTCGTCATCGACGACTCCATCGTCCGCGGCACCACCATGGTGCAGCTCGTCAAGATGCTGCGCAACGCCGGCGCCAAGGAGATTCATATCCGCATCAACTCGCCCGAGGTCATCTGGCCGTGCTTCTACGGTATCGATACCGACGTGCAGTCGCAGCTTATCAGCGCCAACAAGACGGTCGATGAGATCTGCGAGTACATTGGCGCCGATTCGCTGGCCTTCCTTTCGGTTGAGGGCCTGCTTAAGGTCATGCCCAAGGGCGGTTACTGCGATGCGTGCTTTACCGGACGCTACCCCGTAGCGATTCCCGAGAGCTTTGGCCGCGACAAGTTCATGGAGGGCTTTAAGCCCCGCAACCTGGACAAGCCGTTGCACTTTGACGACGACGCCGTGGTCGAGAAATACGACGACCGCAGCTGGGAAGAGGAGCACGGCGAGGCCTAAAATCTGCCATTTAGGGACAGGTTTATTCTGGTAGGTTTTACCTGCTGTTTTGTTGATATGACGGCGCGTGCTGTTATGGCGCGCGCCGAAATGAACGCAACTATGAGCACCGTTTGGCGCCCGCGCGGCGCCACGGTAGTGGGAGAGGAAGGCTCAGATGAGCGACAGCAAGCATGTGACGTATGAGGACGCCGGCGTCGATACCGCCGAGGGTGGCCGCGCCGTCGACGCTATTAAGCAGATGGTCAAGGACACCAACCGCCCCGAGGTTATCGGCGGCATCGGTGGCTTTGGTGGCCTGTTCTCGGCTGCCGCGCTTAAGGATATGGAAGACCCGATTCTGATTAGCGGTACCGACGGCGTGGGCACCAAGCTCGTGCTCGCCCAGATCATGGACCGTCACGAGACGGTGGGCCAGGACTTGGTCGCCATGTGCGTCAATGACATTTTGGCTTCGGGCGCCGAGCCGCTGTTCTTCCTGGATTACGTTGCCATCGGTCACATTGAGGCCGAGCACATGGCAAAGATCATCAAGGGCGTGGCCGACGGCTGCAAGCTCGCGGGCTGCGCGCTCGTGGGCGGCGAGATGGCCGAGCATCCCGGCGTCATGGCTCCTGCCGACTACGACCTTGCCGGATTTACCGTGGGCGTCGTCGACCGTCCCAAGATGCTCGACCCCGCGAACGTTCGCCCCGGCGATGTGATCCTGGGCCTGCCCTCCACCGGCGTGCACTCCAACGGATACTCACTCGTGCGCAAGGTCATCGGTGTCGACGGCATCAAGCCGGGCACGCCCGAGGCCGCCGCTAAGGCCGAGGAACTGAGCCGTCCGCTCGAGGAGCTCGGCGGTGCTTCGCTGGCCGATGCTCTGCTGGCCCCTACGCGCATCTACGTCAAGCCGATTCTGGAGCTGCTGCGCGGCGGCGCTAACGTGCACGCCATCGCCCACATCACCGGCGGCGGTATCACCGAGAACCTCAACCGTGCGCTCGCCGACGACGTCGACGCCGTGGTCACCCGCAACGGCGCCGAGATGGGCTGGGACGTTCCGCCCGTCATCACCTACGTGTCGCGTCAGGCCGAGCTCGCGCCCAACGAGGCATGCAAGACCTTCAACATGGGCGTCGGCCTGTGCCTGATCGTCGCCCCCGAGGACGAGGCTGCCGTGACCGAGGCTCTGGTCGCGCTAGGCGAGAAGCCGTTCCGCGTGGGTGAGTGCGTCGAGGGCTCCGGTAAGGTCGTGTACTCCGATGAGCGCTAACGAGCAGATGGTTGCTGCCGAGGGCCTGGGCTTTGTACCCTACACCCGTCCGACCGGCACCGATACGGCCGAGCCGCTTAAGATTGGCGTGCTTATCAGCGGTTCGGGTACCAACCTGCAGGCGCTGATCGACCTGATCGCCGCCGGCAAGCTCAACGCCTCGATTGAACTTGTGGTGTCGAGCCGTCCTTCGGCCAAGGGCCTGCAGCGTGCCGAGCGTGCGGGCATCCAGACACTCACGCTGTCCAAGGATGTCTATGCCGATCCCATCGCGGCTGACGAGATCATTGCGCATGAGCTGCTCGAGCGCGGCTGCGAATATGTGGTCATGGCCGGCTATATGCGCATGGTGCACACGCCGCTGCTGGCAGCGTTTCCCAATCGCGTGGTCAACCTGCATCCGGCATTGCTGCCGAGCTTTACCGGCGCCCATGCGATTGACGATGCGTTTGCTCGCGGCGTCAAGGTGACCGGCGTGACCGTGCACTTTGCCAACGAGATTTACGACAACGGCCCCATCATCGCCCAGCGTGCACTGGCTGTCGAGGAGGGCTGGGACGTCGACACACTCGAGGAGCACATCCACGCGATCGAGCATGTGCTGTATCCCGAGGTCGTGCAAATGCTCGCCGACGGTCGCGTTCACGTGCTGGAGAGCGGCAAGGTCGCAATTGACGCGCCTCGCGGCTAGTGGCGCACGGTACAATTTAGCCGAGTAGTCAGGGTGGTCATTGGCGCCAAGGCGCACGTGGCCACCCTTTGTTTTGGGTAGTCACCTGCGACGTTCTTTAACGACTAGTCGTTTAAGAACGTCCCAGGTGACTAGATGAGAGAGGTGAGCGTATGGCGGATAACGAAGCGCTGTTTACGCCTGAGCTGGTGTTTTTTGATTGGGAGTGTGCGACGCCGGGCGAGGTGTTTGCGCGGCTTGAGGGCGAGCTTGCCCCGCGCGGCTACATTGTCGACGGTTGGCTCGACGCCGTTCGCACGCGCGAGGATGCCTACCCTACGGGTCTTGCCATGCCGGCGGCAAACATTGCCATTCCGCATACCGATCCGGGGTTTGTGGCCAAGCCCTATATCGCGGTGGTGAAGCCCGCCGCGCCCGTGACATTTAACGCTATGGCTGGCATGGGCGCTCCGGTGCCGGCGCAGATCGTCATCAATCTGGGCATCGTCGAGCCGGGCGGCCAGGTCGAGGCCCTTCAGGCGCTCATGAACATCTTTATGGACGCCGATGCCGCAGCCGACGTGCTCGGCCAGACCACGCCCCAGGGCATGGTCGACGCCATCCGCCGTCACTTCTAAGGTGGGGCTGAGCCGGCACTTGGGGACTGTCCCTAACTGCCGGCTGCCAGAGCTGTCCCCTTTGCACCAAAATGGTGCAGATTAACCTGTCCCCAATGCACCAAGCGTGCCGCGGGGGCTGCGTTGTGACACAATGGCGTTTGTTCGATTCGTTATGCGAAAGGCCAACTATGGCAAATAAGAAAAAGAACTCCGAGGCCGCGCCGACGCCCGAGCAGCAGGCCCGCGCTGCCTCCAGCTCTCGCAAGAAGCAGCGCAAGACGTACGTGTCTAAGACCGTCAAGATCGTCCTGGTGGTCATCGGCGTGCTGGCGATGCTGCTTTCCGTCTCGGCGATGGCGTGCTCCGGCCTTATGTCGCAGGCCGAGGACACCTCGGGCTACAAGCTGACCGGCGGTGTTGCTGCAACTATCAACGGCACCAACCTCACCGAGGACACCGTGACCAAGCAGATCATGAGCATGCGCACGTCCAACGGCTACACCAAGGATAAGGATTGGGCGCAGTATCTGGTTGACAACGACCTCACGCCCAAGAAGTACCGCAAGCAACTCATCGACTCCTACACGCAGCAGATTCTGCTTCAACAGGCACAGAAGGAGAACGGCGTGACGGTGTCGGACGAGGAGGTCGAGAAGGCTTGGAAGGACGCGTGCAAGAGCGCGGGCGGTGCCAAGGCCTTTAAGAAGACCCTCAAGACCTACGGCTATACCGAGGACACCTACAAGGACTCACTCAAGGAGAGTCTGGCGCAGCAGAAACTCAAGGATGCCGTCGCGCCCACGAGCAAGCCCAAGGACAGCGAGATTGTCGATTACATCAACGAAAACCTGTCCAGCTACAACGACGCCCGCCGCTCGTCGAACATCCTGATCAAGGTTGATTCCGACGCTTCCGACGAGGACAAGGCTGCCGCCAAGGCCAAGGCGCAGGAGTGCCTGGACAAGATCAACTCCGGTGAGCTGAGCTTTGAGGACGCCGTTGAGCAGTACTCCGAGGACACCGGTTCCAAGGAGAAGAAGGGCGATGTGGGCTGGGATAAGCTCACCACTTTCGTCGACAGCTACCAGACGGCGCTCGAGGGACTCAACAAGGGCGACGTGAGCGAAGTCGTCGAGTCGACCTATGGCTACCACATCATCAAGTGCACCGACTACTTCCATGTCGATAATCAGGTTGATGACATCAACCAGGTGCCCAAGGACATCAAGAAGTATGTCTCCAACGTGGTGAAGACGCAGGCGGCCAGCACCGCGTACAGCGAGTGGCTAGAGCAGTACAAGAAGGATGCCGACATCACCGTTAATCCCATGCCCAAAGACGTGCCATACAACGTCAGCCTGAAGGGCGTCACCAAGAGTTCGACCGACGATTCGTCGACGACTGAGTAATCATGGGGCGGTGCTCGCGCGAGTGCCGCCCACGCTATTAGAGAGGATTTGCAGATGACCAACGAAGAGCTGCAGAAGGAAATGATCGCGGCCATGAAGGCCAAGGACAAGGTTCGCCTGTCCATCATTCGCCAGGTTAAGGCCGAGGTGAAGAATATCGAGGTTAACGAGCGCCGCGATGTGACCGAGGAGGACGTCAACAGCATGATCAAGCGTCTGATTAAGCAGACGAGCGAGACGCTGGAGATGTCCATCAAGGCCGGTACCGACCAGGAGCGTACCGACAACCTGACCGAGCAGGTCGAGATTCTGGAAAGTCTGCTGCCCGCGCAGGTTTCGGGCGAGGAGCTCGAGGCCCTGATCGAGCAGGTCATCGCCGAGCTGGGCGCCACGTCCAAGAAGCAGATGGGCCAGGTTATGGGCGCACTCGGCAAGGCCACCGGTGGCAACTTCGATAAGCCGGCCGCGGCAAAGATCGTCGGAGCCAAACTCGCATAGGGGCCTAGCGGTACATAGTTGATGTCGAGGGGGCGTGACCATTGCGGTCGCTCCCCTTTTTTGTTGGCCGATGAAGGGCGCCTTCCCTGGCTGGTCATTGCACTCATTGGGGACAGACTTAAATGAGTGCCCAATGAGCAGGTACTCATTTAAGTCTGTCCCCAATGAGTGGGTTAAAGGTTGCGGGTTCTTTACGGGAATGTAGTGTGGGCTGCGGAAACGCGGTTCTTTCCGTACAATAGTTCAACTCGTGTAAACGCAGGGAAGGGACATTCATGGCAGACATGATCGAGATCAAGCATCTCAACAAGTACTTTGGCGACCTGCATGTGCTCAAAGATATCAATCTCACCGTCAAGCGCGGCGAGAAGCTCGTAATGATCGGGCCTTCCGGCTCGGGTAAGTCGACGCTCATCCGCTGTGTCGATTATCTTGAGGAGCCCACATCGGGCGAGGTCATCATCGACGGTACGCCGCTCACCAAAAAGAACCACCTGGAGATGGCTCGCAAGTACAGCTCCATGGTGTTTCAGCAGTTCAACCTGTATCCCAACATGACGGTGCTGGGCAACCTGACGCTCGCGCCCATCAAGCTGCAAAAGAAGAGCAAGGAGGAGGCGACCGAGATCGCCATTGCCGCGCTCAAGCGCGTCGGCATGGCGCATAAGGCCGGCGAGTATCCGCAGAATCTCTCGGGCGGTCAGCAGCAGCGCATCGCCATCGCCCGTGCCCTGTGCACCAAGCAGCCCATCATCCTGTTTGACGAGCCGACCTCGGCGCTCGACCCCGAGATGGTCCAGGAAGTCTTGGACGTTATGATTGAGCTCGCGCAGGAGGACATCACCATGATCTGCGTGACGCACGAGATGGGCTTTGCGCGCCAGGTGGCCGACCGCGTCATCTTTATGGAGGACGGCCGCATCCTGGAGGAGGGCACGCCCGAGCACTTCTTCGATAACCCCGAGAACCCGCGCTGCCGCGAGTTCCTGTCCAAGATTCTGCACTAGGTGCGGTGATGGACATGACGGATATGACGAGGGCGGCCGTGTCGCGCCGTCACTTTTTGCAGCTGGCGGGCGCCGGCATGCTTGCGCTGACGGGGACCGCGCTTGCCGGTTGCGGCAACTCCACCAGCAGCGAGGGCTCCGACAAGGGGTCCAAGCTTGCGGCCATCAAGTCGCGTGGCCATCTGAATGCCGGCGTTAAGAAGGACGTTCCCGGCTATGGCTATTACGACACCGCCAAGGGCCGTTTTGAGGGCATGGAAGTTGATTTGTGCTACCAGATCGCTGCTGCCGTCTTTGGCGTGAGTTACAAGGAGGCCCGCGCCCAGGAGCTTGTCGAGTTTACCGATGTAACGCCCAAGACGCGCGGCCCGCTGATCGATAACGGCCAGCTTGACGTGGTCGCGGCGACCTACACCATCACCGACGAGCGCAAGAAGAGCTGGGATTTCTCGACGCCGTACCGCACCGACTACGTGGGACTCATGGTCAAGAAGCGTTCGGGCTTTACCTCGATTGAGGACCTGGACGGCAAGGTCATTGGTGTGAGCCAGGGTGCCACCACGCAGGGCCTGATCGAGCAGATGATCAAGGACAACGGCTTTAGCTGCAAGCCAGAGTTTAGGGCCTTTAGCGGCTACCCCATCATCAAGAGTTCGCTCGACGCCGGCAATATCGACGTCTTTGCCATGGACCGCTCCACGCTGGCCGGTTACATGAACGAGACCGTTGAGCTGTTGCAGCCCGAGGTCAAGTTTGGCGAGCAGGGCTACGGCGTGGCGACCAAGAAGGGCTGCGATCTTTCGGCCGTGGTCGATCAGGTGATATGCGATCGCCTGGCCGACGGCTGGCTCGACCAAGAGGTCAAGACCTGGGGCCTTGTATAGGCGCATCGTCCAAGGAAGGAATCAAATGCTCGAAGGATTATTTGACGCCGACCGTTGGTCGACGACATTTCAAAACATGGGGCCCTTCTGGGAGGGCTTTGGCGTGACGCTGCAGGTGGTCGTTGCCGGCCTGCTGCTGTCGCTGGTGCTGGGTACGCTGCTGGGCGTGTTCTCTACCACTCGCTCGCGCGTGCTGCGCGCCATAAGCCGCGTGTACGTGGAGTTTTACCAGAACACCCCGTTGCCCGTGCAGGTGCTCTTTATGTACATGGCCGGTCCGCAGTTTTTGCAGGCCATAACCGGTGCCGACCAGCCGGTGCGCATCGCGCCGTTCGTGCTGGGCTTCTTGGGTGTGGGCCTGTATCACGCGGCCTACATTTCGGAGGTCATCCGCACTGGTATCGAGGCGGTTCCGCGCGGTCAGATGGAGGCGGCCCAGAGCCAGGGCTTCACCCGTGCGCAGGCGTACTGGTACATCGTGCTGCCCCAGACGTTCAAGATCATTCTGCCGCCGCTATGTAACCAGGCGCTCAACCTGGTCAAGAACACGTCGGTGCTGGCGCTTGTGGCCGGCGGCGACCTTATGTACCGTTCCGACAACTTTGTGAGTCTGTACGGTTACCTGCAGGGATACATCGTCTGCTGCCTTATGTACTTCATCATCTGCTTTCCGCTCGCCATGCTGGTGCAGTGGCTCGAGCGCCGCTCCAAGGAGCGTCCGCGCGGCGTGAGCCTGGCCGAGCTGGGGCTCGACAACGTAGAGGAGGCCTAGCGCATGGAAATCTTCAACGCGTCCAACCTGCTCTACATTTGGGGCGGCTTTGTTAAGACGATCGAGATCTCGGCGCTGTCGATCTTTTTCTCGCTCATCTTTGGCACGGTGCTGGCGCTTGTTAAAAGCTATGCGCCCCGCCCGTTCCGTATTTTGGTGAGTGCCTATATCGAGCTGTTCCGTTGCACGCCGAACCTGCTGTGGATCCTTTTTATCTACTTTACGGTGCAGGGTTTGGACATTGTGATTTCGACCATCGCCTTTACGCTGTTTACCAGCGCTGTTATGGCCGAGATTGTGCGCGGCGGCCTCAACTCGATTCCGCGCGGCCAGTTTGAGGCAGCGCAGAGCCAGGGCTTTGGCTTCTTTGCCACCATGCGCTACATCATTCTGCCGCAGACGTTTAAGACGATCATTCCGGCGCTGTTTAGCCAGTGCACGACCGTCATCAAGGACAGCTCGTATCTTTCGGGCATTAACGTGGCCGAGCTCATGTACACGGCAAACGTCGTGATGGCCCACGCGATCGACCTGCCGCAGGTGCTTATGCTCTACGGCCTGGTGTTTGCGATGTACTTTGTACTCAACTTTGGTATCTCGCTGCTGGTCCGCGCATATCAGAGGCGAATGGTGGCAGCGTAGAATGTGGCAAAGGGACAGCCCCTTTGTCACATAGAGAAAGGAATCGCGATGAGCGATCTGGAGAATAAGAAGAATCCTGTGGTCATTACCATCGCGCGCGACTTTGGCGCCGAGGGCCACGAGATTGGCCGCATGCTTGCCGACGAGTTGGGGATTCCGCTGTACGATAACGAGCTGCTGGTACGTGCGTCGCTGCGCGCGGGCGAGTCGCTCGATAAGATGGCCGCCTATGATGAGCGTCTGGCCGTGGAGAACATGGCGTTTCTGCCCGACCGCTACGATGCGCGTTCGTACTCGGATAAGTTGTTCCAAAAGATGAGCCAGGTGATTTTGGATCTGGGCGAGACCGAGAGCTGCATTATCGAAGGTCGTCTGTCCGATTACCTGTTGCGTAACAACCCCAACCACATTGCCGTGTTGGTGACCGCTCCCTTTGAGGACCGCGTCGAGATCGTGCGCAAAAAGCGCGGCCTCAACAAAAAGAAGGGCGCCAAGTTGGTTAAACAGCAGCAGAAGGCGCGCGAGGCGTTCTATAAGCGCTACAGTGCCGGTAAGTGGAAGATGACGAGCGGCAAGGACATCGTCGTCAACCGCGCCAAGCTGGGCCGCGAGGGTTGTAAAGACGTTATCGCCGCTGCCTACCGCTACAAGGTGGCGCAGCTCGAAGGCTAACCGACCAAAACCATCACAAAGGTGCCTGTCCCCATCGTGGTGGTCGGGCGATCGGCATAGAAAAAGTCCCCGCCGGGCGTGTGCTCGACGGGGACTTTGCCGTTTGATGGCTAGTGCTGAGGGTGATTACTCGCCCAGCAGGCTTTTGGTGATCGAAGCGGCGGCCTTCTTGCCGGCGCCCATCGCCAGAATGACCGTAGCGGCACCGGTGACGATGTCGCCGCCGGCCCAGATGCGGGGATCGGTGGTCTGGCCAGTCTCCTCGTCGGCGACGATGTAGCCCCACTTGTTGAGCTCCATCTTGCCGCCGATCTTCTTTGCGAAGGGGTTGGCGTTGGTGCCGATGGCCGAGATCGCGACGTCGCAAGGGATCTCCTCGATGGCGCCCTCGATGGGCACCGGGCGACGGCGGCCGGACTCGTCGGGCTCGCCGAGCTCCATCTTCTGGACCTTGACGGCGCACACGGAGCCGTCCTCGCCAGCGACAAACTCGAGCGGGGAGACGAGCGGCAGAACCTCGACGCCCTCGGCCTTGGCATGGTGCAGCTCAGCGCGACGGCAGGGCATCTCGTCCTCGGTACGACGGTAGGCGATGATGGCGTGCTCGGCGCCCAGACGCTTGGCGGTACGGACGGCGTCCATAGCCACGTTGCCGCCACCAAAGACGACGACGTTCTTGCCGTGCTTGGTGGGGGTGTCGTACTCGGGGAACTTGTTGGCCTTCATCAGGTTCACGCGGGTGAGGTACTCGTTCGCGAAGAAGACGTTGGGCAGGTTCTCGCCGGGGACATTGAGGAACTTGGGCAGGCCAGCGCCGGTCGCCACGTAGATGGCGTCGAAGCCCTGCTCGAACAGCTCCTCGGCCGTGGCCATGTTGCCCACGACGGAGTTGTACTCAAACTTGACGCCCATGTCCTCCAGGCCGTCAATCTCGCGCTTGACGACCGCCTTGGGCAGACGGAACTCGGGGATGCCGTAGACCAGCACGCCACCGCCGGTGAAGAAGGCCTCAAAGACGGTAACGTCAAAGCCGTTACGGGCGAGCTCGCCGGCGCAGGTGATGCCGGACGGGCCGGAGCCGACGACGGCGACCTTCTTGCCGTTCTTGGGAGCCATCTTGGGCGTGGAGGCGAGCTCGGGGCGATCACCCAGGAAGCGCTCGAGCTGGCCGATGGCCACGGGCTCGGACTTCTTGCCACGGATGCACTTGCCCTCGCACTGGTTCTCCTGCGGGCAGACGCGGCCGCAGATGGCGGGAAGCATGGAGTCCTCGCGGATGGTATCGAGAGCGCCGCCGAAGTCCTTCTCGCGGATCTGCTCGATAAAGCGGGGGATGTTGATGTTGACAGGGCAGCCCTCAACACAGAACGGCTTCTTGCAGTTGAGGCAGCGCTCGGCCTCGGCCAGCGCCATCTCCTCGGTGAAGCCCTTGTCGACGGGGCGGAAGTCGCAGGCGCGCTCGGCAGCCGGCTCCTCGTTATCGGGGGTGCGGGGCGACTTCATATCGGCAACGAAACGACCGTTAACTAGTGGCATGCGCAGCTCTTTTCCTCATAGGCCTTGAGGGACTCGCCCTCTTCGGAACGGTAAGCGGCCTGGCGGGCACGAAGGTCATCCCAGTCGACCAGGGTGGCATCGAAGTCGGGGCCGTCGACGCAAGCGAACTTGGTCACGCCGCCCACCTCGACGCGGCAGCAGCCGCACATACCGGTGCCGTCAACCATGATGGGGTTGAGCGACGCGGTGATGGGGGTGTCGTACTTCTGGGCGGTGAGGGTCGAGAACTTCATCATCGGAACGGGGCCGACGCAGAAGACCTGGCTCACGGCCTTGTCCTGCAGCAGACGCTCCAGCGGAGCGGTGACAACGCCCTGCTCGCCGTAGGAACCGTCATCGGTAGTGATGTGGATGTGGTCCTCGTCGAGGAGTTCGCGGAACTGGTCCTCCATGAGCAGGAGGTCCTTGGTGCGGGCGCCCATGATGGCATGCACCTCGTGACCGGTCTCGACCAGGTGCTTGGCGACCGGGAAGGCAATTGCCAGGCCGACGCCGCCACCAATGACGGCGCAGGGGCCCTCAGCCATCTCGGTGGGAACGCCCAGCGGGCCCACGACGTCGCGCAGCGACTCGCCGGCCTCGTAGGTGGAAAGCATCTCGGTGGTCTTGCCGATCACCATGAAGATGAACTCGACCCAGCCCTCGTCACCGTTCCAGCCGGCCAGGGTAAACGGGACACGCTCGCCCGTCTCGTTGGCGCGAACCATGAGGAACTGTCCAGCGTGCGCATGCTTGGCGATTGCAGGCGCTTCGATGCGGAACTTGAACACCTTCTCCGAGAACTGCGTCTTCTCCAGGATCTTATACATAGAACCCCTCTCTTGTTAGGGCCGCCGAACCGTGCCTCCACGGAAATGGACGGTAGCCCGAGTAAAACCGTACGTGCACAGGCGTTGTGCAGACATACGGTGCAAATTATACCCTCATGGACATGTCACTTACGTGTGTCTTCGGCGGTTGGGAGCAGGGTTTATCCACTTTGGCCTACCAAAGGGGGAGAGGTTTATTTTGGTCGGTTTTATCAGGTAAAACGGCAAAGGGGGCCGGCCTCGGGTTGTGATGAGGCCGGCCCCCTTTGGGGTGCTGTGCATGTATGTCGGCGCGCGGTTGATTGCGATGCCGCAACTGGGGCGTTTCCGCAGGTAAAACCTGCCAAAATAAACCTGTCCCTAAAAGGTTTTAGTGCTTGCCGTTGGCGGAGGCGGCGCCGTTGACATGGTCGCGAGCATAGACTACGCCGTGCACAATCGCCAGGCCGGCGGCGTCGGCCGCGCGGGCGCAGGTGTCCTGGAAATCCTCAGCCTCGCGGGCGCGCAGCTGCTTAAGCACGTAGTCGGCGACGGCCATCTTGCCGGGAGGGTTGCCGATGCCGGTGCGGATGCGGCTGAAGTCGCGGCTGCCCATCTTGTCGATGATGGAACGCAGGCCGTTGTGACCGGCATGGCCGCCGCCCACCTTAACACGCACGTCGCCGGCGGGAATATCGAGCTCGTCGTGGATGACGAGCAGCTCCTCGGCCTTGATCTTGTACTCGCGGCAGAGTTTGGAGATGGGCCCGCCCGAGGTGTTCATGTACGACTGCGGCTTGACCAGTACAATCTGGCGCTTGCCGCCCTCTTCCTCGGGATCGTTGATGTTGATGAGCGCGACCTCGGCGCCTGCTTGGTTTTTCCAGTACGTGACGCCGGCCTGACGGGCCAGCTCGTCGATTGCTTTGAAACCAGCGTTGTGACGGGTCTCGGCATATTCCTCGCCAGGGTTGCCAAGTCCGGCAACCATGCGAATCTTAAGCGGCTGTGCAGCTGCCATGTTCATCCTTTCGTTGATTTGTTGCCTGCTATGGTGAGCGACCCTGTTGCCGCTGTCAAATGGAGGGCAATTGAGGTTATTTGAGGGCGTTTGGACGGCCGTCGAAATCGAGGTGGACAGTTAGTTCGGATACGTATAAGTTCTGAGAACTCGAATTGCTCGATTCAATGCCGATACGTTGTTTTGGAGCTTTAGTTAGTCCATATGACGCTGTTTTGAAGTCTACCCTGCCTTCAAATCGGGCGAATGGTATAGAGATAACTGCAAAACAGCCTAATTCAATGTGTCCATTTATACGTATTTGAACTAACTGTCCAGCCCTGCTCGACGGTGCACGGGTGATTCGCCGTTTAGACCGGCGCAAGGCCGATTCCGGCCCGCAGGGCGTTGAGCCAAGCGGCCTGACGCTTGCGATAGCCCTTGATACGGTATCGGAATCGGACTCCCGCGAGTCGATGCATCGTTTGGGCGAAGGCTTCGAGTGCAACAAGGTCTTTCATTTGGTCGCGATTGATAACCAGGACGTGGATGCCCATTGCCTTGAGGCCATTATTTCGATTGCCATCGTGGATGCGAGCGTTTTGAAGCTCGTGCCCAATTCCGTTGTATTCGTTGTCGACTCCGGCTGCCGGGCAATATAGGTCACAGATGGCATAGGGGATGCCCGAGGACATGTTGACCGCAAGGGTGTCGAAGTCGATTCGATAGTTGAGTAGCAGGCCTCCCATGGGCGGGCTGCAACATCCGAATCCGTCAAAGCGCATGGGCGCTCCGAGAACGGCAAACATTAGGGATTCGGCTGGGGATGCAGATCCGGGTCGGGCGAGCTTGACTGCCGTGCGAAACGAGGTGTATGAGCTACTTTTGGCGAAGCGTGCGACCGCCTCGAGCTCTTCGATGGTCGTGGCGGGCTCGCATTTGTAGTGTGCCTGTTCGTAGCGGGTTTCGTTCTGCTGTTCGGTCGCCGACTGGTCGCCCCGGCAATCGAGGTCGTCCATCGCTTCGTAGTCATCGCCCTTGGGCCAGATGTCGTCATAGGCAATGGGGTATGTTGCCCCGGGAGGAAGGGAGTAGGTTCCGAGCAGCTCCATAAGGAGCATCAAGGTTTTGGCGACTGATTCATTTTTGGAACAAAGCATGGCTGTCATGGCAGGAGACGTTGCGTAGATGTCGGCCTCGACGTGCATAATTGCACCTTCAGGAAGAGGAGTGGAGAGAATATGCTGAAGAAGTTGCTTGTCGGGGCGCCTGTTGTCTTCGTTTGAAACGAGAAGATCGAGCAGTTCGGAATCATCTTCATTCCAGGCGTCGAGTATCGAAAGTGCGCCAAAGTCTATCGCGTCATTGTTGGGAATGCAGCCAGCCAAGGCCTGTGCTTGCTGTTCGCTATCAACGGAGTCCCAGGGTAGGGCAGAGTACGCCCGTCGTGCGCGACGAATTGCGCGGAGGGCGGAGAGATGTGAAATCACGGTCGTCATAGCTATAACGTACTAAGTTGGCGGCAGAATGCGACCGCCATACCGTTCTTTTCGCTCAGCGGGGCGCTGCGCGCCATGAACGGCTGGGTGTTATGAAATCGGTGGAATCGGTTGAGGGGATTGCAGGAAATTGAGCTCTGCCGCGAAGGTTGACGATAGCTACTGGACAGTTAGTTCAGATACGTATAAGACGGCGGGCGTTCGAGGCGTTTCTAAGGGCTTTCGAGGGCGATTTGAGGGTAAATATGCGGCGGTCGTACTCGAAAGCGATGAGCTTTGGGCAGTATGGCGTTCGCCGGGGAGCTCAGAAGGCTCAGAACGGCCTTTGGAGCTTTAAAAAAATACGTATCTGAACTAATTGTCCAGGGAAGGTTGTCGAGGGGTAGAAAAAGGGTCGGAAGCGAGCTTCCGACCCTTTAAAAACACCAAAGATGATGAGGTGCACGCTGGATTACAGCGCGAAGTCGCCGCCGACGAGTGTGGAGACGGGCTCCTCGTGGTAAACGGCGGAGATGGCCTGAGCGAACTCCTCGGCGACCGAGATGGTCTTGATCTTGCCGCCGACCTCGACGGGAATGGCGTCGGTGACGAGGCACTCGACGATCGGGGCGTCGTTCAGACGCTCGATGGCCGGACCGGAGAAGATGCCGTGGGTGGCGCAGACGTAGATGTCGCCAGCGCCCATAGCCTTGAGCTCCTTGACGTTGGCGCACAGGGTGCCAGCGGTGTCGATCATGTCGTCGTTGATGATGCAGGTCTTGCCCTTGATGTCACCGATGATGCCCATGACTTCGGCGGCGTTGTGGCGCGGACGGCCCTTGTGGGCGATGGCCAGGTCGCAGCCGAGCATGTCGGACAGCTTCTTGGCGGCCTTGGCGCGGCCCACATCGGGGGAGACGACAACCAGGTTGTCGGTGTCGAAGTGCATGTCGTTGTAGTACTGGCCAAACAGCGGCAGTGCGGACAGGTGGTTAACCGGGATATCGAAGAAGCCCTGGATCTGGCCCTGGTGCAGGTCGAGGGTGATGATGCGGTCGACGCCGGCGCGCTCGAGCAGATTGGCGACGAGGCGGGCGGTGATGGGCTCGCGCGGGCCGGCCTTGCGGTCCTGGCGGGCATAGCCGAAGTAGGGGATCACCGCGGTGATCCGCCCGGCGGACGCGCGCTTGGCAGCGTCGGTGGCGATGAGCAGCTCCATGAGCATGTCGTTGACGTTGCCGCCGGCCACGGACTGAATCAGGAAGACGTCGGCGCCGCGGACGGTCTCGTCGTAGCGGGCGTAAATCTCACCATTGGCGAACTGCTTTAGCGTAAGGCCCGAAAGCTCGACCCCAAGGTACTCAGCGATCTTCTGAGCGAGGGGACGGTTGGAGGAACCGGAATACACGCGGATGGACTTGCGCATATTCTCCGACTTCTCGGGATCATTAATCGGCATTACCCTTCTCCTTTATATCGAATGCCATATAGATGCCTTGTTGCATTGTAACCGCGCGGCGGGGTTTATCGAGTCTTGATAACGTCTTTACCGTCAACGGACACGAACCGACCACTCATCCGGCCGCGCAGGTCACGATAGAAAAAGGAGCCGCCCCCATGGAACAGCTCCTTTTGTGCTTGGTAAAGCGTTATGCTTCGTTGTCCTCGTGCAGGCGGCGGCGATAATCGGCAGCCCAGCCCTCAATGTTTACCTGACGGGCGCGGCCCAGACCGAGTGCGTCGGCCGGGACCGGCTCGGTGATGACGGAGCCGGCGGCCACGAGCGCGCCGTCGCCAATCTGGGCGGGCGCGACCATCATGGTGTCGGAACCGATGAAGGCATCCTTGCCGATGACGGTCTTGTGCTTGTGGACGCCGTCGTAGTTGCAGGTGATAGAGCCCGCGCCCACGTTGACGCCGGAGCCCATGGTGGTGTCGCCGATGTAGGACAAGTGGGGGACCTTGGAACCCTCGCCGATTGTGGACTTCTTGATCTCCACGTGCGTGCCGGCCTTGGATCCGTCGAGCATATGGGTGCCCGGGCGCAGGTAGGCACGCGGGCCGCAGTCGACGCCGTTCTCGATGACGGCCTCGATGGCGATGGTCTCATCGATGGTGCAGCCGCTGCCGACGGTGGTGTCGGTGAGGCGGCTGTTGGGGCCGAGCTGGCACTCCTCGCCCACGGTGACGTGGCCGATCAGATGCGTCTGCGGCCACACGATGGTGTCGCGGCCGATGACGGCATCGGGGCCGATCCAGGCCTGCGTGGGGTCGATGAAGGTAACGCCCTCGGCCATCCAGTGCTCGTTGATGCGGTCGCGCGCGATGGCGGTGAGCTGCGCGAGCTGGATGCGGCTGTTGACGCCCAGGCCGTCGCGGTAGTCATCGCAGTGGAAGATGGAGACTGCCTGGCCGTGGCCCTTGAGGATCTCGAGCATGTCGGGCAGATAGTACTCGGACTGCGCGTTGTCGTTGCCGATCTCGTTGATGTGCGCGGCGAGCTGCGCGCCGTCAAAGGCGTAGCAGCCGGCGTTGCACTCCAGCAGCGTGGCGGCCTGCTCGGGCGTGCAGTCTTTCTGCTCGATGATGCGCTCGATCTGGCCGTCGGCGCCCAGCTTGATGCGGCCGTAGCCAAAGGGGTCGGGCGGGGTCATGGTCATGACGGTGCAGGCGAGCTCGCCGGTGGCGACGGTCTGCGCGAACTTGGCGACGGTGTCGGCGGTGATGAGCGGCAAGTCGCCGTTGAGCACGACGACGGGGCCTTGCGTGATGCCGCAGGCCTCGAGCGTGACCTTCACGGCGTGACCGGTGCCCAGGCGCTCGGTCTGCTCGACGCACTCGATCTTGGTGGCGCTGTTGGCGTAGGCGCCGTCGATGAGGGCGCGCATCTCGTCGGCGTGGCTGCCGATGACGACCACGACGCGGCTGCAGCCGGCCTTGATGGTGGCGTCGACGATCCACTGAACCATGGGCTTGCCCAGGATCTTGTGCGAAACCTTGCAGTGGTTCGACTTCATGCGGGTGCCCTCGCCGGCAGCGAGGATAATTGCGGTTGCGTCCATGTGATCTCCTGTTACGTTATAGAGACGTGTGCTTGGAAACGATACACGGCGCAATATGATACCGCAGGCATATGATGAGCGCGTAACGATTGGCTTGCGGCGGTTGAGGCTTGCGCCGCCGGCGTGGCGTTTGCACTGCTTGCGTGCGGCATTGGCGGTGCTGCGGAGCTGTCGTTTGAGCGAGGGGACGGGGGTGCCCGTGGACAACATACAAGAGGAGTTTGGCGGCGAGCCCGTCGCGGCATTCTCGATGTCGCATCCGGCTGTGCCGGCCCTCTGCATGGTGCTGACGCTGGGGCTCACCATGTTCTCGATGCAACCGGTGCTGATCGCGCTGTCGCTTGCGGGCGGGCTGGCGTACGGGCTTGCGACGCGCGGTGCTGCGCGCACGTTGGGGGCGCTTCGCTGGCAGCTGCCGGTGATTTTGATTATCGCGGTGCTCAATCCGCTGTTTAGTGCATCGGGCTCGACGGAGCTGTTTCGTATTGGCATGCGTGCGGTGTATCTAGAGAGCATGGTTTACGGCCTGTGCATGGGTGGGCTGTTTGTGGCGAGCGTGCTGTGGTTTGAGGCAGCGGCGTCGATGCTCGAATACGACAAGGTACTCGCGCTGCTGGGTAATGCCGCACCGGTGATCGCGTTCATGATCTCGATGTGCATGCGGCTTATCCCACAGTTTTTGCGCCGCGGCCGCACGGTGCTGGCGGTGCAAGATGCGATTGACGTGCCGGGGCGCGCGCCGGCCGACCCCGTGCGCTCGCGCCTGCGGGCGTCGAGCGTGTTGATGGGCTGGGGCATGGAAGATTCGCTGGAGCGCGCGGACGCGATGCGCTCGCGCGGGTGGGGTGCCGCGACGCGTCGTACGACGTATGCGCGGTATCGGCTGGGGCGCGGCGATGTTGCCGCGCTGGTTGGACTTGCGCTGTTTGGCATGGCCACGACGGCAGTGGCGTGGACTGCGACGATGCAGTATTCGTTTTACCCGCA
>URTL01000012.1 GCA_900550785.1 uncultured Collinsella sp. | reverse complement strand
CGGTGGCGGTACCACGGAGGTTGCCGTTATCGCTATGGGCGGCATCGTCGTCTCGCAGTCCATCCGTATTGCCGGCGACGAGTTCGATCAGGCCATCCTCACGCACGTTCGCGATGCCTACAACCTGGCCATCGGCGAGCGTACAGCAGAGGACATCAAGATCAAGGTCGGCTCCGCCGTGCCGCTCAAGGACGAGCTCGACGTCGAGGTCAACGGCCGCGACGTGATCACCGGTCTGCCCAAGACCGTGCGCATCGAGAGCGAGGAGATTCGTCGCGCACTCAACAAGCCGCTCGACGAGATGGCCAAGGCCGTCAAGGACGCGCTCGACGCTACGCCTCCCGATCTTGCCTCGGACCTTATGTACTACGGCATTTTGCTGACCGGTGGCGGCGCGCTGCTGCGCGGTCTCGACGTGCGCCTGCGCGATGAGACCGGCGTTTCGGTCAACGTCAGCCCCACGGCGCTCGATAACGTTGTTAACGGCTGTGCCCGCGTGCTCGAGGCCAATGCGTTTGATGGCGGCTTCGTCCAGACCAATGCTTAATTTCCAAAAGGTGGATTCCATTTGGCACGATCTTCGGGTTTCTCCACAAATCTGAATACCAAGCGACAATCAACGGGTATGCGCCCGTTGATTGTTTTCAGCCTGATTTCGGTGTTGCTGCTCACGTTTTATATTCGTGAGGGCGAGGCTGGGCCGATTCATGCCGTGCGTTCGGGCGTAACGACGATTACCTCGCCGGTGCGCTTTGTGGGTTCGGCTGTGGCGGCTCCCTTCAATGCCATCGGCAACGTGTTCTCTAACCTTACGGCGTCGCAGGACACGCTCGACGAGCTTAAGAAGCAAAACGAGGAACTGACCTCTAAGGTTGCCGAGCTCTCCGAGTCTCAAAAGACCGCCGAGCGTCTGGAGGGGCTGGTCGGCCTGCAGTCGACCTATAACCTCAAATCGACCGCTGCTCGTATCGTTGGTGCCTCGGGCGATGCCTGGACCTCGACCGTTACCATCGACAAGGGCTCTGCCGACGGCCTTACCATCAACATGCCCGTGACGAGTTCTGCCGGTGTTATCGGCCAGATCATCGAAGTCTCGGCCAAGACGTCCACCGTGCGCCTGATTGGCGACGAGAACTCGGGTGTGTCCGCCATGGTACAGGACACGCGCGCCCAGGGCATGCTGCAGGGTCAGGCTGACGGCACGCTGCGTCTTGAGTACGTGAGCGTCGACTCCGACGTTAAGGTTGGCGACATCATCGTGACCTCGGGCATCGGCGGTGTGTTCCCCAAGGGTCTACCGCTCGGCACCGTCTCGTCGGTTGAGAAATCGGCAAACGACGTGTACTACACCATTGTGGTGCGCGCTCAGACCACGGCCGAGAACAACGAGGAAGTGCTGGTCATTACCTCGCTGACCGATGAACAGTCGGCCTCGGATGAGGACGTGAGCACGGCCAACAGCACGCCGCAGGGAACGTCGCGCGATGCTGCAACCAAGACGAAGGACGAGAGCTCGGATGACAGTTCCGACACGTCCGAGATGACCGATTCTGGCTCGAACGAATAGGGGGCATGTCCATGGATCTACACGAGCAGGGGATGAGCTCCCGCACGTTTGTGATCGCCGCCATCGTGTGCGTGCTGCTGCAGGCAGGCCTGGCACCGCAGATCTCCATTGCGGGTGGTCGCGTCAACTTCATGATTATCTTGGTGTGCCTGAGTGTGTTCTCGGGCGACCCGACCCGTGCCGTCGTGTGCGGTTTTTGCAGCGGCTTGTTTTATGCCCTGTCCGCTGCCGTGCCGGTGGGCATTATGTCGCTCCTGCTGACCGTGGGTTCTTTTGCCCTGGTGCACAGCGCCGTCGGTCAGACGGGCGGTACCCCAAGTGCGCGCGGCGTCACTGTGGGCGCCTTCGCGCTCGTCATTAATGTGATCTACAGCATCATCTTGCTGTTTATGGGTTTGGAGACGAGCTTTGTCGTGGCGATCTTCGGCCATGCGCTGCCGTCCTCGATCCTGACGGGTCTGGTTGCCATTCCGTTTTTGATGTCCGGCGTCGTGCCGCAGTCCGGCTATGGATTCTCCGCACGTGGCGGACGCCAGACGGGTATGCGCTTTAAGCCCAAGACCCGCAAGCTCAAATAGGGGAGGCCCGTAGATGTCTTCCCAGATGACGGTTATTATCGCCGGTATCGTGCTGGTTGTGGCCATCGTGGTCGCGCTGGTCATCATGCGTCGAGGCGATTCCCGTTTTACCTACGATACACAGCATGGAACGGCCCCGCGCGCCACCGAGGGCGAGGGCAATACCGCGGCGACCGCCTTTAAGGGCCGCTTTTCCATCCTCACCACGGGTGTGGGCGCGATGTTTGCGGCACTTGCCGTCAAGCTGTGGGGCATGCAGATGGTCTCGTCGGACTATTACGAGAAGCAGGCCAATAGTAATCAGACTCGCACCGTTACCACACCCGCTGTGCGCGGCCGCATCCTCGACCGCAATGGCGTGGCGCTTGTCCAGAACCGTCCCTCACTTGCTGTCGTGGCCTACCGCGACCTTGCCGAGGATGAGGTTCTGGTTCGCCATCTTGCCAACGTGCTTGGAATGCCTTATGTGGCGGTCCTTCGCAATATTCAGGACAATACAGAGGGCGCTCAGAGCCTGCATACCATCGCGACGGACGTCCGTCGCTCCACGGTTGCCTATATCAAGGAACACGCCGGCGAGTTCCCGGGCGTCAAGATTGCCGAGCGTACCGAGCGCCAGTATCCATACGGCGAGACGGCATGCCATATCTTGGGCTATACCGGCACCATTACCTCCGAGCAGCTCGAGGCCCAGAATAAGAAAACCTCTGGCGATGATGATGCTTCTGCTGGCAAGATTACGTACCAGTCGGGCGATATCGTGGGCCAGGCGGGCGTTGAGAGCTACTACGAAAACCTGCTGCAGGGTATTCGTGGCGAGCAGACCGTCAAGGTCGATGCCTCGGGCAATGTGACCGGTCAGGCCGGCGCCGTGCCCGCGAAGGCCGGCTCCGACATTAAGCTCACGCTCGACCTTAAGATCCAACAGGCCTGTGAGACGGCGCTGGCGAGCGCTATCGAGCTTGCCAAGACCACTGGCTACAGCAATGCCGGCAACGGCGCTGTGGTGTGTCTCGATCCCAACAATGGCGAGATCCTGGGCATGGCGAGCCAGCCCAAGTTCGATCCGTCCGTCTTTATCGGCGGCGTCTCAAATGACGTGTGGACCGAGCTCAATGATGACAAGGGTTCGCACCCGCTGCTCAACCGCGCCATTAGCGGACAGTACATGTCGGCCTCGACCATCAAGCCGCTCTCGGCACTGGCCGGTCTTGAGTTTGGAACCTACACTTCAACGCAGACAACCAACTGCACGGGTTATTGGACGGGTCTGGGCAAGGCTTGGGGCAAGCGCTGCTGGCTGACGTCTGGCCACGGCACCATGACGCTGCAGTCGGGTATCGCCAACTCGTGCGACCCCGTCTTCTACGACATGGGTAAGGCGTTCTTTTATGACGAGCAACATCCCGAGGGCCTGCAGGAGGTCTTTCGTCGCTGGGGCCTAGGCAAGACCTGCGGTATCGATCTGCCGAGTGAGGGCGCGGGTCGTATTCCCGATGCCGAGTGGAAAGAGTCATACTTCACCGACGCCTCTGCCGAGGACCGCAAGTGGAATGCCGGCGATATGACCAACATTGCTATCGGCCAGGGCGACATCCTGGTGACGCCCCTGCAGATGGCGTGCGCCTATATGGGTCTTGCCAACGGCGGCAAACAGTACGTGCCTCACGTATTTTTGTCTGCCGTGTCGCGCGATGGCGACGGCGATGCCTATAAGTACAATGGCAAGGGCAAGAAGAAGCGCCTGGAGGCCAAGATCAACAGCGATTCGGATTTGGCTCTTGTTCGCAACGGCATGCACGACGTGATTTACACGGCATCGACGTCCCTGGCGGCGCACTTTGGCACCCTGACGCCGCAGGTATACGGCAAGTCGGGCACGGGCGAGAAAAGTGGCGAGGACGAATACGCGTGGTTCTGCGCCTATGCACCGGCCGATGATCCCAAGTATGTCATCGCTACCGTCCTGGAGCAGGGCGGCGGTGGCTCAGATACCGCGATGCATGTCGTGCGCGACGTGCTCGGCGTGATTTATGACGAGCCCGATACCTCTTCGGCCTCGGGCGATTCTTCGGTTCGATAGGAGGTTGCGATGGATTTTTCTCCGGCGGATCTGTTCCGTTCAACCAAGACCGGCTCTCGCAGCAGCCTGGACCGCGTCAACAAGCAACTTTCGGCCTCGCGCGGCACGTTTCGCCAAAAGGTGCATATCGGTGTGCTCGTGGCTACTGTGGCGCTCGTCGCCTACGGTGCCATCATTATCTGGTCGGCTTCGCAGTTTAAGGCCGATGCTTCGTTCTCGCGCCATTTGCTGGGAATTGGCATCGGAGCGGTGCTGGCGGTGCTCGTCTGGCGAACCGACCTGCGCGGTATTTCCAATTTCTCGACGGCGTTGCTCGTCATCGACCTGATCGTGATCTTCTCGCCCAAGATTCCGGGTCTGTCCTATACGGGCGGTCTGGGCATGACGGGCTGGATCAAGATTCCCGGTATCGGCTTGACGTTCCAGCCGGTTGAGCTTGCCAAGCTCATCACCATCTTCTTTATTGCTACGCTTGGCTCGCAGTATAACGGTCGCATCGATACCGTTCGCGACTACGTCAAGCTCTGCGGCATGCTGTCCATTCCGTTTTTGGCCGTCGTTGCCATGGGTGACCTGGGCTCGGGCCTGGTCGTGCTGGTTTCGGGCGCCATCGTCATCTGCATGAGCGGTGCACGCCGCGAATGGGTGCTGTCGACCCTGGCCCTGCTCGTGGGCCTGGTGGCCCTCGTCCTGGCGCTTGATTCGGTCTTTGATTCGTTGCTCGGCCACGATGTGCTCATCAAGCAGTATCAGATGAACCGTCTGACGGTCTTTATCGACCCCGATAATGCCGATTCGGACGATGCCTACAACCTGCAGCAGTCGCTTATCGCCGTTGGCTCGGGCGGCTTCTTTGGTAAGGGCCTGGGGCATGCGACGCAGTCGGCCGGCGGCTTTCTGCCTGAGTTCCACACCGACTTCGTCTTCGCCTTCCTGTCCGAGACCTTTGGCTTTTGCGGTTCCTTTTTGCTCCTGTGCCTCTACGTGCTGCTGATCTTTTCGACGATTCGCGTCGCCTTTAAGTGCGAGTCGCTGTTCCTGCGTCTGTCGTGCGTAGGTATCGTCGGCATGTGGGCATTCCAGACCTTCGAGAACATCGGCATGTGCATCGGCATGATGCCGATTACCGGTATTCCGCTACCGTTTATTAGCTTTGGTTCGTCTTCGATGATGATCCAGCTGCTGACGGTGGGTATCGTACAATCCATATGGCGGCATCGTTCGGGCGCCGCGTAACCGCTGGAGGGGTTTGCTATGAAAATTCCCGTAGATAAGCTGACCCGCGCTTTTAAGATGGGCGCGTCCGTTAAGAAGGATTCCGATACGCCGGTGCGCGTCTCGGTCTATCTGGATTCGTCCGCCTCGCGCTTTCTGGCCGAGACGGTGCGTGACGCCTTTGTGCCGCAGACGACCTCGGGCATTGTGCGCGTCGAGCGTCTGGGGGAGGAGCGAATTGCTCCAAAGACCGATACCGATGTGGTACTGGTGCTCTCGTGTGGTTCCGACCGCTTGGAGAGTGCCGTGCAGGAGCTCGTGATCGCCGGTGCGCCCGTGTGCGTGCTTGCCGAGTCTGCTGTGGAGGTGCCGTTTATCGAGGAGTCCACGCCCATGCTCGGCGTGGTAGCGGCAACCGATAAGACGTATCTGCTCGAGACGCTTGCCCGCTGGATTCTCGATCGCACCGACAAGGAAACGGCTTTTGCGGCGAACTTTGCCTTCATGCGCATCGCGGCGGCCAATCGTATCATCACCTCGTGCGCGCTCACCAATATGGCGACCGGTGCGCTGGTGTTTTTGCCGGGCGCCGATTATCCCGTTATGGCGCTGGCGCAGGTGGGCATGCTCTTTGAGCTCGCTGCCGTCTTTGGACGCGGCATTAAGCCCGAGCGCGGCTACGAGGTCGCGGGCGTGCTTGCCGGCGGCTTGGTGATCCGCGCGGTCACCCGCGCGCTCGTCAAGCAGACGCCGCATATTGGGTTTGCCGTCAAGGCGCTTACTGCTGCCGCGGGCACCTATGGCATGGGCCGTGCGCTCGTTTCGCTCTACGAGCGCGATGTCGACTACAGTCGTGCCAACGAGGTGGTCACTGCCACGTTCTCCCGCGTTCGCGATCTGGTGACCACGGTCGCGGGCGCTACCCGTCCTATGGCGTCCTATCAGGACGCATCAGATCTCGCTGCTTAGGGGTTTTCCGTTGCGCGTTGCATACCAAGATTGTTTTCATTTAATTGAGCCGTTGCTCGCCAAGGTCGAGAAGCCGAGTCGCTATATCGATCACGAGTGGGGCACGCTTTCCAAGGCCGATGCCGACTACCGTTGCTGCCTGATCTATCCGGATGTGTACGAGGTCGGTCTGCCCAACCAGGGCATCGCCATCCTCTACAACATCCTTAACCAGGCCGAGGGCATCTCCTGCGAGCGTGGCTATGTGCCGTGGCCCGATATGGGTGACGCTATGCGCGAGGCGGGCATTCCGTTGCTCTCGCTCGAGGGTGCAGCGCCTGTCGCTTCGTTTGATATCGTCGGTCTGCATGTGCCGCACGAGATGGCGGTGACGAACTTCCTCGAGGCACTCGACCTCGCTGGCATTCCACTGTTGGCGGCCGACCGAGGCGAAGACGACCCCATCATCATCGCCGGCGGCCCCTCGGTGTACAACCCCGAGCCGTACGCGGCCTTCTTCGATGCCATCCTCATCGGTGAGGGCGAGGAATCGCTGCTCGAGACCTGCCAGCTGCATCGCCGCCTGCGTGATGAAGGAGTCCCGCGCGCGCAGATTGTTGAGCAGCTTGCATCCATTGCCGGCAACTACGTGCCGTCGCTCTATGAGGTTCGTCACGACGAGCCCTGCTCGCCGCATGGCTACACCGTGCCGCGTGAAGGCAAGGATGCGCCGACCGTGGTCTACAAGCGCGTCTTCGAGGATTTCGGCGCCACGAATCCGCTGTCGCAGTCGTGCGTGCCCTATGCGCAGCTGGTCCACGACCGCCTGTCTATCGAGATCCTGCGCGGCTGCGCCCGCGGCTGTCGTTTTTGCCAGGCCGGCATGACGTATCGCCCGGTGCGCGAGCGCTCGGCCGACCAGATCGTCTCGTCGGTGATTCAGGGTCTGGAAAAGACCGGCTATGACGAGGTGTCGCTGACCTCGCTCTCCACGACCGACCACTCCTGCATTCGCGACGTGCTCGGCAGGCTCAACCGTCGCCTGGAGGATACGGGTATTCGCGTGTCTATTCCGTCGCAGCGCCTGGATTCGTTTGGCGTGGATATGGCCGAGTCGGTCGCCGGCGAAAAGAAGGGCGGCCTGACGTTCGCGCCCGAGGCCGGCAGCCAGCGCATGCGCGACATCATTAACAAGAACGTGACCGAGGAGGACCTGGACCGTGCGGCCAAGGCGGCCTTCGAGGCCGGCTGGAACCGCATGAAGCTCTACTTTATGATGGGCCTTCCCGGCGAGCGCGACGAGGACATCGTGGCCATCGCCAATCTGGCCGATCACGTGCTGGAGCTCGGTCGTTCCGTGGTGCCCAAGGCTCGTCGCGGCTCGATCTCGGTGTCCATCTCGGTTTCGGTCTTTATCCCCAAGGCTGCCACGCCGTTCCAATGGTGCCCGCAGCTCGACTACGACGACGTCAAGCGTCGCCAGAAGCTGCTTATCACGAGCGTTCGCAACCGTGCCGTTCGCGTGCATTACCACGATGCCGAGACCTCGCTCATCGAGGCCGCGCTGTCCCGCGCCGGTCGTGACATGACGCCCGTCATCATCGACGCTTGGCGTTCGGGCTCTCGCTTTGACGCCTGGGTAGAGCATTTCTCACTCGATAACTGGAAGGAGGCTGCTGCCAAAAACGGCATCGACCTCAATGAGCTCGTGCACCTGCCCTACGAGTTGGACTGGCGCCTGCCTTGGGAGCACGTGAGCCCCGGCTGCACGCGCGGCTTCCTCGAGCGCGAGTACCGTCGCTCGCTCGAGGGCGTCACGACTCCCGACTGCACCCGCACGTCGTGCACCGGCTGCGGGATCTGCCCCACGCTCCACGCCAAGAATGTATTGATGGGTGATCGCGCATGAGTGAGCGCCTGACCGACAACCCCTCGCTCTTTAGGCTTCGTGTTCGCTATGGCAAGTGCGATCGCCTTAAGTACCTGGGCCATCTCGAAGTGATCCATACCATTGAGCGCATCGTGCGCCGTGCGGGACTTCCCTATGCCGTCACGCAGGGCTTCTCTCCGCACATGCGCGTGGGCTTCTCTTCGGCGCTACCGGTGGGTACGTCGTCGACATGTGAGTGGTATGACCTGTTTATGACCGAGTTCGTGGCGCTCGACGAGGCGTTTGGGCGCCTGGCTGCGGCGTCTCCGGCCGATCTGGCGCCCATCGAGGCGGCGTACATCGACGTGCGCACGCCGGCGTTGACGGCGCAGCTCACGCGCCTGTCGTATCGCATCGACCTGCATCTGGACCCCGAGGCGCCCGTAAGCGCCGACGAGGTGCATCGTGCGATCGACACGCTGCGCGCGGGCCATGGCATCGACTACGCGCGCGGAAAAAAGAGCAAGCGCTTGGATTTGGATCACACGCTCGTGGGCTATGAGCTCACGGCGGGGGAGCGCCCGGATCATTTGGTGCTCATGCTCGACACCCATGCTGACAACGAGGGCTCCATGCGTCCGGAAATTTTGCTTTCCGCTGCTGATGTTTTGTTGCAGGGCTTGACCCCGGGCGTGGATGCACCTATTGTTTCCACCGGTATGCAAGACCTCGTGACCATCTGCTCCTACGATGTCGAGCGTCAGAATCAAGCATGCGAGGACGACGAGGGCCGACTCGTCAGCCCCATACCTGTGCGAACTTGTGGATTTGCTCCACATACTCGTTGACGGGGGTATTTTCGCCTGCTACTATATTCGACTGTTGCACTAACTGATGCATGAAGGGCAAGTAAACATGTACGCAATCGTTAACACGGGCGGCAAGCAGTACAAGGTCGCCACCGACGATGTCATCACCGTCGAGAAGATCGAGGGCAATGAGGGCGACAAGGTCACCCTGCCGGTTATCTTCCTCAACGATGGTAAGAAGATCGTCACCGATCCCGACAAGCTGGCCAAGGCCAAGGTTACCGCTCAGATCGTTGAGCAGTTCAAGGGCGAGAAGCAGCTGGTCTTCAAGTTCCACAAGCGCAAGCGCTATCGTCGTCTGAAGGGTCACCGTCAGCAGCTCACCAAGCTTAAGATCGTGAAGGTTCAGGCTACCTCCCGCGCCAAGAAGGCTGTCAAGGCAGAGGCTGAGGCTGTTGCCGAGGCTCCCGTCGCCGAGTAGATTACACTCGTAACGAAAGAGTAGGTATACACAATGGCACACAAAAAAGGACTCGGTTCCTCCCGTAATGGCCGTGACTCCCGCGGTCAGCGCCTTGGCACGAAGCGCTATGCCGGCCAGACGGTAACCACGGGCACGATTCTCGTCCGTCAGCACGGCACGCACATCCACCCGGGTGAGAACGTTGGCCGTGGTAAGGACGACACGCTGTTCGCGCTGGTCGACGGTACCGTTGAGTTCCACAAGGGTATCAAGCACAGGGTCAGCGTACGCCCGCTCGCGAACGCGTAATTCACCCTTCATAGAGCACATATGTGGGAGGCACTTGAGTTTTAGGATTCAAGGGTCTCCCTCTTTTTTGTAGGAGGCGATTCTGTTGTCACAGTTCACCGATATCAGCCGCATTAACGTGTGCGGCGGCGACGGCGGAGCCGGATGTATGTCGTTTAGGCGCGAGGCATTTGTCCCCAAGGGCGGCCCCGATGGCGGCGACGGCGGTCGTGGCGGCAATGTCGTCATCCAGGCCGATGCTCAGCTGTCTTCGCTGATCGATTACCGCTTTAAGCATCACTTCCGCGCCGAGCGCGGCACGCACGGGCAGGGTGCCCGTCGTAACGGCAAGAGCGGCGAGGACCTGATTCTCAAGGTCCCTATGGGCACCGTGGTGCGCGAGCTCGACCCCGAGACGCAGACCCCGATGTTCGAGATTGCCGATCTGGTGCATGATGGCGAGCGCGTTGTCGTGGCCCCTGGTGGCGCCGGTGGTCTCGGCAATACGCACTTTGTGACGTCGGTGCGCCGCGCGCCCGCGTTCGCCCAGCTGGGCGAGCCGGCCGAGGAGCACTGGATTGAGCTCGAGATGAAGCTTATGGCTGATGCCGCGCTCGTGGGCTTTCCCTCGGTGGGTAAGTCATCGCTCATTGCGCGCATGAGTGCCGCCCGCCCCAAGATCGCTGATTACCCGTTTACCACGCTCGTGCCGAACCTCGGCATGGTGCGTGCCGGCGAATATTCTTACGTCGTTGCCGACGTCCCCGGTCTCATCGAGGGCGCGAGCGAGGGCAAGGGCCTGGGTCACCAGTTCCTGCGCCACATTGAGCGTACGGCCCTAATCATGCATGTCGTCGACATGACGGGTGGTTTTGAGGATCGCGATCCGGTCGAGGACTATCGCATCATCAACCGCGAGCTCGAGCAGTATGGCGCCGAGCTTTCGGAGCGTCCGCAGATTGTCGTTGCCAACAAGTGCGACGCGCCGGGCACGGCCGATAAGATTGCCGACCTCAAGCGTGCAGCGCTCGACGATGGCCATATGTTCTTTGCCGTGTCTGCCGTGACGGGCGCCGGCCTCAACACGCTGATGCTTGCCGTGGGTGAGCAGGTGGCCAAGCTCCGCGCCGAGCTGGCGGTCTCCGATGAGCCGGTCGACCTGCGCGACGATGAATGGGAGCGCCGTCGCCTGCAGCGAGAGAAGCGTTTCCGCATTGTCCAGGAAGAGCCCGGTGCCTTCCGCGTGGTCGGTCGTGCCATCGAGCGCATGGTCATTCAGACCGACTGGGAAAATGAGGAAGCCGTCATTTACCTGCAGCATAAGTTTGCGCGTATGGGTGTTGACGATGCGCTCGAGAAGGCCGGTTGCCGTGCGGGCGACGAGGTCCGCATTTGCCAGCGCGCCTTTGACTTTGAGGGCGCCGAGGACTTCTCGGAGTACGAGGAGCTCGAGGATGCTGGCGAGGACGTTGCCGTTGAAGCCATTGACGTGGCCGATGCTGCGGATGAGGGCGTCGAGGTTGTCGATGCGACGGATGCAGCGGATGCCGCGGGCGATACCGAGACACCGGAGGGCGAGTAAGCCATGTCGCTGCGCGGTGGAATCGGTCTGCCCGAGCTTCCTCTAGAGGACGGGCAGGAGTTTAGGCTCGGCATTATGGGTGGCACCTTTGATCCCATCCATTACGGGCACCTGGTGACCGCCGAGCAGGCGCGCGAGTCGCTCGACTTGGACGCTGTGCTCTTTATGCCGGCGGGCTCTCCTGCCTTTAAGCTTGACAAGCCGGTGACGCCTGCCGAGGACCGTTATGCCATGACGGTCCTCGCGACCGCCGCGAACCCGGCCTTTTTGGCGAGCCGGTTCGAGATCGACCGCCCGGGCGTAACCTATACGGCCGATACGCTTCATGCCCTTCGCGACTTTTACCCGCCGCAGGTAAAGCTCTACTTTATTACGGGCGCCGACGCGATCATCGATATCGTGACCTGGCATGATGCCGGACGAATCGCTGAGCTTGCTACCTTTATTGCGGCGACACGACCGGGCTTTGATATCGATACGGCGCGTGCCCGAATCAAAGAGTCGGGGCTGCCGTTCGACGTGCGCTATATTCAGATTCCGGCGCTGGCGATCAGCTCGACGAACATTCGCAAGCGTGTTGCCCGCGGTATGAGCGTGCGCTATCTTACGAGCGAGTCCGTGCTCGGCTACATTCGCAAACGCAGGCTATATGCCGATTTGGGCCAAGAAGATTTTGAGTGATGGGGGTCTACGTTGTCGGTAGAGGATCAGTTTGAGGGCGATGAGCGCGCGCTGCTCAAGCGCATTCAAGAGCTGCTCGATGTTCGCATGAAGGATAAGCGCAAGCGCTATGTGCATTCGCTGGGTGTTGCCGAGACCGCACTTCATCTGGCCGAGGTCTACGGCGTTGACCGCTTTGATGCCGCTGCCGCCGGCCTGATCCATGACTGGGACAAAGTGCTCTCCGACGACGAGCTGGTCACGCGCGCTCTGCATTACGGCATTAAGATTGCCGGCTCTCCTTCCGCCGCGACGCCGCTTTTGCATGGCCCTGTTGCCGCCTATGAACTTCCGCAGCTTTTTCCCGAGCTGTCTCCGGCAGTCTTTCAGGCTGTCGACCGTCACACCGTGGGCGCTTGCGACATGACGCCGCTCGATATTGTGGTCTTTGTTGCCGATGCCATCGAACCCAACCGCCACGGCGATTATGCCCATGCGCTGCGCAAGATGGTGGGGGAGTCGACGCTCGATGAGTTGTTCTTCTCCTGTTTTGCGCAGGGTCTGGTCTATGTGATCCAGTCCGGGCGCTATCTTTATCCCACGGCTATTACGATTTACAACCATTACGCCCAGCTGCGCTAGCTCGGGCTGTCTAGAAAGAGGTATTCCATGGCCGACGAGACCATGACCGACGAGCAGATTCTTGAAGGCGTGGAGCACAAGAGCTTCGCCGCCACGTCCGACCGCACTGCCGCCTCGCTGTCCGCGAGCGGTGTCGCCGCCGAGGATGTCGCCCGCGCCGCCGCGCAGGCCGCCTACGACAAGAAGGGCGAGGACGTTCAGGTGCTCGACCTGACCGAGCTTTCCGATGTGTGCGACTACTTCGTGCTTGCCACCGGTGCCAACAACCGCCAGGTCGATTCAATTGTCGACGAGATCGAGGAGAAGGTCGCCGAGGCTTGCGGCGAGCATCCGTTCTCCATCGAGGGCCGCGAGCAGAAGACTTGGATGCTCATGGACTACGGTTCGGTTGTCGTCCACGTCTTCACTCCCGAAGCCCGCGACTTCTACCGCCTCGAGAAACTCTGGGGAGACGCCCCCCAGCTCCCCCCTCAACCTCCTCTAAATGATTTTTCTGGGACGGGGATAAAATAATCATTGCTACCGTTTGCCGAACCGCTCACCTTTGTTGGGCGGTTCGGCCTTTTTCTTCCTTTCCTTTTGTATGCTGTGACTACTGCATCCTTGGAAGGGAGGGTTTCGATGACTCGTGTTGCCCGTGCGTTGTCCGAACTTGGCCATTATCACGTCATGCTCAAGGGCTGTGCTGGCCAGCTGATCTTCGAAGACGATGACGATCGCCTTTATTTCCTCAATCTAATGAACAGACGATTTACGTCCGCTCATATTCGTCTTCTTGCCTGGTGCCTCATGGACAATCATGTTCACCTGCTATTTGATGATCTCGATAATCAGATGAGCGTTGCTATGCATGCGATTGATACGGCATATGCGAAACACTTCAATCAAAAAACCGGCCGCCGCGGACCGGTGTTCCAGGAACGATTCAAGAGTGTGATCATTTCTGACGACAAACAGCTGCTCCGTTGCGTCCGATACATACACGACAATCCTGCAAAAGCAGGTATTTCTTCTGCTCCTCTGTATCGCTGGAGCAGCTTCCATGAGTATTTCTCTCATCCCGAAATTTGTGATTGTGAAGGTATTCTCAATCTGTTTGGGGGTACGGAAGCGTTTTATCTTTCGAGTACCGACGGCAAGCCTAATCCCTATTTTATGCCCGAAGGTAAGCACATCTCCGATATGGATGCGCTGGAAGTTGCCCGGGCTCTTTTGGCTCCGCATGAGCCTTATCAGCTTAAAACTTTGCCGAAATCAGAGCGAAATCGTCTTCTGGCAGTGTTGAGGCATCGGGGGTTTACGATTGACCAGATTTCGCGTCTGACGGGAATAGGGACCAATATCATTCAAAGGGCGAAATGACGCTCCAAATGATTAAAAAAACCCCGTCCTAGAATAATCATTCGCAGCTGCCCGGCTTTCTTTTTGCCTTAGGGACTAATCGTTGAAGCGGGATTGGCGGCCGAAGGATAGGGCGGTGTCGCCGAACTTGTCTCGGACGGCGTCGATGGCGACCGAGAGGTCGCGACGGTCGCTGGATTGGGCTCCGCGGTCGTCGATTTCGCAGAACAGGTCGGTCTGGATACCGCCCTGATGGTCGAAGTCGCTCATGCCGACGCCCGCCAGGCGCACATGCATCCCTTCCTGCCAGATGTTGTCGAGCAGTTCGAGCGCCACTGCCACGAAGATGTTCTCATCGTCGGTCGGATGGGGCAGCCGGCGCTGTGCCGATCGACCGCTTCCATACGAATACTTGAGTTTGAGCGTCACCGTGGCGCCCGTTAGTCCCTGACGGCGCAGACGGCGTCCCACTGACTCTCCCAATAGCGCAATCGCCGCTTCGATGTCCCCACGCTCAGTTAAATCTTTCGCAAAGGTGCGTTCATTGCTGACCGACTTGACCTCGCGCTCTTCATCGAGGCTCGTGACTTCGGAGAGTTCGAGTCCCAGCGCACGCTGGCGCATGCGTTCGCCGTTGATGCCAAAAATAGAGGCCAAGGTGGATTTCGGTGCGCGGGATAGCTCGCCGAGCGTGTAGATGCGCATGCGGCGCAGTCGCTCTTCTGCCGAGCGCCCGATGCCGCTCATGGCAGATACCGGCAGCGCGGCCAAAAAGCGCTGTTCGGTTCCGGGACGCACGATGGTCAGCCCAAACGGCTTATCCCGCTCGCTTGCGATCTTTGCGACCGTCTTGTTGCAGCCCACGCCAATGGAGCACGTCACTCCCAGCGCTGCCACGCGGTCGCTTATACGCCGTGCAACCAGCAACGGGTCTTCGGGCGCAAAGCGACCCGGTGTGATATCGATAAAGGCTTCGTCGATGGATACGCGCTCAACGCGCGGGGTCTCGTCGGCGAGAATCGCCATGACCTGCGCGCTCACCTCGCGGTAGCGATCAAAGTGCCCGTGCGTCCAAATGGCTTGCGGGCACAGGCGCCGCGCCTCGGCCGAGGCCATGGCAGAGTGCACGCCAAAACGACGCGCCTCATACGAACACGTGGACACGACGCCACGCGAATCGGCGTCTCCGCCCACGATGAGCGGCTTTCCGCGCCATTCGGGATGATCGAGCATCTCCACGCTCGCAAAAAACGCATCGAGGTCCATGAGGCCCACCGCCGGACCCGTCCAGGGAGGCGGCGTGACGCCCATGGCATCCTCATAACCGTATGTATGTTCGCGTCTTTCCATGTTATGAGTATACCGCGCAGCTCATGTGGGGTGCGTGTATGTGCTTGCAAATCCCGAATTCTTGTCTAAGATATTGATTTGCCCTCGACTACACCGAAGAAGTTGGTCTCACGGACTTCACCTGCCCGCGTCGATGGCGTATTATGTTCAACTGTTTGTTTGTAGTTGCAGCCTAAAGCTGCTTGGTTGGAGGAGTTTCCTTTGGCAGTCAAGATTCGCCTTGCTCGTCACGGCGCTAAGAAGCGTCCGTACTACCGTGTCGTCGTCGCCGATTCCCGCGCCCCGCGTGACGGTCGTATCATCGAGGAGGTTGGCCGCTACAACCCGATGACCGCCCCCAAGACCATCAACCTCGACCTCGAGAAGATCGCCGACTGGCAGTCCAAGGGCGCTCAGCTCACCGACGCCGTCGCCGCTCTGGTCAAGGCCGCCAACGAGGGCGAGAAGACCGAGACCGTCGTCAAGAAGTCCAAGAAGCAGCTCGCCAAAGAGGCCGAGGCCGCTAAGGCTGCCGCTGAGGCCGCTGAGGGCGCCGAGGAGTAAATCGTGCCTGAGGTTGACGCTGCACAGCTCGAGGGTGAGGCAATGCTCTCAGATCGCATCGCTGATCTCGTCGAATATCTCGTTGTTCAGATCGTCGACGACCCGGATTCCGTGAGCCTCGAGGTCATCGATGGCGACGACGCCTCTACGATTGAGGTTTCTGTTGCCGAGGATGACGTCGCTAAGGTCATCGGCCGTCGTGGCCGTACCATTAAGGCCATTCGCACGCTCGCCCGTGCACTGGCCGCTCGCCTCGACACCGCTGTCGAGGTAGAGGTTCTGGGCTAGGACCTTGAGGTCCCAGTACAAAAACATCGCCCGTGTGGTCAAGCCGCACGGAAGGAAGGGGGAGGTCCTCGCGCAGCCGCTGCGGGGGCTTCCTTCTGTATTGGAGCCGGGTATGCGTGTCGCCTTGACGCCGCCGGCGCTTAAGCGCGACCGTTTTTGCACGGTCGTGTCCGTCACCGATACGGGCGATGGCGATCTGGTCTCGTTTGAGGGCATAGACGACTTGACGGCCGCCGAGGGCATCACCGGATGCTACGTGCTGGCAAATCGCGAAGACTTTGAGCTCGATTCGCTCGACGCCGCCTATACCGACCTCATGGGTCGCGAGGTGACCGACGAGCGCTTCGGTTCGCTCGGCACGATTGTCGAGATCATGTCGACGCCCGCTAACGATGTTTGGGTTGTCGAGGGCGATCGGTACGGCGAGGTACTGATTCCCGTGATCGAGCAGGTTGTGCTCGATCTTCCCGACACAGGAACAATTTCCGTCCATGTTATGGACGGCCTGATCGATATGGACAAGTAGGGAGGACAACATGCTGATTGAGACCCTTTCGGTCTTTCCCGAGATGTTTGAGCCCGTCATGTCCACATCGATTTTGGGCCGCGCCCGCAAGGCCGGCCTTTTTGATTTTAAGGCGTATAACCTGCGCGACTGGACGCACGACCGCCATCGTACCGTCGATGACGAGCCGTACGGCGGCGGGCAGGGCATGCTCATGAAGGTCGAGCCTATCGCAGAGGCCATCGAGGCCATTAGCGCAGAGGGTCCCAAGCCCACGGTTGTGTTCTTCACCCCCTGTGGCGAGCCCTTTACGCAGCATGTGGCCGAGCGCCTGCTCAAAAGTGAGCGCCTGCTGTTTGTGTGCAGCCGCTACGAGGGCGTCGACGAGCGCGCGTATGCGTATGCCAATGAGCGTCTGTCGATCGGCGACTACGTGCTTACGGGCGGTGAACTTCCCGCTATGGTCGTTGCCGATGCCGTCGTGCGCCTCATTCCCGGCGCCCTTGGTGACGAGATGAGCAACGTCGACGAGTCGTTCTCGACCGCCGAGGACGGAGGCCTGCTCGAGTACGCGCAGTACACCCGCCCCGCCGAGTTCAACGGCGAGGGCGTGCCGCCGGTGCTCGTGAGCGGTGACCATGCCAAGGTTGACGCCTGGCGCCGTAAGAATGCCATCGAGCGCACCTGCCGCTGGCGTCCCGACCTGATCGAGACGGCGCGGCTTACGCCCGAGGAGCGCGCATACGCGCAGGACATCCTGGACGCATCGTATTCGCCGAGCAAGGAGTGAGAATGGTTCCATCGCAGCATTCCGTGCTAAAGGGTGCGTTTGAGTGGATCGTGGTCGTCGCGATCGCACTGGTCGCCACCTTCCTGATTCGCTCGTTTGTGGTCGAACCCTTTGTGGTGCCCACCGGCTCCATGGAGTCCACGATCGAGATCGGCGACCAGATCCTGGCGCAAAAGGTGAGCCTTGAGCTCGGCCAGCCTGTCAGCCAAGGCGATATCGTGGTGTTCCACAACCCCGATGGCACCTCCGAGCACGATGTTCTCGTCAAGCGTGTTATTGCCACGGCCGGCCAGACGGTCGACCTTCAGGACGGCAAGGTGGTCGTTGACGGCCAGGCGCTCGACGAGGACTACACGACCGGCATGAGCTGGCCGCTTTCGGTCCAGGCTCCCGGCGCTCAGGTAAGCTATCCCTACACCGTTCCCGACGGGTGCGTGTGGGTGATGGGCGACAACCGCGAAAACTCTGCCGACTCACGCTACTTTGGTCCCGTCGATCGCTCTGATTTGATCGCCGTGGCGCTTGTGCGCTACTGGCCGCTCAACCGCATCGGCGCTATCGACTAAAAACCGCTATAGTACAGTACCTAACCGTGTAATCGTTTCGACGAGGGGATATTAGAGGCATGAACGCTTCATCGCTTTCCTTCCAAGACATCATCCTGCGCCTCCAGCAGTACTGGGGCGAGCAGGGCTGCGTCATTATGCAGCCCTATGACTCCGAGGTCGGTGCCGGTACCTTCCACACCGCGACCACGCTGCGCTCGCTCGGTCCCGCCGAGTGGCGCACCTGCTACGCTCAGCCTTGCCGCCGTCCCGCCGACGGCCGCTACGGCGAGAACCCCAACCGCATGCAGCACTACTATCAGTTCCAGGTGCTCATCAAGCCGTCGCCGGTCAACGCCCAGGAGCTTTACCTGGGGTCTCTTGCTGCCATTGGCCTGGACCCCAACGACCATGACGTCCGTTTTGTCGAGGACGACTGGGAGAGCCCGACCCTGGGCGCCTGGGGCCTTGGCTGGGAGGTCTGGCTCAACGGCATGGAGGTCACGCAGTTCACGTACTTCCAGCAGGTGGGCGGCATCGAGGTCGACCCCGTGCCCGTCGAGATCACCTATGGCCTGGAGCGTATCGCCATGTACGCCCAGGGCGTCAACTCCGTCTATGACCTGGTGTGGAGCTATCTGCCCGACGGCACGCCGATGACTTATGGCGACGTGTTCCTGGAGAACGAGCGCGAGTTTAGTGCCTACAACTTTGAGGTCGCCAACGTCGAGATGATGCGTCAGAAGTTTGACGACTACGAGGCCGAGTGCCACTCCTGCCTTGAGCGCAAGCTGCCGCTGCCGGCATATGACTGCGTCATGAAGTGCAGCCACGCTTTCAACCTGCTCGATGCTCGCGGCGCCCTGTCCGCGGTCGAGCGTGCCAACTACATCCTGCGCGTCCGCGCCGTCGCCAAGGCGTGCTGCGAGGCCTACATGGCCGAGGTCGCCGGAGTCAACGAGAATGCCGATCAGGAAGGCGAGGTGGCGTAAGCCATGGCAGACGCTAAGGATTTCCTGTTTGAGATCGGTACGGAAGAAATGCCCTCCGCACCGCTGAACAATGCCGTCAAGCAGCTTGGCACCATGATCGCCAAGGGTCTCGACGAGGCCGGTCTGGCCCACGGCGAGGTCCGTGTGATCTCGAGCCCGCGCCGCCTGGCTGCGCTCGTTGCCGACGTCGCCACCGCGACCGATGAGGTTCACGAGGTCAAGCGTGGCCCCGCGGCCAACATCGCCTTCGATGCCGACGGCAACGCCACTAAGGCCGCCCAGGGCTTTGCCCGCAAGTGCGGTGTGGCTGCCGAGGACCTGGTCCGCCGCGAGGACACCGACGGTCGCGAGTATGTCTTTGCCGAGAAGAACATTCCTTCCGCCCCGGCCACCCCGATCCTGACGGCCCTGTGCGAGAAGACCATCGCCGGCCTGCAGTGGCCCAACTACCGTAGTCAGCGCTGGGGCCACGAGCACGCCACGTTCGTGCGTCCGGTCCGTTGGATCTGCTGCCTTCTGGGCGAGGACGTTGTGCCCGTGTCTTTTGCCGACGTGACGAGTGGCAACACCACGCGTGGTCATCGCGTACTTGGCCCCGGTGACCATGTGGTCGCCAGCCCCGCCGTCTACGAGCAGGTGCTCGAGGATGCCGGCGTGCTTTCTGCCGAGCGTCGTCGTGAGGCCATCCTCGCCGGTATCGCCGAGGTCGAGGCTGCCCGTCCCGGCTGCCATGTCGATACGCCTAAGAAGGTCTTTGAGGAGGTCATTAACCTCTGCGAGTGGCCGACGGTGCTCGTCGGTACCTTCGATGAGGAGTTCCTTAAGGTCCCGCACGAGATCATCTGCGAGTCCATGCTCACCAATCAGCGCTACTTCCCGATCTATGACGGCGAGGGCAAGCTCACGCGTGAATTCGTGGTCGTCTCCAACAGCAAGCCCGAGAACGCCGAGCGCGTGATCGACGGCAACGAGCGCGTCGTGCGCGCCCGTCTGGACGACGCAAAGTTCTTCTACGAGGAGGACCTGAAGATCTCCCTCGACGAGTTCCGTGAGCGTTTGGCCAAGGTTGCCTTCCAGGAGAAGCTCGGTAGCGTGCTCGCCAAGTCCGAGCGCATCGAGCAGCTCGCGCTCGCTATTGCCCGCGAGGCTCATCTGGGCGCCCATCTTGCCGCCGACGCTGCTCGCGCCGCGCACCTGTGCAAGGCCGACCTGGTGTCTAACGCCGTCGTCGAGTTCACGAGCCAGCAGGGCGTGATGGGCGGTTATTACGCGACCGCGATGGGGGAGAACGACGAGGTCGCCCACGCCATTCGCGATCACTATCGTCCCCGCTTTGCCGGTGACGAGCTGCCCGAGGGCACCGCTGGCTGCATCGTGGCCTGTGCCGACAAGCTCGATACCATCGCCGGTATCTTTGCCATCGGCGAGCCCCCGACCGGCTCCTCCGACCCCTATGCGCTGCGTCGTGCCGCTATCGGCATCATCAACATCCTGCGCGACCGTCTGCCGATCGACCCCACGTCGCTCATCGACTTCGCCCTTGAGCTCTACAGTGAGCAGGGCATTGAGTTCGACGCCGCCGAGGTCGCCCAGCAGGTTCGCGACTTCTTCCATGGCCGCCTGGTGAGCATGGCCCGCGACGAAAAGATCCCGGCCGATACCGTTGCCGCCGTCTCCGCGGTGCACATCATCGCCCCGTCCGTCTTCTTCGCCCGCTGCGCCGCCCTCGACGAGGCTCGCAAGAACGACGCCGAGACCTTTGACAACCTGGCGACGGCCTATGCCCGCGCCGCACACATCTCCAAGCCCGAGCTGGGTGCGGAGTACGACCGCAGCCTGATGGGCGAGGCCGAACTCGCGCTCGCCGACGCCTCCGAGGCTGCTCAGACCGCTGTCGATGCCGCCCTTGCTACCGAGGATTATCCGGCCGCATTTGCCGCCCTTGCCGCCCTGCGTGCCCCCATCGACCGCTTCTTCGACGAGGTTATGGTCATGGACAAGGACGAGCAGCTCCGCGATAATCGCCTTAAGCTGCTCAACCGCTTCGAGGCCGTTTTCTCCGGCATCGCCAACATCGGTGAGCTTGCCCGCAAAAAGTAAGCCAGCCTGCGCGTAAGCGCAAAAGGAGCCCCGCATGGATTGCCCGGTCGCCGTTCGTCCCACCGTTATCGTTATCTCCGACTCTCTCGGCGATACCGCTTGTGAGGTGGTGCTTGCGGCGTCCGGGCAATTTGATGAAGGGGCTTTTCGTCTCTTGCGCCTGCCCAAGGTGAACTCGGTGGAGCAGGTCAAGTCGTTTGTGGGCCCGCGCGTCGATGCGGACCATCGCGATATTGCCGTGTTCCACACCATTGTCGATCCGGCGCTTCGCGCCCGCGTGCTCGATTACCTGGGCATGCTGCATATTCGTTCGGTCGACCTGATCGGTCCTACGCTCGCTGTGCTGTCGTCGCTCATCGGTGTGCCGCCCAAGGGCGTCGCGGGCGTGATTCACAAGACCGATGACCGCTATTTCCATCGCATCGAGGCCATGGAGTATTTCGTTGAGCACGACGACGGGCGCGGTTGCGACGATCTGTCGGGTGCCGATATCGTGCTGCTGGGTGTGTCGCGTACGTCCAAGACGCCGCTGTCGATGTATTTGGCCTATCAGGGTTACAAGGTTGCCAATGTTCCTTTGGCCCATGGCATGGAGCCGCCGAAGTCAATTTACGAGGTCGACCCGATGCGGTTGTTCGGCCTGATTTCGACCGTCGACGTTATTTCTGAAATTCGCGATAGCCGCTTGGGCGATGACTATGCTCGCGCCGTCGCCGGCTCCTATGTCGAGCCCGAGAGTGTGCGCAGCGAGCTCGAGGAAGCCCGCGCCCTTATGAAGCGTCTGGGCTGCTTTGTGGTGCGCACCGACGGCAAGGCGATCGAGGAGAGTGCCTCCGAGATCATCGGTCACCTGGAGGAAATCCAAGAAGCCCGTGCCCGCCGCGCCGCCCGCCGAGCCCAGCAAAGCTAACTCTTTGGGGTAGCTAAAAATGCACCGTCTTAAAAAGATTACCTATAAATAATGCACGATATTGGTAAAGCGATTTAGCAAAGAACTTGCATTTGACCTGCAATTCTCTTGCATTGGTATCTTCATAATGTGACCACCTTTACCTACCGTTTACCGCCACATTTACCTCGTTTACCAAACCCCGCACCCTCTACGCAAGCCCGCTCAACGTCCGCCGTATAGTTCCCTCACGGCCCGCATCCGGCGGGTCGATTCGTCACCACGGTCGTGCGCGAGAGCGCATAGAAGGGGAAGTATCGTGAGCGATTGCAAGAGGGTTTACCGTTTTGGAACCGACACCCAGGGCACCTGTGTCACTGAGGGCGACAAGTCCATGAACTTCGTGCTTGGCGGCAAGGGCGCAAACCTTGCCGAGATGAGCCGCATCGGTCTGCCGGTTCCCGGTGGCTTCACCATTACCTGCCAGACCTGTGTCGAGTACTCCGGCGCCGGCAACGTCTGGCCCGAAGGCGCACTCGATGAGATCGTTGCCGCCGAGGCCGACCTCGAGGCCCGCTGCGGCAAGAAGCTCGGCGACGCCTCCGATCCGCTGCTCGTGTCGGTTCGCTCGGGCGCCCCGTTCTCCATGCCCGGCATGATGGATACGGTCCTCAACTTGGGCCTCAACGACGACTCCGTTCAGGGCCTCATTGCTCAGACGCAAAACCCGCGTTTTGCCTGGGATAGCTACCGCCGCTTTATCCAGATGTTCTCCAACGTCGTTATGGGTGTTGACGCCGACCTGTTCGAGAACGCGCTGACCCAGGCACGCCTGGTCGCCGGCGTTCGCGTCGATTCCGAGCTTTCGGCCGAAGACCTGCAGGAGCTCGTCGAGACCTTTAAGAGCATTTTCTCCGAGAACGTCGAGGCCGACCTGTATCCCGAGCTCGAGGTCGTCGACGGCAAGCCCGTCTTCCCGCACGATCCGGAGCTCCAGCTGCGCCTTGCCATCCAGGCCGTCTTTGGCAGCTGGATGAATGATCGCGCCTGCATCTACCGCAAGCAGCACGGCATTTCCGACGAGCTCGGCACCGCCGTCAACGTGCAGGCCATGGCGTTTGGCAACAAGGGGGAGACCTCTGCGACCGGCGTCGCCTTTACGCGCAACCCGGCCGACGGCACCAAGGAGTTCTACGGTGACTTTCTGGTCAACGCCCAGGGCGAGGATGTCGTCGCCGGCATCCGCAACACCGAGCCCATCGCCGACCTCAAGACCACCCCGGGCCTCGAGTCCGCGGGCGAGGAGCTCGAGCGCGTTTTCCTGACGCTCGAGGATCATTACCGCGATATGTGCGATATCGAGTTCACCATCGAGCAGGGCAAGCTCTGGATGCTCCAGACGCGCGTGGGCAAGCGCACCGCCACCGCCGCCCTGCGCATCGCCATCGAAATGGTCGAGGAGGGCCTGATCACCCGCGAGGAG
>URTL01000011.1 GCA_900550785.1 uncultured Collinsella sp. | reverse complement strand
GGCTCGTCCTCCCCCACCGTCATGGCGGCGTTGCCGTTGATGTCGATCACCAGCATGAGCACGCCGTCGCGTGCGGTGTAATCACCCTCGGCAAGCGACCACTCAACGTGCTGTTTGGCCCAGCTGAGCATGTTATGGGTAAGCGGCTCGCCCTGCACCAGGCGCTCGGACAGTGCGCGAATGTGGCGGTTGAGCATGGGCACCTTTTTGTTGGACATGCGCCAACGGCAGACAAGCGCGGGCTTGTCGAGCGTAAACTTCTCGACCGCCTCCTGATTGGCGCAAAAGTCCTCGTACGCACGCTGATCCTCGGCATTGCCAAACAGCTCGGCATCATCAATCTGGGGCATGGTTGTACCTTTCGTGTTAGTCATTCCGTCCTCTTATACCAAAAAGACGGCCCTCCAAACGGAGCAGCCGTCTTTTGCAGAGATTATTTTGTTCCGGGGCGAAACTTAGTGCCTAAAGTGGCGGGCGCCGGTAAAGACCATAGCAATATTGTGCTCGTTGCAGGCCTGAATGCTCTCGTCATCGCGCTTGGAGCCGCCGGGCTGGATGATGCAGGTCACGCCGTGCGCGGCAAGCACGTCGACGTTGTCGCGGAACGGGAAGAATGCGTCGCTTGCGCAGGCAAAGCCGCCCTTCTCCACGCCCTCACGCTCGCAGAAGTCCTCGGCACGCTCGCAGGCAAGTAGCGCAGAGTCAACGCGGTTAGGCTGACCCGGGCCCATGCCAATGCCGGCCTTACCCTTGGAGACCAGGATGGCGTTGGACTTAACGCCCTTGCAGACCTTCCAGGCAAACTCGAGCTCGGCCATCTCGGCGTCGGTGGGCTTGCGGTCGGTGGGGAACGTAAAGGTCGCGGGATCCTCGGTCACGTGGTCGACCTCCTGCACCAGCATGCCGCCGTCGACGGAGCGCAGCTCCACCTGAGCGCCGTGGTCCACGCCGCCGGTCGCCAACACGCGCAGGTTGGGGCGCTTGGCCATGCGCTCGAGCGCCTCGGCGGTGTAGCTCGGGGCGATGATGACCTCGACGAACTGCTTGTTCTGATCGGCAAAGTGCTCAACCAGATCAAAGGGAACCTCGCGGTTGCAGGCAATGATGCCGCCGAAGGCGCTCTTGGGATCGCAGGCGAAGGCGCGGTCGTAAGCGGACGTAATGTCCTCGGCAACGGCGGAGCCGCAGGGGTTCTGGTGCTTGAGAATCACGCAGGCCGGCTCGTCGAACTCGCGGACCAGGTTCCAAGCGGCGTCGGCATCCAGATAGTTGTTGTAGCTGAGCGGCTTGCCCTGGATCTGCTCGGAGCCCACGAGCGGGAACTGCGAGCTCGCGGTGTTCTCGCAACCCTCGGCAAAGCGATAGACCGTGGCCTTCTGCTGCGGGTTCTCGCCATAGCGCAGGTCGTCGACCTTCTCCAGCGAGATCTCGAGCTTGGCAGAGGTGTCCGCCACGTCGCTTGCCTGGGCGGCAAGCCAACGGGAGATAGCCGTGTCGTAGGCGGCGGTGGTCTGGTAGACCTTCACCTGCAGGCGACGACGGGTGGAAAGCGTGGTGCAGCCACCGGTCTCGTGCATCTCGGCTAGGACGGCATCATAGTCGGCCGGGTCGGAAATGACGGTAACGCTCGTGGCATTCTTGGCGGCAGAACGCAGCATGGAGGGGCCACCGATGTCGATGTGCTCGATGGCGTCCGCGAAGGTGACCTCGGGGTTGGCGACGGTCTTCTCGAACTCGTACAGGTTGACGACGACCAGGTCGATCAGCTTAATGCCGTGCTCAGCGGCCTCCTGCATGTGCTGCTCGGAATCGCGGCGGGCCAGCAGCGCGCCATGAACCTTGGGGTGCAGGGTCTTAACGCGGCCGTCCATCATCTCGGGATAGCCCGTGAACTCCTCGATGGGGGTTACGGGAACGCCCGCGTCCTCAATGGCACGAGCCGTGCCGCCCGTAGAGATGATCTCGACGCCAAAGTCATCGACCAGCGTCCGTGCGAAATCGACGACGCCCGTCTTATCGGTAACCGAGATCAACGCGCGTGCGATCTTCACATCAGATCCCATGCAGTCCTCCTGTCTGGTACGCCGCCGTGCTCTGTGAGTCGGTGATACGTCGATCTGCAGCGCTCGCGCAGCGGCATTGAAAATACTGATTCAATGTAGCGCATCGAGCGCATCGATGCACCCCGCAACGGGCGCATGTGCAGAAAAAGTTTGCGAGCGGAGGGGATGGCACGGCACCGGGAACGGTGAGTTCATGGAACACAGGGGCACCATAATTTGATGCCAATGGCGTGGTAGAACTGTGCTCGATATGCATCCGCAAAAGAAAGAGGCACCATGGTCTCGCGGGTTCTCTACCGACCGTTTGATACCGAAGACTTCGACGCCATCGCGCTGATTCTGCAGCAGCTTTGGCATAACAATTCGGATAACGATGAGTACAACCGCCTCGAGGCCGCGTGCGACCTCGCCTATTGCCTTTCGTCGTCGACGTTTTCACAGGTTGCGGTGATTGACGGCGAGGCGCGCGGCATTGCACTTGCACGCGCAGGACAGAACTCCGGCGTCACTATCAACGAGCATTGGATGGATACCGAACGCGCACTGCTATCGCAGATGCGTGAGCTGGAGCCTGATGCCTGCGCCGAGTATCTCTCGTTTGTGCGCGCAACCATCCGAACCAACAACCGTCTGCTCGAGAGCAGCCCGTTGCCGCACGACAACGAGGTCACGCTGCTTGCCGTGGATCGCGACGTCCATGGCCTGGGCGTTGGCACGGTTCTGCTCGATGCCGCGGTCTCGCACCTGTCCTCGCTTGGAGCGACGAGGGCGCACCTGTACACCGACTCCAACTGCTCGTGGAAGTTCTACGAGCTGCACGGCTTTAAGCGCACGTCTACGCACCGCGCCAACCGCGAGGAACGCCGCCACAATATGCCGCGCGAAAGCTTTCTCTACGAACTCGACCTAACAGCCTAAATCTGGCAGTTAGGGACGCTCCTTTTATGCCGGCACCCCGGGACACTCCTTGGCAGCAACCACACCTAGTCATTGGGGACGTTCTTAAATGACTAGTCGCTGGGGACAGTCTTGATCAAAACGGCCGCCGAAGCCCTCGTTGGCATCGCCCTATAGGGGGTCTGCAAATAGCTGTGGTCAAAAAGCATCAAAAATGAGTACTGTTACCTTTTTAGTAGCAGCGCAATTCGGCTTTTTCGGGTCTCTTAGGCGTCTCGGCACGTCGGATGAACTAACGTATCTCCCCAAATGTACAATAAAATGGACTCCTAACGAGAAATAATATCGTTAGGAGTCCATTATTTAGTACAAACAAATGTGACAATCTAGGCAACAGTACTCATATTTGGCATTTTTTGCCCACTGCCCCTTGCGCGAAGGTCCGCAGCGGAAAGTATGGCCCGTTTCGATGCACAAAAATGGGATGAATCTTCCCTGGCAACCGCCCAGAAAGATCCACCCCAAAGCAAGCGCTCGCTAGAACGTTCCGCCGCCGCCTCCGCCGACGCCGCCACCACCGCCGCCAGAGAAGCCGCCGCCGCTGCCGCCGCTCGAGCTATCGGAACTCGAAGCCAGCTCGCGGATGGTCTCGTGATACACATCATTGAACGAATCGAGCGGAGACTCGTTGCCGTAGTGATGGTAATACCACCAGTAGCAGGGGTAGTTGTCGTAGAAATCGTCGCTGTTGCGCAGGTCCGCAGGCACGGCCTCGGCCAGCTGTCGCAGCACTTCTTTCGAAACGCCCAGGGCAACGCCCATCACCAGCAGCTTGTTCCACAGAATCAGATCGCTGGGGATGGCCTCCTTCAGGCGCGTAAAGTCCTCGAGCCAATGCTTAAGCGCCTTGCAGCGAGCCGCTACCTCGGCGCCCTCCGGCGTGTAACGGCGGAAGGTGCAGCTCAGGACAAAGCCCACGATCGTGACGGGGATCGAGATCATAGCGGCACCGACGTTGGCATCCGCAAAGTCGGTATAGAACAGAGAGCCCAGAATGCCAAAGACAATGATGATGCCGAGAACCAGGCCGGCCACCATCGCGATAGTGCCATCCGAAGCAATAAGCTCGCGCGCCTCCAGCTTGCCCTTAACCGTGCTCTGATAGTCCTCGAGCTTGTCGCCAACAGATGTGGTGCGCTCGTTAGCGTACTCCTCCAGCTCGCTAAACGTGCGCGAACGGACTCCGTCCTTATCGGGCTTAACGCCGGCGAAGAAGACCTTGAGCACATCACGATCGATGCCGTCCTTCTTGGCAGCCTTCCAAGCCTCATCGGTCACTGTGATGCGATACGTCTGCTCCTCTTTTTCGCGACGGAGCAGACCCTTCTTCTTGGTCTCGGTCGCTTCTTCCAGCTTGATCACGCGGTCGTCGGTCAGCTTCATCAGTGTGGCGATATATGCCTGATCGGGCACGTCGTTCCAGCTCATAAGAGCTGCAAGCACCGCGGGATGGTCGGCCGAGGGCACATCGCGGAAGTACTCGTCCTGGAAGAGCGGCTTGGGCTTGGGCCTGCGCAGCTTGAGCATCACGATCACACCGGTATAGGCAACCGCCACAACAACACACACCACGGCAATCGCGCTGGCAACCGCACGCGCGTGCTCACGGCGGGCGTTGGCCTCGTCGGCCCATTCCTTCTCTTCGCTCAGGATCGTTGACATGCGCTCTTCGCCCGAGGCGGCAAGCTGCGGCACCCAGTCGCTGGGGAAGGTGATGCGTGCCTCGGCGAATTCGCCCTGATGCACGCAGGGAATGGTATAGGTGACCATGGGCTCGTCCTCATCGAGCGACACGTCGCCCGTCAGCGGACCGTGGCCCCATGCGCGGAAGTTGTCGCCCTTGACGGCCGCCGTCCCGGCAGCGGCATTTGCGAAGTGAACTTCCATCTCGACGTCATCGGAATCCGCCGACCAGCCGTCGCCGACGAATTTCCAGTAAAGCTCGGCGGTATCGGCCCAGTTCATGACCGCACCGGTCATGGTGTAGCTCACGTAATAGACCGCGCTTTCGCCGCTCTCGTGGGGGCTGAAAACCTTGATCTTTACGCCGTCACCGGTCTGCTCGACCGTGTAGACGCCAGAGTCGCCCTTGTTCGCGCTATCGACTTTGTTAAACGCGGTGTCCTCTTCCTCGACGCTCAGCACGTCGACGCCCGCCGCGCCGCCCTGCTGGTTGGTGCCCGCATTGATCTCCCAAAACACGCCGTTGATATCGTCATCGAAATCGAACTGGCGTCCCTCGACAACGGTCAGCGAGCCATCGGCCTCGACCGTGGCGCCGATGTAGGTTTGGGTCATGGAGTAGCCGTCGGCGTGCGCGGCGGCAGGCAGCAGCAACAACGCAAGCGCAACGAGCGCGCAGACGGAAGCAAATCGCGCAAACAGGCGTCGCTGCCGACAGGTCTTGGCAACGGGAGCGTTCATAGGCACATCCTTTGTCTGTGATACCAGTAGCGTCATTGTCCCACGTTTGCGGGTTCATGTGACGAACATCTAGGTCAGCGGAGTATCAAACGGGACGAAAGTCACGCCCGCGGCTGGCACCTGGGGACGTTCCTTATTTGCCGGCAATCTGGGACACTCCTTGGCATAGCCCGCTCCGGCAATAGATACCACTTCATAGCTCCGTCACAGCTGTAGCGGCTTTGTGTGGGCACGGCGTGAGCCGATTAAGCCGGCGAGCGAGGGGCATAAAGCAGTTGAGTGAAAACGGTTTGCCCCTTTGCCGTTCGCTTGAGGATCATGTCCCCCTTTTCCGCGGAAACCCCGGCAGTTGCGAAGAGCTGCCGGGGTTTCTGTCGTTTGAGGGCTAGATTGATTGACGATGATTAAGGTGCCGAGCCGGTGGTCCGGCACGCACAACACGCAGCCTCGGCAACTCGCGAGCATCGACGACGCCCCCCACCTCACCCCGCGCTATACTCGTCCGCATGGATATCAAAACACGCAACATACCAACGCCCGCCGCGGATGCGCCAACGACGCAGCCTGCCTCCGTTGCCGCACCTGTCGTGGGCCGTTTTGCCCCGTCGCCCTCGGGCCGCATGCACCTGGGCAACGTGTTCAGCTGCCTGTGCGCGTGGCTTTCGGCCCGCAGTCAGGGCGGCAGCATCGTGCTGCGCATCGAGGACCTGGACGATCGCTGCAAGCGCCCGGAACTTGCCGCCCAATTGATTGACGACCTAGCTTGGCTGGGGCTTGAGTGGGACGAAGGCCCCTACTACCAGCACGATCGCCTGGACCTGTACGAGGACGCCCTGCGCCAGCTGCAAGACGCCGGCCTCACCTATCCCTGCTTTTGCACGCGCGCCGAACTCCACGCCGCGAGCGCACCGCACGCGAGCGACGGCACACCCATCTACCGCGGCGCCTGCCGAGGCCTTTCTGCCGAAGAGGTTGCCCGCCGCAGCATCCTGCGCGCTCCGGCCACGCGCCTGCGCGTGCCCGTCGTCGACGACCTCGCGGGCGACGTGATCGAATTCGTGGACCGCACGTACGGGGCCCAATGCGAGGCACTCGCCACCGAGTGCGGCGACTTTTTGGTGCGCCGCAGCGACGGCGTGTTTGCCTATCAGCTGGCCGTGGTGGTCGATGACGCCGCCATGGGTATTACCGAGATCGTACGCGGATGCGACCTGCTGGGCTCCACGCCCCGCCAAATCTACCTGCAGCATCTGCTGGGACTGCCCACGCCGCACTACGCGCACATTCCGCTGCTCATGTCGCCGGACGGCCGCCGCCTTTCCAAGCGCGACCGCGATCTGGACCTGGGCGAGCTCCGCGCCCGCTTTGGTACGCCCGAAGCACTGCTGGGCTGGCTCGCCGGGCAAACGGGCATCGCGCCGGACGCCACGCCGCGCTCTGCCGAGCAACTGGTCGAGCACTTTAGCTGGGATGTTATCCGCGCGCACCGGGAAAACATCACTGTAACGGTCGAGTAGCCAGCCACCCCGCCTCTACGCAACATCCCAGGGCTGGAGTTCGTCGCCCAAGCGAACGATGCGGTCGTAGAGCACGGTGTGACTCTCGGCCGGGTTGGTATCCCGATGAAAATGCCCGTAGTACCAGCGCTTGTAGTCCAAGCGGTCTTCCAGCTCATCGAAAAACGTGGTGAGTCGATCGACATCGGGATAATTCCAGCCAGGTGCCGGGTAAAGCGTGGGCGAAAGCATGCGCGTGGAGCAGGTATGGGTGATCGCATAGTCGACCTTCCAACCCACGCTGTCGAGCTTTGCCCGCGCCTCCTCAAAGTTGCGCTCGTCCGGCAGCTCCTGCGGCCACCAGCTGGAATACGGAATGCGGTATTCCTTATCCACGCTCGTGGCGCCGCCCATGGTAAAGATCGTTGAGCCGTCGAGCTCAAAAACCTCACCGCGCGTCAGGCGTCGGATGGGCGAGGTGTCCGACAGACGCTGCGTCAGGCCGCCGTGCCACAGCTCCATGGGGCGCTCCGACCAGTGATCGAAACGCTCGTGGTTGCCGTCGACAAACAGCACGGTATAGGGGCGCGACTCCAGCCAGGCGATGTCGGCACATTCCTCGGCAGAGAAATCCCACGGAAAGCCAAAGTCGCCCGCGATGATGAGATAGTCGTCACTTGTCAGACCATCCCCAAGATCCCAGTCGCGAAGCTTTTGCATGTCGACGCCGCCGTGAATATCGCCCGTCACATAGACCGTCATCGGATCACCACTTCCCTGTAAGTCGCTAGCCCACATTCTGCACGATCACTAAGTCAACCGTTCCAGCCCTTCCATCCTTTGGGACCTACCCCTCGCTCTTCCATCCAAACGGGTCAAACACCCAAAAGATCAGATCGAGCACGCCGCCGGTCATCATGGCGCCGGCAAGGGCCATGCAAACGTGCAGAGAACTGGCACTTCGGAGCACGTCGAATGGCCCCAGAACAACCAGCAGCGCGACCGCTGCGCCGGCAAGGCACAACGCGAGGCACGGCCCCGCGTCCTTGACGCACTTCTTTGCGAGATGCTTGGTGTTATCGCTCATTGGTATCGAACTCCTTAGAGGGTCGTTGTTTGGGTACATGCCGCCGCGGCAGAGCAGGGCGGCAGGGTAAGTGTCCCATGCCGTGCGGGCATCAATGGAGAAACCGCCTGCTCGACCAACCTTTGACGCCGTTTTGCACCGGCACCACATCCCCCGCTATCGAGGTCTAATACTTTTCCCACCGCTACCCAAAAACTCATCCAACATTAATCTTGGCTCAAGAATCGCTTAATCTATAACCTGCACTATAGAGTTCGAACAAGGGGCGGGGCGGCGCCGCGCAACGCAGGCCGCCGAACGCAACGCTCGCGCCCATCGAACGAAAGGACAGGTCATGGACGACCTCGAAAAAGTTGAAACCATCCGCACCAAGTGCAACGTGAGCTACACCGATGCCAAGGCCGCGCTCGACGCCGCCGACGGCAACGTTTTGGACGCCATCATTTGGCTCGAGTCGCAGGGCAAGACGCAGGCCACATCGGCGCACGCCGCCACCGAGTCCGTGCCGGTCGATGAGCCCTCGGCCGAGATGGTCGCCGCGCAGGCAGCCTACGAGAAGTCGAGCGAAAAGACCGACTTCTCCAAGAAGATGGACAGCGTGTGGGAGTACCTCAAAAAGCTCTTCCGCCTGAGCCTGGACACCAAGTTTATCGCCACGCGCCGCGATGCGATCATCCTCAACATCCCCATCCTGATCCCCATCATCGCCCTGTTTGCCTGGGGCGCTACGATTTGGCTGATGCTGATTGGCCTGTTCTTTGGCATGCGTTACCGCATCGACAGCGACGGCGACGTGCCCGGCAGCATCAACAACCTTATGAATCACGCCGCCGACGCCGCGGACGACATCAAGCAAAATCTGAACGACGACAAGTAATCGCAGACGGGGGCACACATGGCACGGATCCTGATCGTAGAGGACGAGGAGAAAATCGCCCGCTTTGTGACGCTCGAGCTGGAGCACGAGGGCTACCAGGTGGAGCACGCCGCTGACGGCCGCACCGCCGTGGACCTGGCGCTGGAGCGCGACTACGATCTGATTCTGCTCGATGTGCTGTTGCCACAGCTCAACGGCATGGAGGTCCTACGGCGTGTCCGCAAGCACAAGGATGTGCCGGTGATTATGGTCACCGCGCGAGATGCCGTGATGGACAAGGTGGCCGGGCTCGATGCCGGCGCCGACGATTACCTGACCAAGCCGTTTGCGATTGAGGAGTTGTTCGCACGGATCCGCGTTGCGCTGAAGCGCTCGGAGGCCGTGCGGGCGGCTTCGGGCGTTGGCGGCGTTGGGGCCGGGGAGGGCGCTACGGGTGCCGCTGCGATACCCCCGGCTGGAGACTCGGCCAAGACCTCAGCCGCGCCCTCCCCCGCCGCGCTCACCGTGGGTTCGGTCGCGCTCGATCCCGACCGTCGCGAAGTCACGGTCGGCGGCTCGCCCATCGTGCTGACCGCCCGCGAGTTCGACGTCCTCGCCCTGCTTATGGCACATGCCGGCACCGTGCTCACGCGCGAGCGCATTGCGCACGAGGCGCTGGGCTACGAATACGTGGGCGACACCAACAACGTCGACGTGCACATCGCGCACCTGCGCGCCAAGATCGAGGACGCCGGCGGTGCCCGCATCATCCAGACCGTGCGCGGGGTGGGCTATGTCTGCCGCACGTAACGCCGAGGCCAAGCGCGTCACCTCCATCGCCCGCGCCATCAACTGGAGCTATATGTGGCGCCGCCTGATGAGCTACGTCTGGCTCGATCTGTTGCTGGTGGTGATTGCGGCGGCGATCCTCGTCTATGGATACAACCAGACACTGCCCGACAGCGCGTTTACCGCAGGATGGATCCCCGGCGCCACCGTTCGCGGCATGTCGCTGAAGCCCGCGCGCGGCTGGGACCTGACAACGCTCACCTATACCGTCGAGCTTGCGCGTACCACCAAGACCTTCCCCCTCGCGCAGGACCTCATCGCACTTTGGCCCCTCTATATCGTTGTTGTAGGTTGGCAGGTCATCAGCATGCTCGATATGCTCGGCGGCGCCCGCCGCGTGCGCCGCACCATGGCGCCGCTCAACGATCTGGCCCTGCGCGTGGACGAACTCGGCCGCATGCAACTCGCCGGCGGCAAAATGGAAACACTGGAGCAGGCCATCGAGCGCGCAAGCGTCGACTCGCCGAGCGTCACCACCGGCGACGCCGACCTGGCAAGCATCGAGGTCGCACTCAACCGCCTGCTGCGCCAGATGCAAGAGGCCAAGCTGCAGCAGATGCGCTTTGTCAACGACGCGAGCCACGAGCTGCGCACGCCCATCGCGGTGATTCAGGGCTACGTGAACATGCTCGACCGCTGGGGTAAGGACGACCCGGACGTGCTGGCGGAGTCCATCGCGTCCCTTAAAGCCGAAAGCGAGCACATGCAAGAGCTTGTGGAGCAGCTGCTGTTTTTGGCGCGCGGCGATGCCGGACGCACGGTCCTGCGGCGCGCGCATACCAACTTGGCTGCACTGGTCAGCGAGGTATGCGAAGAATCGCAGATGATCGATACCGAGCACACGTATCGGCTGGCTTCTGACGCTGCGCTTGCCAGCGACCCGCGCTGCGACGCGCCCGTCGACGTGGCGCTCGTGAAGCAGGCTCTGCGCGTGATCGTGCAAAACGCCGCCAAGTACTCGGATGCGGGAACGACCGTCACATTTGGCATAACGCCGGATGCGGGCGCGGGCACGATCGACATAAGTGTTGAGGACGAGGGCATCGGCATGAACCAGGAATCCGCAGCTCACGCGTTCGAGCGGTTCTACCGTGCCGACAACGCGCGCGATGCCGGCGCACAGGGTTCGGGTCTGGGGCTTGCGATCGCCAAGTGGATCGTCGACAGCCACGGCGGCGTCATCGGTGTGACCTCGGTCGAAGGGGTCGGCAGCCGCTTTACGATTCGCCTGCCGCGGCAGGAAGCCCCTCGGCATAAATAAAGGGATAGGGCCACGCGGCCCTATCCCTTTTTGCCAGCTATGGCAGCTTGTGCGCTACTCGCGGCACAGGTGCACGGCGAAACCGGCGAACTCGCGCTTAAAGTACACGAGCTTGGTACCACCGTCGGGCAGCAGCGCGCGCGACTCTTCGTTGACCTCGAGCCCGCGCTCGGCAAACCACTTCTCAGCTGCATCGATGTCGTTAACGGCAAAGCCGATGTGGCCCTTGGTGCCACGACCGTTCTGCTTCATGATCTCGACCAGCGAATCGTTGAAGTACGAAACCGGGGTCTCGATGACGGGCAGGCCCATCATCGTCGAGAACAGCTCCGCGATCTCCAGGGCGTCTGCCGGGTCGGTGGCGTTAATGCCCACATGGGCAACGCGCATACCAAAGAGCTCTACCGGGTTGGCGTTCTGCTCACTCATGCAGTCAGCGCCTACTGAGCCATGACGTCGAGAACGGCCTTCTCGGCGGCAACGCGGTTCATGCCGGTCATGAAGGGCACGCCACTCACGTACGGGCAGGTGAGGCCCTCGGGGGCAACGGTGGTGGCGATCAGCAGGTCAGCGCCCTCGTCGCAGTAATCCTTGGCCTCGGAGATGGCGCACTGCACGATCTCGTACTTGTCGGCATAACCGTTGGCGTCGAGCAGAGTAGCGACCTTCTGGGCAACGAGCGTGGAAGTAGCAGCGCCAGCACCGCAAGCCAAAACGATCTTCTTCATAGGTAATGTCTCCCTTCATGGTTTACTTTAGGTAAGTGTACCGCAGCGAGCGATGGCACTCGGCCTCGATGAGCTTTTATGCCAGTTTGCTTGCGCGCTGCGTATAATACATCTAGTACGTGTTGTCATACCGCTCGCTTTATGAGCGACTAAGGACCCTAATATGCCCGATTCCCGCACACTCTGGACCGTCGTCGTTATCATCTGCATCGCCGTGTCGGTGTTCTTTAGCGTCAAAAAACGCACCACGTTTAAACGCCTGCAGCAATTGATGGCCGCCAAGCAGTGGGACGAGTTCGATCGTTTGCTCGACGGCAAACTCACCAGCATGCTGTACCCGCGCTACAACCGCGACTACCTGCGCCTGAACTCCTATCTGCTGCGCGAGGACCATAAGCGCGCCGACGAGATGTTCGACCTGCTACTGGGACTCAACCTGCCCAAGATGCAGCGCGTCGACCTGGTAATCAAAGCTTTTAACTACTACGTTGGCCAGGAGGACCGCAAAAAGGCCAAGGAGTTGCTGCACGAGATCAAGGGCTTTGAGGGCGGTCAGGCCGAGGCAGTCGCACACGAATGCCAGCTGATGTACGACACGATGATCCTCAAGCGCCACAACGACATTCCCGAGCTGGAGCGCATGCTCGAGGATGTCGGCGACGACCCGGTCAAGCGCTGCCGACTGGAGTACCTGCTGGCCCTGCAGTATCAAAACAAGGGCGACGAGGCAAAGTTCCAAGAGTTCCTGGAGAAGTCGGGCCAACACTCGATGGCCGTCAACGCGTAACGGACGGCTTGTGCTAGACTTCTAGTCTCACGGGGGCGTGGCGGAATTGGCATACGCAGGAGACTTAAAATCTCTCGCCGCAAGGATTGTGGGTTCGAGTCCCACCGCCCCTACCATATGGAGCTTTCGAGCCCGTGTCCCCAAGGGATGCGGGCTCGTTTCTTTTACACGCCGGCGGGGCTCTAAGTTGCGGTGGAATAGTTCCTGTTTTGGCAGTTTATCAGCCCATTTAGGAACAATTCCACCGCAACTTAGGTTGGTATTTACACATTTTCCGATGGAAAAACGTGGCTGTCTCGCACATTTTCCGATGGAAAAACGTGGTTGTCTCGCACATTTTCCGATGGAAACGACCAAATGGCCTTATACTAGCCGAGAGGGTTGGGAGGCAATATGCAGCGACAGCTTATGAGTGAACTTATCGCTTGGAAATCAAGGGCGAATCGCAAACCTCTCTTGCTTAGGGGAGCCCGCCAGACAGGAAAGACTTGGCTTCTTAACGAATTCGCAAGCCAGCAGTATCGAAACGTCATTCGTTTTGACTTTATGCTCGAGCCGAGCACACGCTCGCTGTTCGATGGGGACCTCGACCCCAAGCGCATCATCTCCCAGATAGAACTCCTACGTGGCCAAACCGTAACGCCGGCAGACACGCTCATCATCTTCGACGAGATCCAAGAGGCGCCACGCGGGATCACCTCACTCAAGTACTTCAACGAACTTGCACCCGAATACCACATCGTGGCAGCCGGTTCCTATATGGGCCTCGCGCTCCGACGCGAAAACGAGTCATTTCCCGTCGGCAAAATCGACCAGCTCACCATGCGTCCCATGGGGTTTGCCGAGTTCGTTCGTGCCGTCGACGGCAACCCGCTCGCCGATGCCATCCTTGCCGCAGACATGAACCTTCTGGCAAACGTTACCGAAAAGCTCGAGCGCTTGCTCAAGGAATACCTTGTTGTCGGCGGTATGCCCGAAGTTGTCTCCGCTTTCGCCGAGACACGCGACTTCATCGAAGCCCGAAGGCTTCAGCAGCAAATCATCGAGGCTTACGAATCCGATTTTGGCAAACATGCACCCGCCCGCATCGTCGAGCGCATGAGGTTGGTTTGGAAATCCCTTCCCGGCCAGCTTGCAAAGGAGAACAAGAAGTTTGTCTATGGCGCCCTTCGTCCCGGAGCGCGCGCACGCGATTTCGAGGAAAGCCTCCAGTGGCTCACGGACTACGGAATCGTTCATAAGGTGCCACGTGTCTCCGCTCTAAAGGCGCCGCTCTCGAGCTATGAAGACCTCTCGGGCTTCAAACTGTTCTGCATCGACACCGGCATCCTCGGAGCGCTCTCCGGTCTCTCTCCGGCCATCGTTCTTAACGGATCCGCTGTTTTTACCGAGTTCAAAGGTTCGCTGACCGAACAATACGTCGCGCAGGAGCTTTTGCTCCAGGACAAAACTCCCGCGTATTGGTCCTCTACCTCCGGCAATGCCGAAACCGACTTTGCCATCGACCATGCGGGAACCGTGCTTCCGCTTGAGGTCAAGGCAGCAGAGAACCTTAAAGCGAAGAGTCTGAAAATAGCCTGCGAAAAATTCAAACTCGAGCGTTGCGTGAGGAGCTCCCTGGCGGCATATAGAGACGAGGGCATGCTCGTCAATATTCCGCTTTGGGAGATTGGGCAGATCGACAAGCTGGCATAGGCGCTGTGGGGACGCCCCGCAAGGACTGTCCCCAGGTGCCGGCTGTTGAGTTGCGGTGGAATAGGGACTGTTTGGTGCCCGAAAGGGCGATTTTAGTCCGTATTTCACCGCAACTTATGAGGGGATGGTTAAAGGGCGCTGAGAGTGGGGGTCCAGCCGATGGTGGGGTTCGCGCCGTCGAGGGTTTCGTTGGTGGTGGCGGCCATGCCGGCGAGGAGGCTGCTCTCGCTTACGGTGAGCGTCTTGTAGCCGCCGGCTCGCATGAGCTCGCGAATCACCACGGCGCCGGCCAGAATCACGCCCGCGCGCTTGGGCTGCACGCCCGGCAGCGCAGCGATACCCTCCACATCCAGCGTAGACATACGATCGATGGCGGCCGAGATCTGCTCCATCGAAAGCTCGCGTAGGTGAACAAAACTCGAATCGTACGGTTCCAGCTCGTGGACCAGAGCCACCAGCGTAGTCACCGTGCCACCCACCGCGACCAGGCGCTCGGCACGCTCAAAATCGACAGGCAAGCTCTTAAAGTAGCCCGCAAACTGCTCGCCTGCCCACGCGGCGGCAGCCGCAAGCTCGTTCGTCGACGGCGGCAGCGCAGAGAAAAACCGCTCGGTCACGCGGCGGCAGCCAATGTCCAGCGAGCGCGTTCCCTCCAGCGCAAAGACCCCGCGCTCCGGCGCATAGACACCCGTCGCGAGTTCCGTGGACCCGCCGCCCGAATCCGCGACAATAATGCGCTCGCCAGCAAAGTCATGTGCCACGCCAAAAAACGTCAGGCGCGCCTCGACCTCGCCCGGAATCACCTGCGGTTCGAGCCCCAGATCGCGCAGACCGTCCAGCAGCAGCGCGGCGTTGGACGCATCGCGCGCGGCACTCGTGCACGTGGCGCAGACGCACGCGGCCCCAAAGGCACGCGCCTCGTCCACAAACATGCGGCATGCGGCGAGCACGCGCTCGACCGCCGCCTCGCAAAAGCGGCCCGTCGCGTCCACGCCCTCGCCCAGATCGGTAATCTCGGTATGCTTGGACGATTCCACGATCGCCCCGCCCTCGACCTGCGCTAGCACTAGTCGCGACGACACCGTTCCCAGGTCGATCGCGGCCACCTTATATCGTTTGCAATTTGTCATTGCGGGCTCCCCTCCGGGCGCTATTTGCCGTTGGACACGACCGTCTGGCCCTCGACGCCGTTAAATCCAAACAGCATGTCAAGCGTCCGGATGTACCATGGCGCGTCCTTGCCGACTTCTTCGATCTCCTTGGCCACCTCGCTGGCCTTCTTGGCGTTCGACGACTTCTTTTCAGCCGACGACGAGTCCGAATCGCCGTCCAGGCCCTGCACTTCAATCCTCTTTTCGCCGGGCATCACCAAGCCCAGGTCCTCGGATGCCGCATCCTTGATACCCTCCTCCGAGAGCAGCTTGTCGACGCTTTTTTGCAGCCCATCATTGTATTGCTGGCGAATCTCGACCTGCTTGGCCAAGATATCGCTCGAACGCTTTGCCACGTACAGGTCGCGCACGGGGAAATACAGGCTCACGAGCACCAGGGCGACGACGATGCCGATGAATAGCCCTCGCTGAGGACCGTGGGTAAAGTCGTAGATCGCCTTGACCACCGCGTTGTCGTTGGCGTAGTGCATAAAGTCCGAGCCCGAAAAACGGTTCGAGGGCCTGCTCGACCTATCGTGCGTTTGAGCCGACGAGCGCTGAGCATGCGACGAACGTGCCGGGCGCACTGGTCCATCTGTCGAAGTATTCACTTGAGCATTGGGGCGCGAGGTACTTGTCGGGCGCTGCATGGAGCGGTCGGCGCCGGCGTAGGCGGACCCACCGAGCTGCACCGTGCGCGCACGGCGAGGCGACGGCTCGCGCGAACCGGCGGAATAATACCTGTTGTCGTAAATCTGATCCATGTGCGCCTTGTGCGGTTGAGGTTTGTTTGCGCTAAGCCTTTTAGTTATAGCACGAGCGCCCGCACCGCCTTCGCCAGCCTTTGCTCGACATAAAAAAGGCGCTGAGCCGTATGGCCCAGCGCCCAATGGTGCTCAACAGTGCCTGGCGGAAGCGAGGCGAATCCGAGTCAACCCCGCCCCCGCACACGCCGCTGCCTAGCGAATGTTGTAGAACGCAGACTTACCGGCGTAGCGCGCGCTGCCCTCGAGCTCGTCCTCGATGCGGATGAGCTGGTTGTACTTGGCGATACGGTCGCTGCGGCACGGGGCGCCCGACTTGATCTGGCCGGCGTTGACGCCCACGACCAGGTCGGCGATTGTGGAGTCCTCGGTCTCGCCGGAACGGTGGCTCACAATGCAAGCGTAGCCGGCCTCCTTGGCGGTTTCGATGGCCTCGAGCGACTCGGTGAGCGTGCCGATCTGGTTGACCTTGACCAGGATCGCGTTGGCGGCGCCCAGCTCGATGCCCTTCTTGAGGCGCTCGGTGTTGGTGACGAACAGGTCGTCGCCCACCAGCTGCACCTTGTTGCCAATGCGGCGGGTGAGCTCAACCCAGCCGTCCCAGTCCTCCTCTGCCATGCCGTCCTCGATGGAGATGATGGGATAGGTGTCGACAAGCTTCTCCCAGTAATCGACCATCTGAGCGCTCGTATACTCAACGCCCTCGCCCTTGAGCTCGTACATGCCGGTCTCGGCGTTGTAGAACTCGGTGGACGCCGGATCCATGGCGTACATGAAGTCAACGCCGGGCTTAAAGCCAGCCTTCTCGACGGCCTTGGTGATGTACTCGAACGGCTCGGCATTGGTCTTGAGGTTGGGCGCAAAGCCGCCCTCGTCGCCCACGCCGCCGCCCAGGCCGGCCTCGTGCAGCACGCCCTTGAGGGTGTGGTAGACCTCGGCGCACCAGCGCAGGCCCTCGGCAAAGCTCGGGGCGCCCACCGGCATGATCATGAACTCCTGGAAGTCAACGTTGTTGTCGGCATGCACGCCGCCGTTGAGGATGTTCATCATAGGCGTGGGCAGCAGGTGGGCGTTAACGCCGCCCAGGTACTGGCACAGCGACAGGCCCGCCGACTTGGCAGCGGCGCGCGCGGTGGCCAGCGACACGCCCAGAATGGCGTTGGCGCCGAGCTTGGTTTTGTTGGGCGTACCGTCGGCGGCAATCAGTGCGGCATCGACGGCGCGCTGGTCGAAGGCGTCGAGGCCCACGACGGCGTTAGCGCACTCGTTGTTGACGTGCTCGACGGCCTGCGAAACGCCCTTGCCCAGGTAGCGACCCTTGTCTCCGTCGCGCAGCTCACATGCCTCAAAGGCGCCGGTCGAAGCACCCGAAGGCACCATTGCGCGGCCAAAGCTGCCGTCCTCGAGCACGACCTCGACCTCGACGGTGGGGTTGCCGCGGCTGTCGAGCACCTCGCGACCGTAGACGTCCAAAATATCGCTCATGTTGTCTCCCTCTCACTTGGAAACGTAGTGGATGCAAGCGACTGGCCGACCGTGCACCATCGGTGCGCCTCCGTAAGTTAGCCATGTCGCACTTTTTGCATTATGCCCTAAGTTAGCCGAGGGATACATATGAATTAGAGAAATCACTTTTTGAGGCGCTTGTTTTGCACCGAGCATTCATCTCTAGAGGTCGCCCCCCATTAAATTCTTCTATCGGCATACCGTCTTTACCTGGCTTACGAATGAAAGAGCCAATAATGTGCTTTTGCATCGTGCAAAGTTCTGGATATCGTGCAATTCTAAGGGTCTGAAGTTCTGGATATCGTGCATAATCAGGTTATAAAAGTTCTGGATATCGTGTACGAGGTAGCCATGCTTAAACGAAAAGCCTATGACAAACTACTAAAATGGAAGCATGAAAGCGCTGGTAAAACAGCACTTCTTATTGAAGGAGCCCGCCGCGTCGGCAAGAGCACGCTTGCCCGCACGTTTGGAGAAACCGAATACAAGTCCTGCCTTGTCATTGATTTCTTTCAAGCACCTGCAGAAGTTAAGCAATATTTTGAGGACTATCGCACTGACTTCGACTCGCTCTTCCTCTATCTCTCGGTTTTCTATAACGTCAAACTCTATGAACACGAGACGCTTATCGTCTTTGACGAGGTCCAGATGTACCCGCAAGCACGCGGACTCATCAAGTATCTCGTTGCAGACGGACGTTACGACTACATCGAAACTGGATCCCTGCTCAGCATCAAGCAGAACACTAAAGATATCGTCATCCCATCCGAGGAAGAGTCTCTGGAACTTGAGCCCCTCGACTTTGAGGAGTTTCTTTGGGGCATGGACGAAAAGGGGCTGGCCGATCTCATTCGCATGAGTTTTAACAAGATGAAGCCGCTCCCCGATGCCCTACATCGCAGAGCGCTCTCCCTTATGCGCGAATACATGCTCGTAGGCGGCATGCCTGAGCCGGTATCCATCTATGTTGAACAGCGCGCTTTTGCGCCCGTCGACGCTTCGAAGCGCCGAATCGTCCAGCTCTATCGCAACGATATCTCTCGTTTTGCAACCGGTTACGAATTCAAAGTCGTCTCCGTACTCGATGGCATCCCGGGTCAGCTCTCTAGGCACGAAAAACGATTCAAGCTTTCCTCACTTGATAAAAACGCACGCATGCGCACCTACGAAGAAGCCTTCTTTTGGCTGGCAGACGCGCGAATTGCCAATATCTGCTATGCCGCAAGCGAACCGAGCGTGGGCCTTTCACTCAGCATGGAGCAAACGGCCCTCAAGTGCTACATGGCAGACACCGGCCTGCTTGTAACGCTTGCCTTCTCTGACAACAACGATACCGATGAAGACGTTTACAGAGCCGTGCTTCGCGGCGACATCGGATTGAACGAAGGAATGCTTACCGAAAACTACGTTGCCCAATCCCTAAAGGCCAATGGACACAGGCTCTTCTTTTATTCCCAAAGCGGAAAGAAGGAGGGGGAGGAGCGCATGGAAATCGACTTCCTCGTTACCCGACCCTATGTCAATGCCGCCGGAAAGCCGCGCATCAGCCCCATCGAAGTTAAGTCGCCACGCAGATACGGAACCATCTCCCTCGACCGATTCCGCGCGCGCTTTAACAAGAAGATTGGGATGGCTTACGTGTTGCACCCTAAACAACTCGAGTGGGATGCCGAAGCGCAGCTGGCACATCTTCCGTTGTATATGGCTTTTTGCTTGTAGAGACCTCTCTACGAATGGATGCCATGAGAGACGCAGGCCTCACTCGCTTGCTTTTGCTTGGTCCCACAGGTCGTTGAGTTGAGCGGTTGAGCAGGCGGCGAGGTCATCGCCCGCCTCGTGCACGGCGGCCTCCATCGCGGCCCAGCGACGGCGGAACTTTGCCGTGCTGGCGCGCAGGGCACTCTCGGCGTCGATCCCCTCTTTGCACGCGACGTTGACCAAGGCAAAGAGCAGGTCGCCAAACTCCATTTCGCGCTCGGGCGTTCCGGGGGCCTCGGCCTCAAACTCGGCACGCTCCTCGGCGACCTCGTCCCACACATCCTGGACCGTCTCCCACTCAAAGCCCACGGCAGCCGCCTTGCGCGACACCTTCTGAGCCTGCATCAGCGCCGGCAGATGCGTGGGCACACCGTCGAGCAGCCCCTCGGGAGCAGCCTCGCCTGCCGCCACGGCCTTGTCCTTGGCGGCCTTCTCGGCAAGCTTGACCTCGTCCCAAATCTTGAGCACCTCGTCGGAGTTATCGGCATCCGCATCGCCAAACACGTGCGGATGACGGCGGATGAGCTTGGCGTCGATATCGCGTGCCACATCGGCCAGCGTAAACTCACCGGCGTCCGCCGCAATCTGCGCATGCAACACTACCTGCATGAGCACGTCGCCCAGCTCCTCGCGCAGATGCGCCACGTCGTCCGCCTCGATGCAATCGAGCGCCTCGTAGGCTTCCTCGATCATGTTCTTGCCAATGCTTCGGTGCGTCTGCTCGCGGTCCCACGGGCAGCCGTCGGGCTGACGCAGGCGCCAGATGGTCTGCACCAGATGCTGCAGCTCGGCCGACGCGTCTACCAGCGTGGACAGATCGCGCGAACCCTCGGCATTTTGCTGAGCCATATGCTGCGCCATGGTTAGTCCTCCTCCATGATCACGTGGCGGAACGCACCGCCCTCGTAGATGCCGTAGCTGTGCGAGCCGTCCTTGGGGATGCTCACGCTGCCGGGGTTAAAGAGCCACAGGCCCGGGTGCGCGGCGCTCTCCTCGTTGACCTTGATGTGCGTATGGCCGTAGACGAGCGCGGAGCCCTCGGGCAGCGCGGGCGCGTGGTCGACGCTGTTGTGCATGCCGGCGCCAAAGACATGGCCGTGCGTCAGGAACAGCTCGCGGCCGGTCTCGTCGAACAGCGTGGCGTAGTCGGCCATGACGGGGAAGTCGAGCACCATCTGGTCGACCTCGGCGTCACAGTTGCCGCGCACCGCGATGATGCGGTCGGCCAGGGCGTTGAGCAGCGGAATCACGCGCTTGGGGGCGTAGTCGCGCGGCAGGTCGTTGCGCGGACCGTGATAGAGCAGGTCGCCCAGCAGGACGATGCGGTCGGGCTGCTCGGACTCGATGGCGGCGACCAGGCGCTCGGTCCAGTATGCCGAGCCGTGGATGTCGGAGGCGATGAGGTATTTCATGGTGGTCCTTTCGGTGGGGTTAATAGGGTTGGTGCGGCGCGTCGTTGGCCTGTGTCACTCAAATTGCAGAGCCGCGGCTTGTGCTGCCTGCATCACGCGCTGGAGCGGCACACCGTGCTCGCGGGCAAGGCGGGCGCAGTCCTCGTACTCGGGCGCCGCGCGCTCGCTGCCGTCGGGCAGGGTGGCCACTTTAACGGACACCTCGCCCCATGGCGTCGTTACGCGCTCAAAGCGGCGTGACAGGCAAACGCGCTCCATAACCTGGCGACGGATGCCGTTGGTCGTGGTTTCCAAGAAGATGATCGTCTGCAGGCGCTCGATATCCTCGTAGGTGCAGATTACCTGCAGCTGCCAGCCGGGGCGGCCTTTCTTACAATAGAGGGGCAGCCAGTGCACCTCGCGCGCACCCGCCTCGCGCAGGCGGTCGGCGGCGTAGGCGAGTACCTCAGGCGACGCGTCGTCGATGTCGCATTCCAGCTTGACGATGGTTTCGGGCGCATCGGTCTCGCGGGACAGCGGGGATGTGCTATCGCATGGCATACGGTCCGGCTCCTTTCCGCGCGGGCTCGTTTTGTTCATCCAAACGCTAGCACATCGGACGTGGCACAAGCGTGACTTTCGTCCGTCGCCGCCCTCGCCCCCATCCAAACGTGTACGTCAGCCTCCAAACATGTCATTATTTGTCGGTTTTGGAGGCTGACGTACACGTTTTGAGAGCAAGCGAGGCCGCACCACGCGCCGCGCAACCTTTCCAATCGATTTCGATCCCCGGCGTGCCCGGCGTGTTGAGAGCTGCGCCATTACAATGAAGCGGATTCGCTTGACGCAAAGGAGCCGCTATGCCCATGTGCCCGCTGGTCGATTGCCATACCCACACCTCGTTTTCGGACGGGCATGCCTCGTTTGAGGACAACGTTCGCGCCGCTGCTGCGGCCAGCTGCCGCGTCATGGTCTCAACCGACCATCTCACCCTGCCCGTCAGCATGGATGCCAACTGCGAAGTGCAGGTTACTGAGGGCGACCTGCCGGCGCATCGTCTGGCTTTTGAGGATGCCCGCAAGCTTGCCGCGCAGATCGCGTCGGAGCTCGAGCTTATCTATGGCTTTGAATGCGATTGGTACGAGGGCTGCGAGCCTTTGGTTGAGCGCTGGTCCCAGGGCGCCGTCGTGCGCCTGGGCAGTGTGCATTGGATTGGCAACCCAGGCGATATCATGGCCGGCGCCGCGGGTACGGCGGGAACGGAAAACGTCGCTCGTCCCGATACACCCGATTCCCTTTGCGGTTGGATCGACGACGACACCAACCTGCACGTTTGGGAAAACCTGGGGGTACGCGGCGTGTGGGAGCGCTACGTCGACGACTGGTGCCGCGCCTGCGAGAGCCCGCTCAACTTTGATGTAATGGCTCACCCCGACCTGGTCATGCGCTTTTCGAAGGAAGGCTTTGCGCCCGACTTTGACCCCGCACCGTTTTGGCAGCAGATGGCCGAGTGCGCGCACGATACGGGCCGCCGCGTTGAGGTCTCGACGGCCGCACCGCGTAAGGGCTTGGACGACTACTACCCCGCAACCGGTCTTTTGCGCTGCTTTGCCCATGCCGAAGTGCCGATCACCTTTGGCTCGGACGCGCACCGCGCCTGCGATATCTGCTGGAGCATCCGCGAGGCCCAGGCCCACGCCTACGACTGCGGTTATCGAACCTTCGACATCCCCCACCTCACCGGAGAATGGGAGTCCACACCCCTCGCCTAACTAGTCGTTTAAGAACGTCCCCAATGACTAGTGGCGGCGGGCGTTGAGTTCGCCGGCAAGCTCGTCGAGGGTGATACCGTAGCGCTCAAGGGTTACGAGCAGGTGGTAGACCAGGTCGCCGGCCTCGTAGCGGATGTGATCGTGATCGTTATCCTTGCAGGCCATGATCACCTCGCTCGACTCCTCGGCAAGCTTCTTGAGCAGCTCATCCTCGACGTCGGTCAGCAGACGCGCGGTATAGCTCTCCTGCGGCGATGCATCACGACGACCGTGAATCACCTCGGCCAGACCTGTCAGCGTCTCACCGATATTTCCATCCTGAATGTTTGCGGTGCGCACACCCATAGTTCAATCCTTTCTGGTGGCCGAGCGTCTAATCGAGCGCCCGCCTTACGCGAGTTTCTTAAAGAAGCAGGTACGGTTGCCGGTGTGGCAAGCCGGGCCCGGAGAGTCAACCTTGACCAGCAGCGTATCGCTATCGCAGTCGGCCCAGAGTTCCTTGACCTCCTGCATATTGCCGCTCGTCGCGCCCTTATTCCAGAGCTCCTGACGGCTGCGGCTCCAAAACCACGTGGTACCGGTCTTGAGCGTCAGCCCCACCGACTCCTCGTTCATCCAAGCAACCATAAGCACCTCGCCGGTGTCATATTGCTGAACCACACAAGGAATCAGCCCACGGGCGTCGTACGTAAGATCAGACGCTTCTATTACCTCAGTCATCATTTCTCCCAAGTCATAAACGAAACCCCACAGGTCGGCGAGGGTTGTCCAGGTGCCGCAGGTTGCCGCGAAAGAGGAGCGACGCGTACTTTGGTACGCGAGCGACGGTTTGAGCGGCAAGATGCGGTGCCTGGGCAAGCCGCAGCATTAGAAGTCCAACCTCACAGGAATACCTTGAGATGCCATGTACTCTTTGACTTCGCGAATGCTGAACGTCCCAAAGTGAAAGACGCTGGCCGCCAGCACGGCGTCGGCTTCGCCCTCGATCACGCCCTCGGCGAAATGCTCGAGCGTGCCCACGCCGCCGCTCGCGATGACGGGAATCGGCACCGCGCGCGCCACAGCACGGGTGAGCGCCAGGTCAAAGCCGGCCTTGGTGCCGTCGCGATCCATACTGGTGAGCAAGATCTCGCCGGCGCCGCGACGAGCCGCCTCCTCGGCCCACGCCACCGCGTCGATGCCCGTGGCGTTGCGGCCTCCTGCGGTAAAGACCTCCCACTTGTCGGCACCAGATGCGCCGGGCAAACCGACGCGCTTGGCATCAATCGCCACGACCACGGCCTGGCTACCAAACGCCGCGGCAGCCTGGCTAATCAGCGACGGGTCGCGTACGGCGGCAGAGTTGAGCGA
>URTL01000010.1 GCA_900550785.1 uncultured Collinsella sp. | reverse complement strand
GCAGCTTGCCGCGTCCTTCATCGGCTCCCTGTGCCAAGGCATCCGCCGTGCGCCCTAGATATCTTCCCGCACGACCGTGCGGGACGCCGTATCTAGACACTTGAATGTCTGGGTGTCGCATACGCTCGGTGACTTTCGCCACCGGCGATCGTCATGCAACTTACTATATTTGCAGATTGGAAGATATATCTCATATCTCAATATAGAAGAATCGATCAGATCGTAATAGATCCGTCTTGTCGCTATGCGGCTCTCAAGGTACGCGGGGCTACCCCGGGGACCGGACACGCGAAGGGGCGGGTGGAGACTCGGGCACACCTGCGCCGTAACTTTGTGAGATTTGGTTCTCTTATGCTTTCTGAAAGCGGTCTTGCTCCCTAGAAAGGAGGTGATCCAGCCGCACGTTCCCGTACGGCTACCTTGTTACGACTTCACCCCCCTCACCCTCCACACCTTCGGCGCCTCCCCCCTCTCGGTTGGGCCGGCGACTTCGGGTGCAGACGACTCGGGTGGTGTGACGGGCGGTGTGTACAAGGCCCGGGAACGCATTCACCGCGGCATGCTGATCCGCGATTACTAGCAACTCCGACTTCATGGGGGCGGGTTGCAGCCCCCAATCCGAACTGGGGCCGGCTTTCCGGGATCCGCTCCCCCTCGCGGGGTGGCATCCCTCTGTACCGGCCATTGTAGCACGTGTGCAGCCCAGGGCATAAGGGGCATGATGACTTGACGTCGTCCCCGCCCTCCTCCGCCTTGACGGCGGCGGTCCCGCGTGGGTTCCCGGCATCACCCGATGGCAACACGCGGCGGGGGTTGCGCTCGTTGCGGGACTTAACCCAACATCTCACGACACGAGCTGACGACAGCCATGCACCACCTGTATGGGCTCCTCTCGGCCACGGGGTCTCCCCCGCTTCACCCATATGTCAAGCCCTGGTAAGGTTCTTCGCGTTGCTTCGAATTAAGCCACATGCTCCGCTGCTTGTGCGGGCCCCCGTCAATTCCTTTGAGTTTTAGCCTTGCGGCCGTACTCCCCAGGCGGGACGCTTAATGCGTTGGCTGCGGCACGGGGGGATCGTCCCCCCACACCTAGCGTCCATCGTTTACGGCTGGGACTACCAGGGTATCTAATCCTGTTCGCTCCCCCAGCTTTCGCGCCTCAGCGTCGGTCTCGGCCCAGAGGGCCGCCTTCGCCACCGGTGTTCCACCCGATATCTGCGCATTCCACCGCTACACCGGGTGTTCCACCCTCCCCTACCGGACCCAAGCCGCGGAGGTTCCGGGGGCTTCGGGGGGTTGAGCCCCCCGCTTCGACCCCCGGCCTGCCGGGCCGCCTACGCGCGCTTTACGCCCAATGAATCCGGATAACGCTCGCCCCCTACGTATTACCGCGGCTGCTGGCACGTAGTTAGCCGGGGCTTCTTCTGCAGGTACAGTCTTGACTCTTCCCTGCTGAAAGCGGTTTACGACCCGAAGGCCTCCGTCCCGCACGCGGCGTCGCTGCGTCAGGGTTCCCCCCATTGCGCAAGATTCCCCACTGCTGCCTCCCGTAGGAGTCTGGGCCGTGTCTCAGTCCCAATCTGGCCGGTCGGTCTCTCAACCCGGCTACCCGTTGTCGGCACGGTGGGCCGTCACCCCGCCGTCTACCTGATGGGCCGCGGAGCCATCCCCTCCCGTCGGGGCTTTAGCCGGGGTGCCATGCGGCACCCCGGGGTATCCGGTATTACCCGTCCTTTCGGGCGGCTATCCCGGGGGAGGGGGCAGGTTCTCCACGTGTTACTCAGCCGTTCGCCACTCGCTTCCCTCCGGAGAGGGGTGCCGTTCGACTTGCATGTGTTAGGCGCGCCGCCAGCGTTCATCCTGAGCCAGGATCGAACTCTCCGTCCAAAATGTTTGGGCTTCGAGCCCGTCCGGTCCTCTCAGTTCATCGCTGATCGGTTCCGTTCGATTCATATGGTTTTAGTATAGGAAAAGGAATTTCTCGGGGCCGCCTCTCGGCGGCCTTGCGAAAAACAAATCCAAGTTAGACCATTTCAAATGGTTCGATGTCTGCCCGGATGCGACACTTGAAGTGTCCATCCTCGCAGTATCCGGTTCTCAAGGTGCACGCCTGCGCCGGTTCCCGGTTGCACCGGGCCGCGCGGCAAGGAGATATATTGCCAGACCGCGAAGCGATGTGGGACGTCAATTCCACTCTTCACAAGTCCTACACAACTTATCGCTTCCTATATAAGTAATAGAAAGTTTGGTGCAGAAATACTGCGCGTATCAGATGATGACCCTTCGGTTAAGAGATATATAAAGATCGGTCACCTGTAAGCGTTTATCTACCCGCGCTTTTTGCTATGTAAACCAGCGCTTTCGATAAAAAAGAGGGAGTGCCGCGCACAGTGCGACACTCCCCTAGCGATTCAACAGAATCTTTTAGGCCTCGAGAGCCTTCTTGGCAATGGCAGCCAGCTCGTTGAAGGACTCGATGTCCTCATAGGCCATCTGAGCCAGGACCTTGCGGTCGAGCTCGATGCCGGCAACCTTCAGGCCGTGCATGAACTGAGAGTAAGAGATGTCGTTCAGGCGGGCAGCAGCGTTGATACGGGTGATCCAGAGAGAGCGGATCTCGCGCTTCTTGTTGCGGCGATCACGATACTGATACTGCAGGGAGTGCTGGACCTGCTCTTTAGCATGCTTGTAAGTACGCGAAGCGGCTCCGTAGTAACCCTTCGCACGGTGCATAACGGTACGGCGCTTCTTCTTGGCGGCAACAGCGCGCTTAATACGTGCCATGTTCTATCAACTCCTAGACGGTAAAACGAAAAACGGGAACGCGAACTTAGGCGAGACGCGACTTGATGACCTTGCGGTCGGCAGCGGCGATCTCGGTCTCCTGACGGAAGCCACGCTTACGCTTGGTGGACTTCTTGCTCAGGATGTGGCTCTTGAAAGCCTTGGCGCGCATAAGCTTGCCGGTACCAGTCTTGCGGAAACGCTTCTTGGTGCCGCTGTGGGACTTCATCTTAGGCATGAAATACTCCTTAATCGGTTACAGAACACTAGTTACTTGGTATCGCTTGCCGCTTTATCCTCATCGAAGGCGCCCTTAATCGGGGCGAGCAGCATAAGCATGTTACGGCCTTCCATCTTAGGCTTGGACTCGACCGTAGCGTAAGGCTTGAGATCCTCGGCGAGACGCTCGAGAACGTTAAGACCCTGCTCCGGGTGAGCCATCTCACGGCCGCGGAACATGATGGTGATCTTAACGCGTGCGCCCTTCTTGAGGAAACGCAGAACGTGGCCCTTCTTGGTCTCGTAGTCGCCAACGTCGATCTTGGGTCGGAACTTCATTTCCTTGACCTCGACCTTGGACTGGTTCTTACGAGCGGCCTTAGCCTTCATGGCCTGCTGGTACTTGAACTTACCGTAGTCCATGACCTTGCAGACCGGCGGCTCCGCGTTGGGAGCGATCTCGACCAGGTCGAGACCCTGATCGTCAGCAACGCGCTGGGCATCGCGGATGGCGAACAGGCCGAGCTGAGAGCCATCGACGCCAATCAAACGGCACGAAGATGCGGTGATCTCGTCGTTGATGCGGGTGTCATCAGACTTAGCTATTTTCCCTACCTCCATTCATAAAAAAATAACCCGGCGCTTTTCAGCAACCAGGTCGTACACATAGACATCCTCGGTATGAGGAAGGGAATCTAGGTTGTATGACCAGTCAGCTGCTCATTGGCGCCAAAAGGTGGGAACCCTCGGGTTCCTCTTTAGGGCATTGCGGAAACAACGCCTTGCGAATAATAACACGTACAGCGCGCTATCACATTACGTACACGAAAAAGGGGCCTTGACCCCCTTGAAGCGCAGGTGCATGTATGGTGCCCGAGGTGAGACTCGAAGGGACTTCGCTTCGCGAAGCCCCGGGCTTCGGGCGCATGGCGCCCTCGCCATGCTCCGCTACAAACAGGCCGCTGGCCTGTTTGTTTAACGCTCCGCGCGCTCACGCGAGTTCGGCACGAAAAAGGGGGCCTTGACCCCCTTGAACGCTCACTTGCATGTATGGTGCCCGAGGCGAGACTCGAACTCGCACGTTGTTGCCAACGGTGGATTTTGAGTCCACTGCGTCTGCCAATTCCGCCACTCGGGCACGTAATGCGTGAGTTAGTTTATCACAGCTTTCAGTTGATTAGTCCGAAAATGGTACTTCGAGCATTTCGATAAGCTCAACCTTGCGCAACATCTCCCGCTTACGACATCCACGTCCGTCAACCGAGGCCTCGCCCATCTGGTTGTCATAGGGGTCCTCGCGCATGCCATCGAAAGCAGGCACAAACTCAGCCTGGAATCGATCGTTGGCCACCATACGCCACGGATCGAGATTGCCAAAGTAGTGACGACGGCGCCACTCCTCCCCCATCCTGCGTGCCGAGGAACCAAACGATACGTCGGCGTTAAGCCAACCGGTCTGGGGTGTGTAGAACTCGGCCCAATCGTGCGGTCCCACCGAATCGGGCGCAACATATAGGCCGCTCTGCCAACGAGCAGGCACCCCCGCGATGCGACACATGGTGATAAACGTGAGCGCCATAACGCCGCAATCGCCGCGGAGCGAATGCGCACAGTCGTCGGCAATAGATCCCAAAAGCAGGTACGGTGGCTGATAGCGATAGTCGATATGCTGTGTCAGGTAATCATAGATAGCACGAGCGCGATCGAGCGGATCCTCGAGCCCGTCAACAACATGCTCCGTCAACTGTCGCAGGTACGGCGTAAACGCAATGTGCGGACGGCCCTCGGAAGTGTCCTCGGGCAGTGGCGTGTCCATGCACGTATGCGATGGGAGCGCGCCACCATAGATATCGCAATAGGCGGCATCGATGTGATAGCGATAGGTCACCGAGAATGAATGTTCAGTCGAAGATGTCCAAGAGGCAGTACGAGCCGAAACGTTTTCAGAGGCAACGGTACCCCCCGACGTCATATCGAGAACCTCGATATGAGACTGTTGACGACAGGCGGCAGCAACGGGTAGCCACGCGCGAACAGCCTCTCCCTCCAGAGCCCCAGGGACAGACACGGATGCCTTAAGCGTGATGACGCGCGTCAACCCGTTTTGCGACTCCATCTCCCTGAGCATCTGGTTACGCAGCGCGATGCCGTCCGTAGAATCGGGACGCAGGCCCGGAACCTCCTTGGGGTACACGCGAAGCGAATCAAGGAAGTTATCAAGAACAAACAGCTCACCATCGATAAAGCGCCAGTCAATACGCTTGCGATTAATCAGGTCGTCAAACTGCTCCTCGGTAAACTCTGGCCACTCCTCGCGAATCATCGCAATAGCCTGATCGCGCGACACCGAAAAATGAAGCGGCGTCTCGAGCATGCGATACCGCTCGGCACGAACACAAGCAGCCAGCGAAGGCTCAGGGTTCTGCTCCAAAAGGCGATCGCAGGCAGCAACAGCCTGCGTCAAATACCCGGCATCCTTAAGTCGAAGAATCTCGGGCGGCAGTCCAATATCGAGATGATGAAAGTCATCACAGCAAACATCAACAGAACAACCAACAGGACCCTCGTCAATAACCTTCCCATCCGAAGGCAGCACATCAATAACAGCCATACCAAAACTCCAAGTCATTAGAACTCTTGAAGCCCATTGTAGCGAGATAAAAAAGAAAGCCCCCAACAAAGGAGCCCTCAACGCCGATAAACGGTACCTATAAAAATGAATTCAGCCCAGTAACCCTGTAGCGAGTTAACAAAGGAGGCCCCGTTTCCCCGGAGCTGCTTCCGTCGCGCGACTTCTGGCGAAGCCAGGTGAGCGCGAGGGAAACAGCGTAGGGGAAACGGGGCCTCCGGCGGGAAGTTAAACCGCTACTTACGCCTTGTTGACGGAGCCAAACTCCTCCATGAGCTCCTTGGTGCGGGCAACGATGTTGTCGCGACCAGGCTTGAGGAGCTTGCGGGGGTCAAAGCCCTTGCCCTGCTGATCCTTGCCAGCCTCGATGTACTCGCGGACGCCCTTGGCGAAGACGAGCTGCAGGTCGGTGTTGACGTTGATCTTGGAGATGCCCAGGGAGATGGCCTTCTTGATCTGATCCTCGGGGATGCCGGTACCACCGTGCAGAACGAGGGGCAGGTCGCCGGTCTGAGCCTTGATCTCGCCCAGACGCTCGAAGGAAAGGCCAGCCCAGTCGGCGGGATACACGCCGTGGATGTTGCCGATGCCGCAGGCGAGGAAGTCGACGCCCAGGTCAGCAATCTGCTTGCACTCAGCGGGGTCAGCGAGCTCGCCGTTGGAGGTCACGCCGTCCTCGGTGCCGCCGATGCCGCCGACCTCGGCCTCGATGGACATGCCCTTGGAGTGGGCAAGCTCAACGAGCTCCTTGGTGCGGTCGAGGTTAAGCTGGAAGGTCTCCTCGTGAGAGCCGTCATACATGATGGACGTGAAGCCGGCCTCGATGCACTTGAAGCAGTCCTCGTAAGAACCGTGATCGAGGTGAAGGGCGACGGGAACGGTAACGCCCGTGGCCTCGACGGCAGCCTTGACCATGTCGGCGCAGACCTTGAAACCGCCCATCCACTTAGCGGCACCAGCGGTGCACTGAAGGATCAGCGGAGACTTGGCCTCCTCGGCGGCCTGGAGAATAGCCAGGGTCCACTCGAGGTTGTTGGTGTTGAAGGCACCGAGAGCGTACTTGCCGGCCTCGGCCTTCTTGAGCATGTCTGCTGCGTTGACGAGCATAAAAGAAACCTCCTGTAAGGTTGCTCCGATAACGCCTGTGATTTTACCACGGCGCAACCGAGCATAAACGTTCGTTTGTTCACGAATATCGTCCAAACAGACTTTTTTGACCGTTTGCCCTACGAAATTGACCCGTTGGGGAAAAATAGCTTGACGTTTGGACGCTTCTCGTGCTTTAGAAGCTGACTATAAAGCTACACCTGCATGAAAGGGTTCTGCATGAGCTCGCGTGCCATGGTGGTCGAATCGCCATGGCCGGTTAAGCAAACGGTATCGGGCGGAAGAAGCCGGGCGAGCTTGGAGAGCGAGCGCAGAATCGCCGCCTCATCTCCGCCGGAAAGATCGGTGCGGCCGTGCCCACCCGGAAACAGGGTGTCGCCCACAAAGGCAATGTTCCCCTGCTCGGTGGCAGCAAACAAGACGATCCCGCCCGGCGTATGCCCTGGTGTCTCGATCACCTGCAGGCAGATATCGCCCACCTCGATAGCATCGCCTTCGGCGAGCAGGCGCGTCGGCTCCCCGGGGTCAGGCGTCTCAATGCCCCACATAGCTCGCTGTTCCTCGATGTTCGCATGCGGCACCGCCACATCCTTGGCACACAGCTCATACTGGCAGCCCTCGCCAACGGTGGTTCGCACGCCGGCAACACCACCAACATGATCGGCATGGCCATGAGTGCATACGGCGCCAAGCACGCGTACGCCGGGATGCTCGGCTCGAATATGCTCCACCAAGCGCTCGCCCTCCCATGCGGGGTCGATAATCACGCACTCATTGTCCGAAATAACAGCATAGCTATTGGTCTGAATGGGACCGTTTACGAGCGTCTCAATCTCGACCGATCCCTTGGGAGTTAAATCCAAGGACACAGCACTCATGTCCCTCTCCTCTCTATAGAACTCGAGGCATCAAACGATGCCTCGAGTGTAGCGAATATCGATAATGTGACACGTTCGTCGCGACTAAACGCGGCGCTTAAGCTGGGCTCCACCCTCGCCGGGCATCAGGCGGCGCGCGTCGTAGACCGAGTCGACGCTGCTGATAGAGGCCAGCAGCGGATCCAGACCACTCGCGTCCGAGATCTCGACCATAAAGCGCAGGGTTGCAATACCCTCGCGGTTGGTCGACGTGGCGGCAGAAAGGATATTGCCGCCCGCATCGCCAATGGCAATAGTGACATCCTTGAGCAGGCCCATGCGGTCCAGGCACTCGACCACGATCTCGACCTGGAAGAGGGTGTCGGCAGCGCCGTCCCACTCCACTTCGATCATGCGCTCGGGATGCTCCATAAGACCCTTGACGTTGGGGCAGTTGGCGCGATGCACCGAAACGCCACGACCGCGCGTGATGAAGCCGACGATATCGTCGCCCGTCACCGGATTGCAGCAATGTGCCAGACGGACCAGCAGGCCGCTGTTGCTCTCGCCCTTGACGATAATGCCGTTGCTGGCGCTCTTGCCGCGCTTTTGCGGCTTTCGGTTGGAGCCTCGGGCCGGCTGTTTCACGACCTCGGCGATAGCCTCGGCCTTGGTGAGCTGTTCCTCGGGCTTGGGGTCCAAGATTTGCTCGACCTTGTTACCCACAGCGCGCGGGGCAACCTTGCCGGCGCCCACGGCGGCAAACAGGTCCTCGAGCTGCTTGAAGTTCAGCTGCTCCGCCACGGCGTTGAGCGCACGCGTGGATCGCGGCGTAGAGATGCCATACCCGCGCTTGCGCAAGTCCTTGGCCAGTATATCGCGGCCGGCAGCAGCGTCGTCGTCCTTGGTCGCGGCGGCAAAATAGCGGCGGATCTTTGACTTGGCGGAAGGTGTCTTAACGATCTTGAGCCAATCACGAGACGGCTTGGAACTCTTGTTGGTCAGGATTTCAACGCGGTCGCCCGTCTTGATCTCATGCGTGAGTGGGGCCACCGCGCCGTTGATCTTAGCGCCGACGCAGTGATTGCCCACCTCGGTGTGAACGGCGTAGGCAAAGTCGAGCGGCGTGGAGCCGGCACGAAGCGCCATGACCTCGCCCTTGGGCGTAAAGACGAAGATCTCTTGATCGAAGAGGTCGACCTTCAGCGAATGCAGGTATTCCTTGGCGTCGGTGATCTCATCAGACGCAGCCCAATCGAGCGAATGCTTAAGCCAGTTGATCTGATCGTCCAAACGTTGAGCGTCATTGGTCTTGGAAGCAGACGATCCGCCCGATTTCTTATAGAGCCAGTGGGCGGCAATGCCGTACTCGGCCTGCTCATGCATCTCATAGGTTCGAATCTGAATCTCGAGCGGGCGGGCCGTGGGGCCGATTACCGTCGTATGGAGCGACTGGTAGTTATTGACCTTGGGCATGGCGATATAGTCTTTAAAGCGACCGGGCATGGGGTGCCACAGCGTATGTACCGCACCGAGCGTGGAGTAGCAATCGCGCACCGAATGCGTGATGACGCGCAGTGCCACCAGGTCGTAGATCTCGGAGAATTCCTTGCCCTTGCGCTTCATCTTTTGGTAGATGGACCAATAGTGCTTGGAACGGCCGTTGATCTGGAAGTCTTCCAGGCCAATGCGGTTGAGCTCGTCGGTGAGCGTCTTGATGGTCTCGGCCAGATAGCGCTCGCGAACCTCGCGCGACTCAGCCACCATGCGCGCAATGCGCTGGTAGGCATCGGGCTCCAGGTAGAAGAAGGACAGGTCCTCGAGCTCCCACTTAATAGAGCTCATGCCCAGACGGTCGGCCAGGGGCGCATACACGTCCATGGTCTCGCGGGCCTTAAACAGGCGACGGTCCTCGCGCAGAGCTGCAAGGGTGCGCATGTTGTGCAGACGGTCGGCAAGCTTAACGATAATGACGCGGATGTCCTTGGACATGGCGAGGAACATCTTGCGCAGCGTGAGGGCCTGTTTCTCGTCCATGCTATCGACTTCGATGTTGGTGAGCTTGGTCACGCCATCGACGAGCTCGGCCACCGTATCACCAAACAGGCCGGAAACATCGGCGAGCGAGGTCTCGGTGTCCTCGACGGTATCGTGCAGCAGCGCGGCGCACACCACATCGCAGTCCATCTTGAGATCGGCCAAAATGATGGCCACCTCGACGGGATGGTTGATGTACATCTCACCCGAGCGCCGCTTTTGGTTGCAGTGCTTCTCGGCGGCAAAGCAATAGGCCTGCTCCACCTTAGAAAAGTCGTCCTCATTCATATATTTGAGGCACAGGCGCTCCAGTTTGTCGTAGCTGTCCGCCATAATCTCGGGCGGCAGCTCATCGGCATGCTTATAGTGCTCCATCTCCGAAAACGGCTGGAGGGTGGAATCATGGGCGGTACGGGCTGCGGCATCCATCGAGGTCCCCTTCCCCTAGGCCCGCGGTACGATCGGGCGGTTAACTTTGGCTAGCATATCAGAAGCGCACGAATCGAGCGCCCAGCTCCGGAAAGCCGAGAACTCCATGCGCGAGCGCAGACCCTCCAAATAGCGAATTGACCTGCTCAATTGCACACGTCCGGGGTTTTCTGCCATCGCGATGCGACGGGTGTCGTCAAACCCCGAAACGCGACAGAAACCAAGCTCTTCGAAGATTCCCAGACCGCTTGCCACCGAGCGCTCGTCAACCGGCGTGCGAGCATCGATGGCAAGGCACATCTGCGCGATGTCGATATCGCTCGCACTAAATGAGTCGGCTCCGGTCTTGCCGCGGTTGGAGCGCCACATAGTCTGCAGCGCGCGATAGAGCGTGACGAGCTCGTCGCGCTCGGGCGCGTAGCAGTCGAGCAGGCGCTCGTTAATGCGAGCGTCACGCGACGAATAGAGCAGGTGAATCACGGCAGGTTGGCCGTCGCGACCGGCGCGTCCGCTCATCTGGTTGAACTCGATGGCGCCAAACGGCATGTGGTAGAGCACGACATGGCGGATATCGGGAAGGTTGACGCCCTCACCAAAGGCAGAGGTCGAAACGATGCAGCTGAGGCTTCCGTCACGAAACGCTTCCTCGACACGGCGACGATCGGAGCGCGCAAGCCCCGCGTTATAGAACGCGATGCGGGTCGCGCAATCGGGTACCCGCTTGCGCAACGTTTTAGCAAGCGCCACGGACTGGTCGCGCGAGTTGACGTAGATGACGGTCTTCTCCCCCGTCGCCACGATTGACACCAGGCGGTTCTCGCGGCTCGCAAGATCTCGGTCATCCTCGAGCTGCAAGTTCTCGCGCACCGTCTCATCGACCACCGTACGGGTAATCGGTAGCACGCGGGCGAGCTCGGCCACAACCGGAGCCGTTGCGGTGGCAGTCGCGGCCAGAACGACCGGGTCGCCCAGGGCCTTGAGGATATCGGGCATGTCGAGATAGGCGCTGCGGTCGCCGCCCTTGGCAAGACCGGCATGATGCGCCTCATCGATAACGACAAAACCGATGCGGCCCGAACGCGCAAAGCGGTCGCGGTGAATGGACAGGAACTCGGGCGTCGTGAGCACGATGCCGGTGCGGCCCGAAGCCAAGCCGGCAAACACGTCATCGCGCGCCGCCTCCACGGTCTCGCCGGTCAGCACGCCTACGCCAATGCCGAGCGCGGCCATCGTCGACGAGAGGTGATAGGCCTGGTCGGCAACGAGCGCGCGCAGCGGATAGACAAAGATGCTCGCACGCCCGCGAAGGACCGCCTCGCGCGCGGCATGCACATGGAAGATAAGAGACTTGCCGCGCCCCGTTCCCATAACGGCCAGAACACTTTGGTGATCGGCCAGGGCATCGAGCGCCTCGACCTGCGCGCGGTGCGGCTGGGTCGAGCCGATAAAGCTATGGATAAGCGAGCGCGTCAGCTCGGTATAGGAAAGCTGGGCGAGCGTTTGGCGCTTGCGGGACTCCAGACGCAGACCGGCGTCCGCAGGCTCCACGCCGCGGCGAAGCTCACATGCCGGGTCGTCAACGCTGGGCGCCGTGGTATCGCGGACCAAGACATCCTTGATCATAAGCTTGGGCTTTACGCGACCTTGCCAATGCTCGGCCACGGCCTCGAACACCAAGTCGACAGCGCTATCGCAATTGATGAGCTTATCGATCTGCGGCACGCGGAACATAATGGCCGGCACACTCGCGGCGCCATCGGTCGCCACGAAGCGCATGTGCTCGCCGGTTTTGCCCACCACGGCGCGGTCGCACATTGTCACGCCCTCGGCCGCCAACAGCGGCACCTTGTTGCCCTGGCCAAACGGCTCAAGACGGGAGATCTGCTCGATGGTCTCAATATTCAGCTCGGAGAGGTCGACGGTGGCAGCAACCTCGTCGGTGTCCTCAAAGTCCTCGGCGGGGAGCTCGGACAGCACGGCGGAAAGACGACGACGGAACTCGTCGAGCTTGGACGCCTCGATGGTCACGCCCACCGCACCCGCATGCCCGCCGCGACGAATCAGCAGATCGGAGCAGCGCTCTACGGCGTCGAACAGGTTGACCTTGCCCACCGAGCGGCCCGAACCGCGAGCGATACCGTCTTCGATCGAGAACAGCAGCGCCGGCACGTGATAACGGTTGGTCAGGCGGCTCGCTACGATGCCCTTGACGCCCTCGTGCCAGCCCTCACCGCCCACGACGATTGCGCGACCGCCATCATAGGTCTCCTCGACCTTTGCCATGGCATCGCGCGTGAGCTCCGCCTCAATCTCGCGACGCTGACGGTTGATCTCCTCGAGCTCGGCCGCCAGCGCGCTTGCCTCGATAGGATCGCGGGCAAGCAGCAAGTCGAGCGCCAGCTTGGGATCGGCCATGCGGCCGGCGGCGTTCAAGCGGGGAATGAGCGAAAACGACAGGCCATCGGCCGTAATGCTTGAGAGGTCGGCCTTGGCAAGTGCGGCCAGCGCGATATAGCCAGGACGGGCGGTCACGCGCATCTGCTGGATGCCTTCGGCGACCAGCGCGCGGTTCTCGGGCGTCAGCGGCATCATGTCGGACACGGTACCAAGCGCCGCAACCTCGATCAGCGAACGCCAATACGACGGCTTGCCCAGACGCTCGCCCAGGACCTGCACCAGCTTGAGCGCCACACCGGCACCGGCAAGCTCGCGCGAGGGACCCTCGTCCTCGAGCTTTGGGTCGGTCAGGGGCACGCCCTGCGGCACCTGGTCGGACGGCTCATGATGGTCCGTGACCACCAAATCGATCCCCAGGCTCTCCAGATAGGAAACCTCTTCCTTGGCGGCAATGCCGTTATCGACGGTCACGATCAGCTGGGGGCGAGCGAGCTCGTTAACGCGGTCGAGCGCCGCGCGCGAAAGACCGTAGCCCTCGTCAAAGCGATGCGGAATAAACGGTGTGACATCAGCGCCAAACGTGCGCAGCGCCTCGGTCAACAGGCAGGTCGACGTAATACCGTCAACGTCAAAATCGCCAAAGACCGCGATGCGCTCGTGGTTGCGAATAGCGCGCTCGACGCGGTCGGCAACGACCGACATGCCCGGGATAATGAGTGGGTCGGCCCAGTCGCGATCGAGCGAAGGCGTCAAAAACAGCTGGCCTTCCTCGATGGATGTAATGCCGTGCGCAACCATAATGCGCGCCACCAGCCCGGGTATGCCCAGGCCAACCGAAAGCTCCTTTTCGAGCTCGGGGTTTTGCTGAGCGACCGCCCAGCGATGCGTCGTCTTAAGCGATGACATAGGCGCCCACCCCCGATAGGGGCAGGTCGCCGCGATACCTCTCACGGTTCATAGCGATGAGTCCTCTGTGTATGCCCGCTTCGGCAGGCAGATCTGTTGAACGAATTTATTATACCGTGCAGCGCGGACGCATATCGCCGCAGCACGCCGCGGTTTCGGTAAACGATGCCGGTAATAGCCTCGAAATATTCGAGCGTTTCTGGCGCACGGACGCATGCGAGCGTCTAGCATATCCATTCAAAACGGATTCACGAGCAAAGGGAGTCACAGGCGCATATGAAGCAATGGGTTGGACTGGGCAAGTTTCTCGCGGGACATATGCAGGTCATCGTTCCGATTTGCGTGGCGCTCGGCGTGCTCTTTCCCCAGCAGATCGGCGTTCTCAAACCCATCGTTCCCACCTTGTTTGCCTTCATGACGTTTCAGGGTGCGCTCAGCAACACCTTTCACCAGGTGGCTGAGGTGTTCCGCCGTCCCCTGCAACTGATTTTGGCGCTGCTGGTCTCGGCGGTGTTTATTCCCATAGCAGCCTATGCCATGGGCTCGCTGTTCTTTGGTTCCAACCCCAACCTTGTCTGCGGCATCGTGCTCGAGTACAGCGTACCCGTGGCGGTCACTGCCTTTATGTGGATTAGCATGTTCGGCGGCAACGGCCCGCTCGCGCTCACCATTATCCTGACGTCCTCAGTTATCTCGCCTGTGACGATTCCACTCACGCTCAAGCTCTTGCTGGGTGCCACCGTCTCGATCGACGTGCCGAGCATGATGCAGAACATGGCCTTTATGATCGCCATCCCCGCCGTGCTCGGCATCGTCATTAACGAGCTCACGCGCGGATGGGGGCACGAGAAACTCTCCCCCGCGCTCTCGCCCGCCTGCAAATTTATGATGATGGGCGTCATCGCGTCCAACTCCACCGCCATGAGCGAGTACGTGCTGCACATGAACACGGTGCGCCTGGAAGTCGCCCTCTTTATCCTGGTGTTTGCCATCAGCGGCTTTATCATCGGCATCCTGGTCGCACGTGCCCTGCATCTGCCGTATAGCGAGACGACCACCATGTGCTTTACCTGCGGCATGCGCAATATCTCTTCGGGCGCCGTCATCGCCACGCAGTATTTTCCCGGCGAGGTCGTGTTCCCCGTCATGTGTGGCACGCTGTTTCAGCAGGTGCTGGCCTCGACCATCGGGCATCTCTTTGAACGTCTAACCAGCGAGGAGCGCGCCAAACAGCGCAAGCGGGTCAAGGCCGGGCGCGACGCGATGGCACGCTAGGCAGCACGCTTTTCGCAGGCGCTCGCCTTGCTACGCGAGCGTTTCCAGATGCGCATGCAGTCGCTCAGCATCGATATCGAGCGTCGTCTCGGCATTGACCTGGGCCAGACGATAGCCCACAAAGTAGGGCGATACCACCCAACGTGGCAGCGCCTTGGCAATGGTCCGACCGCCCAAGTGATAGAAGAACAAGTTGTATGACTCTGCGCGGCCGCCGTGGTGCTCGTGCAGGATATAGCGCAGGGCCACCTGAATCGCATCGGCAAACAGGTCCGCTTCGGCTTGGTCGCGGGCGTCGTCGCTGGCGGCGATTCCCTGTGGAGCCGAGACGTTGACCTCAAAGAATCCCATGATCGGCTCGGTTGAGATGTTGACCGAGATTCTCCCCTGCTGCCAGACATTGATGCCTTCGAAATTGGCGGAAGTCAGCGAAGCATAGCCGTCCTCCTGTTCCAAGCCCACAATCTGCATGTGCGGATGGACCAGACTGCCGCCCGAAAGCGGGCCTTTGTTCTTGTACATGAGCACACTGCGGTACTGTTGGGAATCAATCATCTGCTGCCAGCAGCCCAGGGCAAACCGCATCACATGATGCAGCTCATCCGGTTCATAAGTCACCAGGTCGGCGTCGTGATTGGCCGACTCGATCAATACGGTCTGACGGGTGGCCCGCAAGGTCTTGAACTTATTCTCGAGCCAGATGCAGTCACCATCGCGCTGGATGATGTTGGCGAGCCCCTCCGTGTCGCAAAAAGGGCACGCGGTGCCAGGGCGACGATTATCGTCGGGCTTGCCGCTCGCCTGCTGAACGTCAAATACCAGCGCCACGGGTTATACCTCCAGCGGCACGATCTTGGTGCCATGGAGCTCGGAGACGCCTAGCGTCGCCGCGACCGCGTCGCGATTTGCCGTAGTGATGCCGCCGCCGGGAAGGATGGTCAAACGATCGCCCGCATACTCGATTAAACGAGCCAGGTTTTCGAAGTTGTCCTCGATCGACGTACCGGCCGCACCGCCATGCGTGAGGATGCGCGTAACGCCGCAGTCAGCGAGCGTATCAATGGCGTCGAGCTGAGCCTCAGGCGAGAGCTGATCAAACGCCATGTGGAAAGTGATGTCGATGGGCTCGCGTTTGCACTCCTCGGTCGCGCAGCCCGCAGCCATAACGAGGGCGCCGAGGGTTAGCTCGTCGAGCGCCCAGCCGCCGGCACAGGGCTTGCAGCAGCCAAAGACCAGGCCGTCAACGCCGGCACTCACAGCAAGGCCCAGGTCCATCTCCATCATGCGCAGCTCGTCCTGGTTGTAATGAAAGTCGCCACCACGCGGACGAATCATGCACATCACTCGCGCGTCATGATCGTGAGCGTAGCTGACTGTAGCGCTAATAACGCCGGCGGAAGGCGTGGTGCCACCGACGGCGAGGTTGTCACACAGCTCAATGCGCCCCGCACCGGCCTCGATGGCCGCCGGCACTCGCTCAAAGTTCTCAGCACAAAACTCGTACAGCATAGATAGGCCCCCAAAGACAGCAGATGTTTTCCGACGGGCATTGTCACACATCCCCATGAAGTTGCGGTGGAATAGGGACTGTTTTGGCCTCTTAGACTCCCATTTAGTCCCTATTCCACCGCAACTTAAAAAGGGGGCGCTGACCGGGATAGTCAGTGCCCCTTCGTTGAATGAATTAACCGCCCAGATAGGCCTTACGCACGTTATCGTCGTGCAGGAGTTCTTGGCCCGTGCCGGTCATGGTGATCTTGCCGGTCTCGAGCACGTAGCCGCGCGTGGCGATGGAAAGAGCCATCTGTGCGTTTTGCTCGACCAGAAGCACCGTGGTGCCGGCCTTGTGCAGGTCCTCGACAATCTGGAAGATCTGTTCGATCAGAATCGGCGCCAGGCCCATGGAAGGCTCGTCGAGCATGAGCAGCTTGGGGTTGCTCATAAGGGCGCGGCCCATAACGAGCATCTGCTGCTCGCCGCCCGAAAGGGTGCCGGCGACCTGGCGACGGCGCTCCTTAAGGCGCGGGAACTGCTCGTAGACACGCTCAAGGCCCGGAGCGACCGTGGACTTGAGCTGTGTATAGGCGCCCATCTCAAGGTTCTCCTCGACCGTCATCTGCAAAAAGGCGCGACGGCCCTCGGGGACCTGAGCCAGGCCCTTACCCACCAGCTTATCGGCGGGCGTATGGGTAATGTCCTCGCCCATAAACTTGATGGAGCCGGTCTTGGAACGCAGCAGGCCCGAGACGGTCTTGAGCGTCGTGGACTTGCCGGCACCGTTCGCACCGATCAGAGCAACGATCTCGCCCTCGTTGACGTTAAAGGAGATGTCCTTGATGGCGTGGATGGCGCCGTACCAGACGTTGATGTTGTAGACGGAAAGCATCGGCTCTGCCATTTAGTTCTCCCCCTTATCCTGCTTGCCCAGATATGCCTCGATAACGGCGTCGTTGTTCTGGATTTCCTCGGCCGTGCCCTTGGCGATGACCTTACCAAAGTTGAGCACGCAGATACCCTCGCAAATATTCATGACGAGCGACATGTCGTGCTCGATAAGCATGATGGCAATGCCGAAGGTGTCGCGGATCTTAACGATGTTCTCCATGAGTTCCGCGGTCTCGGACGGGTTCATGCCGGCGGCAGGCTCGTCGAGCAGCAGCAGCTTGGGATTGGTGGCAAGTGCACGGACGATCTCCAGGCGGCGCTGAGCGCCGTAAGGCAGCGAGCCGGCCTGTTCGTTTGCCAGATGTTCCATATCAAAGATAGACAGCAGCTCCATGGCGCGTTCGTGGGCGGCCTTCTCGTGCTTCCAATACGTCGGCAGGCGCAGCACGCCCTCAAAGCCGGAGTAACGCTCCTGGTTGTGCAGGCCAACCTTAACGTTATCCTCCACCGTCATGGTGTTGAACAGGCGAATGTTCTGGAATGTACGGGCAATACCCATGCGGTTGACCTGATAGACCGACTTGCCAGAGGTGTCCTCGCCGTCGAGCAGGATGGTGCCGTGCGTAGGCTGATACACCTTGGTGAGCAGGTTGAAGACCGTGGTCTTGCCGGCACCGTTGGGGCCGATGAGACCGGCGATCTCGGTCTTGCCGATGGTCAGGCTAAAGTCGTCGACTGCCTTAAGACCGCCGAACTCAATGCCCAGGTGGATGCACTCGAGCGCCGGGCGCTCGCCCAGGTCGCGGTCGGGAACGATGGCGCCAGAAGGATACGGAACCATCTTGCCCTTCTTGAACTCAAATTTACTGGGCATCGGCTGCCACCTCCTTCTTGGAAGCAAAGCGGTCCTTGACGCGACCGAAGAACGCCTTGAGCTGCGGGTTGTTGGTAAAAATCATGACCAGGATCAGCACGATGGCGTAGATGAGCATGCGGTAGTCCGAGAACTGACGGAGCAGCTCGGGAAGCACCGTAAGCAACGCCGCCGCGATGACGGAGCCGCGCATATTGCCCAGACCGCCCAGGACCACGAACACCAGGATGAGAATGGACGTGTTGAAGTCGAACTTGGTGGCGGAGAGCTGCGAGAAGTTACCGCCGAAGAGGGCTCCGGCAGCACCGGCGAGGGCAGCGGAAACCACGAAGGCGATCATGCGGTACTCGGTGACGGAGATGCCTACGGACTCGGCTGCAATCTTGTTATCGCGCACGGCCATAATGGCACGGCCGGTACGGCTGCGAACCAGGTTGAGCACGATCACGAGTGCGACCATGACCAGGATGGCACCGGCGAGGAAGGTCGAGTACGTCGACACGCCCGAGGCGCCCTGGGCGCCCTTGATGATGGCGGTGCCGTCCTCGAGCAGGTGCAGGTCGTCGATCGTAGAGTTGCCCGTGATGTTAAAGATCACGTGCAGGCCGCGGGAGTCGACGCCCACAATGAGGCAGGTGACGATCTCTTTGATGATCTCGCCAAAAGCCAGGGTCACGATGGCCAGATAGTCGCCGCTCAGGCGCAGGACCGGGATACCAATCAAGAAGCCCAAGATGGCAGCGGCGATAGCGCCGACCACAATGCTGATGATCAGGCGCACCGGATCGGAGGGAACGGCGCTCTCCAGCGCGACAGCGGTAACGATGCCCGTATAGGCGCCGACGCTCATAAAGCCCGCGTGGCCCAGCGACAAGTCGCCCGCGATGCCGACGACGAGGTTAAGGGAGATGGCCATGACGATATAGGCCGTGATGGGAACCAGCTGACCGGCGATCATGCGCGGTATCATGTGGTTAGACTGCATAAAGAACACGATGGCGAACGCCACAAGGCACATGGCGTACGTAACAAAGTCGTGACGCGTCTGCTTGTCTTTAAGAAACTTCATACCGCTCACCTACACCTTCTCGGGGACGTACTTGCCCAAGAGGCCGGCAGGCTTGACGAGCAGGACGATGATCAGAACACCAAAGACGATGGAGTTGGCAAGGCTCGTGGAAATGTAGGCCTGCGCCATCGCCTCGATGATGCCGATGAGAATGCCACCGACAAAGGCGCCGGGGATGGAGCCGATGCCACCGAAAACGGCGGCGTCGAAGGCCTTGATGCCAGGCATGGCACCCGTCGTGGGCTGCAGCACCGGCGAGTAGGAGCACAGCAGCACGCCGGCGATGGCGGCAAGGGCAGAGCCGATGGCAAACGTCATCGAAATGGTGCGGTTGACGTTGATGCCCATGAGCTGAGCGGCAGCCTTGTCCTCGGACACGGCGCGCATGGCCTTGCCCATCTTGGTCTTACCTGTAAAGAACATCAGGCCGGCCATGATAACCAGGCAGGCGACGATGGTGACGAGCGAGACGGCGCTTACGTTGAACTTGGCCAAGAACTCCGGCACCTGGAAGGTGACGAGCGAAGTGAAGTTCTTGGGCGTGGCGCCCCACAGAAGCTGCGCGGCGTTCTGCAGGAAGTAAGACACGCCGATGGCCGTGATCAGAACGGCCAGCGGGCCTGCTTGACGCAGCGGCTTATAGGCCAGACCCTCGATGAGAACACCGAGAACCGTGCAGGCCACACAAGAGAGAACTACAGATGCCCAGCCCGGGAGGCCGAGATACGACGTGGCGCAGAACGAGACATAGGCACCGACCATGATGACGTCGCCGTGAGCGAAGTTCAGCATCTTGGCGATACCGTAGACCATGGTGTAGCCCAACGCGATGATGGCGTAGACGCTGCCCATGGACAGGCCGTTGACCAGGTATTGGATAAAGACCGTCATGTTCCACATCCCCCTTTCGAATAGGTTTCCAGTTGATGTATGAAACAGGGACGTTACATCGTCCCTAGATACCAAGCAAGCAGGGAAGGCCAAAACCTCCCCTGCTTGGGATCAAAACCGCTCTATGTAAGGCGGCCAATTAGGCCTGTACGTACTTGCCGTCGGTGATGACGTAAGCCGTGGGCTCCTTTTGGACCTGGCCCTTATCGTTCCAGGTGAGCTTGCCGGTCAGACCGTCAACGGTAATCTTGAGCATAGCCTTCGACAGCTTCTCGGCGGCCTCGGTCGGATCGGCGTCGGCTCCAAGACCGGCCTCCTTGAGGGCCTCGGCCACCGCGTGCACGCCGTCGTAGGCGTCGGCGGCAAACTGGTCGGGGGTATCGCCGTACTTATCCTTGTAAGCGTTGACGAAGTCGGCGTTCTTCTCGTCGTCGGCGGAGAACGGAGTCATGAGCAGCAGACCCTCAGCAAGAGAGGTGTCGAAGCCCTCAACGCCCAGGATGCCGTCCATGCCGTCGCAGCCCATCATCTTGACGTCGTAGCCCATGTCCTTGGCGTTCTTGAGCAGGACGGACGCCGGCGTGTAGTAGATCGGCGCAAAGATCATGGTGGCGCCGGCCTGCTTGGCCTTGGTCAGCTGGTTGGTAAAGCTCGTGGCGGAGTCGTCCTTAAAGGTCTCCTCGTCAACAATCTCGAGCTTGGACTCAGCGGCCTGGGCCTTAAAAGAATCTGCGATGCCCGAAGAATAGGCGTCGCCGGAGTTATAGAACAGCACGAACTTCTCGTCCGCATACTTCTGCGCCAGGAACTTGGCAGCGTTGACGCCCTGGTTGGGGTCGGTGAAGCAAACCTGGAAGACGCAATCCTTGCCGTCGGTGACGTCCTCGGAGGACGCGGACGGGGTGATCATGAACGTCTTGGGGTCGTTGCCACACTCTGCGGCAACGGCAACCGACGCACCCGTGGTGGTCGGACCGACGAGGGCCTGCATGCCCCAGTCGAGCAGGGTGTTGAAGGCGTTGACGGCCTTCTCGCCGTCGGCCTGGTCATCTTCGGCCTTGCTGGCAAGCGGCAGCTCTTTGGTCGAGAAATCCTTACAGCCAAGCTCGACACCCTGGGTAACGGACTTGCCGTAGGACGCGTTGGCGCCGGTCAGCGGGCCGATGGTACCGATCTTAAACGAAGCGTCGCTCGAAGCGGAACCGCTGTCGCCGCCGTTGGAGGAGCAACCAGCTAGAATGGACATCGCCCCCAGACCTGCTGCGCTCGCGATAACGCTCCTGCGATTCATAACAGGGTTCAATGACTTACCGGTGAGGCTCGACATGCGGCTCTCCTCTCAAATCTCGTCGGGTTTCGGTTACCCGACAGGCCATCCTTCGCCGTGTTCGGCGTTCGCAAAATACTAGACGCTTTAGTTAAGGAAAGTGGCGATTATTTCAACTTTTCTTTGGATTTGTTCATTTATCCATAGTTCTGCGTATTTCTATTACTTTATGCAGTAATGCCACTTTATTGTGTGAAAGTAATGTTTCCGTTCTGTTACAGGCGTCCCTGCCCTGAATAAAACGGCCTCACCGGTCGCGCTTTATGCGCACTTAGGCGGCGATGTACTTGCCGTCCTGGATCACATAGGCTGTGGCGGGCTTTTCGACCTGGCCCTCGTCATTCCACGTCAGCTCGCCTGTCAGGCCCTCGATCTTGATCTTGCGCATGGCCTTGGCAAGGTCGCCGGCAATGTCGGCACCGTCGGCCGAAATGTCAATCCCCGCCCTATCGATAGCCTCGGCGATGGCGTGGACGCAATCGTAAGCGTCGGCGGCAAACTGGTTGGGCGTCTCGTCGTAGGCATCCTTATAGGCCTTGACGAAGTCGGCATTCTTCTCATCGTCAGCCGAAAACGGGGTCATGAGCAGTACGCCCTCGGCAAGAGAGGTATCGAAGCCCTCCACAGAGAGCAGGCCGTCCATGCCGTCGGTACCCATGAGCGTCATGTCGTAGCCCATGTCCTTGGCGTTCTTGAGCAAAACGGACGCCGGCGTGTAGTAGATCGGCGCAAAGATGAGCGTGGCGCCGGCCTCCTTGGCCTTGGTGAGCTGGTTGGTAAAGCTCGTGGAGGAATCGTCCTTAAAGGTCTCGGTATCGACGATATCAAGTTTGGACTCCTTGGCCTGCTCGGCAAAGGCATCGGCAACACCCGAGCTGTACGTATCGCCGGAGTTGTAAAACAAGGCGATCTTGGCGTCCGCGTACTTCTCGGCCAAGAACTTCGCGGCGCTGGCGCCCATAGTGGGATCGGTGAAGCAAACCTGAAAGACCGTGGTCTTATCCTTGGTGACATCGAGAGACGAGGCCGAGGGCGTGACCATGAGCATGTCGTCGGCAATCTCGCCCGAGACAGCGACGGCAGCACCGGTGGTGACCGGACCGACGAGCGCCTGCATGCCCCAGTCACACAGGGTATTGAAGGCGTTGATAGCCTTCTCGCCGTCAGCGACGTCATCCTCGGACTTAAGCGAGAGTTTGATGTCCTTGGTCGAGAAATCCTTGGCGGCGAGCTTGGCACCCTTCTCGGCCGAAACGCCATAGGTTGCCGCGGCGCCGGTCAGAGGGCCGATGACACCGATCTTGAAGGTCTTACCGTCATCGGCGGAGCCGCCGTCCGAGCCACCCGACGAGCAACCAGCGAGCACCGCGGTGCCACCGAGCGCCGCGGCGCCAGCCAAGAAACTCCTGCGGTTAAGTACGTTGTTGATGCTAAACATGGTGTCCCCCTTTTCGCTGGCCGCGGTGCGGCCGTCTTGCGGTACAGGGCAAACCTTATGGTGCAAACGTTGACAGTTTGTTACGGAGTTCCGTTTGTAGCGAGCATGTTTCCAATGTTTCCGCAGCGTTTCGGGGGTGCCGTTTTGTGCGACTCCTGTTGCCTGGCGAGCACGCGCCCTCGGTTCACGCTAGAATGCACTCAACCTTTAAGCGGTTAATCCATCCATAAGATGCACGAAGGAGCTATCTATGAGCGAACCCCTGCGCACCGTGAACGTCGGTCTGATCGGTCTTGGAACCGTCGGCGGCGGCGTGGCCCGTCTGATCAAGAGCCACCACGATGAGTACCTGGCCGCCTACGGCATCGACCTTAAGCTGACCCGCGCCTGCGCGCTTGCCTGGGAGCAGGCCGAAGCTGCCGGTATTGAGCGCGAGGCCTTTACGAGCGACTGGCACGACGTCGTCACCGACCCCGCCGTCGATATCGTCGTCGAGCTCATCGGCGGCGAGCACCCCGCGACCGAAATCTTCACCACCGCCTTCGAGAACGGCAAGCACGTCGTCTCTGCCAACAAGGCCCTGTTGGGCCGTCATGTCGAGACGCTCGCCGAGAAGGCACGCGCGTGCGGCGTGCAGATTAAGTGCGAGGCCAGCTGCGGCGGTGGCATCCCCATTGTCAGCACGCTCGAGCACGACCTGGTGGGCAACAAGATCCTGACCATCGCTGGCATTCTCAACGGCACCACCAACTACATCCTGTCGCGCATGGACGCCGAGGGCGCCGATTACGCTGACGTGCTCGCCGACGCCCAGGCAAAGGGCTATGCCGAGGCCGACCCGTCCGCCGACGTCGACGGCTTCGACGCCGCCAGCAAGACGGCAATCCTCGCTTCCATCGGCTTTGGCACCCGCGTGACCACCGACGATGTCTACCAGCAGGGTATCCGTACCATCGGCGCCGAGGACATCGCCCAGGCCCGCGAGCTCGGCTACACCATCAAGCTGCTGGGCATCGCACGCAACACCGACGCCGGCGTCGACGTCCGCGTGCATCCCACGCTCATCCCGGCAGACCATATGCTCGCCAAGGTCAACGGCGCCATGAACGCTGTCTACGTGGTAGGCGACGCCGTGGGCGAGACCATGTTCTACGGTGCCGGCGCAGGCTCCTTCCCCACCGCGAGCGCCGTCGTGGGCGATATCCTGTCGCTCTCCGAGCAGATCAGCTGCGGCGTGGCTCCGCTGCCCGAGATTGAGCCCTATGGTCACAACCTCGCCTTTAAGCCCATGGACGAGCTCCAGACCAAGTACTATGTGCGCCTGAAAGTCGCCGACCGCGTAGGCGCCCCGTCCGAGACGGTCGATATCTTTGCCAAGCACAACATCTCGATCTCGCTCATCAACCAGGTCGAGGACGGCAAATCGGGCGTCAGCGATGCCTGCTCGGTCATCTTCCTAACGCACCGCGCGCTCGAGAAGGATATCCAGGCAGCCGCCGCCGAGCTTGCCGGCGTCGACTGCGTGGCCGAGGTCGCCAACGTCCTGCGCATCGAGGACGTTGAGGCTTGGACCGAAGGCGTCATGGCCAACTAATTCGCTCTTCGCTATACGGCATATATGTTTTCCTGGCGAGCGATATGTCCTTCCATGTCACGGGCGCGTGCTCCCCGTCGACAGAGCCGCCCGCTCCTAAAGGTCG
>URTL01000009.1 GCA_900550785.1 uncultured Collinsella sp. | reverse complement strand
CACCTTTATGAGCGGGACTGCTCCATCCAGCGCAAGAATCAAAAACTGGTGGAGGAATCCCCCTCTAAGATTCTCACCCCCGCACTTCGGGAGGCCATGGGCCAGGCCGCGGTCACCGCTGCCCGGGCTGCCGGCTACGAAAACGCCGGCACCATCGAATTTGTGGTGGATCAGGAGGGGCACTTCTACTTTATCGAAATGAACACCCGAATTCAGGTGGAGCACCCGGTCACCGAGATGGTCACCGGCATCGACCTGGTACGGGAGCAGCTGCGCATCGCCGCTGGGCTGCCTCTGTCGGTCAAGCAGGAGGATGTTGTCCTCCGGGGCCACGCCATGGAGTGCCGCATCAATGCCGAAACGCCGGACTTTCTGCCGTCATGCGGAACGGTCACCGCGTTGCGTGTACCGGGTGGTCCGCGCGTGCGCTGGGATTCCGCCATGTTTACCGGGGCCGCCGTTCCGCCGTACTACGACTCCATGCTCGGCAAGCTCATCGTGTGCGCGCCCACGCGTGACGGTGCCATTCGCAAGATGCGCTCGGCCCTGGGCGAGCTCGTGATTGAGGGCGTGAGCGAAAACAGCGAGCTTCAGCTCGACGTGCTGGCAAACGACGAGTTCTTGTCGGGCATGTATCACACTGATCTGATGGGGCATCTCTATGCTGATGAATAGAAAAGCGAAGACGGTCAACGTCCTCGAGGGGCCGATGACCGAGTCGTGCGCCGAGTTTCCCGCGCGCCACGTGTTTATCAAGTGCTCGGAGTGCCGCCGCGTGATCGATGAGGCACGCCTGCACGACAACCTCGAGGTCTGCCCTCGTTGCGGCAAACACTTTCGCGTGAGCGGTCGCGCGCGCATGCGCATGACGGTCGACGAGGGCACGTTTGAGGAATGGGATGCCAATCTGGCGTCGGAGGACTTCCTCTCGTTTCCCGGCTATGCCGATAAGCTCAAGGGCGTGAGCGAGCGTTCGGGCGAGCGCGATGCCGTTGTGTGCGGCAGGGGCAAAATCTGCGGTTGCGATACCGCGCTCTTCTTTATGGACGCCAACTTTATGATGGGCTCGATGGGCTCCGTGGTGGGCGAGAAGATCTGTCGCGCATTTGAGCGTGCGACCGAGCTGGGATTGCCAGTTGTCGGCTTTACCGTTTCGGGCGGTGCGCGCATGCAAGAGGGCGTGACCTCGCTTATGCAGATGGCCAAGATTTCTGCGGCGGTTAGGCGCCACAGCGAGGCGGGCGGCCTGTATATCACGGTGCTCACCGACCCCACGACCGGAGGCGTAACCGCGAGCTTTGCCATGGAGGGCGACATTATCCTGGCCGAGCCCGATGCCCTGACGGCATTTGCCGGCCCGCGCGTGATCGAGCAGAACATGCACAAGCGCCTGCCCAAGGGATTCCAACGCTCCGAGTTTTTGCTGGAGCACGGCTTTTGCGATGCCGTTGTTCCGCGTGGCGAGATTGCGCTAACGGTAGGCGAGCTGCTGGCGCTGCATGAAGGGCACGCGCCCGGCCTGGGGGCACCGCATGAAATCGTGCATACGGGTCGCCGCGGCAAAAAGCTGGGACACTTGTTTAAGCGCTCGCCGGCACCAAAAACCGCGCTCGAGATTGTCAAGCAGACCCGCTCGGCAGATCGCGCCACGGCGGGTGAGATGATCTCGCTGGGCCTGGATGGATTTGTGGAGCTGCACGGCGACCGTTACTTTGGCGACGACGCCGCTGTGGTGGCTGGCATTGGCTGGAAAGATGGACGCCCCGTAACGGTCATCGCCATTGAGCGCGGCACCACGACCAAAGAGCGTATGCGCCGCAACTTTGGCATGGCGCATCCCGAGGGCTACCGCAAAGCGCGTCGCCTTATGCGCCAGGCCGAAAAGTTTGGTCGACCGGTTCTGTGTCTGGTCGATACTTCGGGCGCGTTTTGCGGCATCGGTGCCGAGGAGCGCGGCCAGGGCGAGGCGATTGCCCAGAATCTCATGGAGATGAGCGGCCTTAAGACGCCGATTGTCTCGGTGGTGACAGGCGAGGGCGGCTCTGGTGGTGCGCTGGCACTGTCCGTGGCCGACCGCATCCTGATGCTCTCGAGCTCGGCCTATTCGGTCGTGAGCCCCGAGGCCTGTGCGTCGATCCTGTGGAAGGATACCGAGCGCGCGAATGAGGCCGCCGAGGCGCTTAAGCTCACGGCCCCCGATCTGTTGGCGCTCGGCATCATCGACGGCATTGTCGACGATGGGGGCCTGTCGCATGAGGAGATCGCCAGTGCCGTCATGTCCTCGGCATTTGCTGCCTTCGATACGCTTGGGCGGCTCGACGACGCGACCCTCACAAACCTCCGCTACGAAAAGTACCGCGCAATCGGTCAGTACCGCACGATGTGACAAAGGGGCAGCCCGCATGTCACATTGGGAAAGGCGTTCCATGTCGCAAGTTTCTAACACCTCGTTTACAACGACGGTTTCATCAAACGCCACGGCCGTGGTGGACTATCTGTCCAAAAGCATGATGTCGGCGCTGCCGTTTATTGTCTGCGCGGCGTTGTTCCGCACCGTCGCCGTCATTATGGGCGAAGGCATGCTGGGCCTGTGGTCTGCCGATTCCGAAATCTATCGCCTGTTCTACAGTTGGCTCTATAACGCCGGCTACTACTTTTTGCCCATTTATCTTGGTTGGGCGGCCGCCCGCCAGCTCGGTTGCTCGGAGCAGCTGGGCATGATGCTGGGCGGCGTATTGATTGCGCCCGATTTGCTTAAGCTCGTCGATGTCGCATCGACGACGGGGACATCGATGACTTCCGTGTATGGCCTGCTTCCCGCGCCGGTCAATGATTACACGACGACTGTTATTCCGGTTCTCATCTCGGTGCCCGTGCTATGGCGAGTGGAGTGTTTCTTTCAGCGCGTTATCCCTCAGGCCGTGGCGTTTTCGTTCGTCCCGTTTGCGACCATGCTCGTCATGGTTCCGGTTTCGCTGTGTATTACGGCGCCGGCGGGCAGCTATCTGGGCATGCTGTTGGGCCAGCTTATGTTTATGCTTGGCAATTCCGGTGGCATCGTGTCGCTGCTCACGCTCATGGGGCTTGCCGCGGGCTGGGAGTTCCTTAAGATCGCGGGTGTCAGCAATGTTGTCCTATCGCTCGCCTATGCGCAGTTTATGAGTGTGGGGACGGATTCGTGCATTCTGATCGCTGCGACGATGGCAACGTTCGCCGTTTGGGGCATGCCCTTTGGCGCGTCGCTCCGCGTTGCGGATAAGGACGAGAAGGCGCTCATGCTGGGTTATTCGATCTCGGGTGTTCTTGGCGGCGTAAGCGAGCCGGCGCTGTACGGTTGCGGCTTTAAATATGGCAGGTGCCTGACGTGCATGGCCATTGGCGGCGCCGTCGGAGGCCTTGTTGCGGCCGTGGGCCACGTTACGGCCTATACCATCGGCATGACGAATGTCCTCATGGTCATTGGCTTTGCCACGGGCGGCATTTCGAACCTACTGTGGTGCTGTGTTGCCGGCGGCACGGCATTTGCGGTGTCTGCGGCGCTGAGCTACTGCTTTGGCGTGGTGCCGGCGAAGGGACAGGCGACGGGGAACGGAGCCGATTCGCCCGAAACGGTGGCGAGCGCTGCTGAAGTAAGCGCATAAACCTGTGCGACAAAAGGACGATTCCTTTGTCACATTCCAAGGCCGTGGCCCGTGTGGGCTGCGGCCTTTTTGTATCTTGAGGACAAAGTGGCTACACTACAATCCGTTTGAGCAATAGATATATAGGTAGTACCGTGGGGGCGGATGCAGATGGTCGAGTGGATAGTTAAGCGCGCGCAGGGCGATCGTGCGCGTGTGGGCACGTTAGCGGGCATGGTGTGTATTGTCGCCAATGTCGCGCTTTGTGCTGCGAAGGGCGCAATTGGTGTGGTTTCGGGATCGGTTTCGATTGTGGCGGATGCCATGAACAACCTATCCGATGCCAGCTCGAACATCGTGAGTGTCCTTGGCTTTAAGCTGGCGAGCAAGCCGGCCGACCCCGAGCATCCTTACGGCCACGGTCGCTACGAGTATCTCTCGGGTCTGGTCGTGGCGGCGCTCGTGCTGCTGATTGGCGTTGAGCTGGTGAAGTCCTCAGTTGAGCGCGTCATCCACCCCGAACCTGTCGAGTTCTCGCTTGCCCTGGTGGCAGTTCTCGTGCTTTCGATGGTCGTAAAGCTCTGGATGGCGACCCTCAACCAAAAGCTCGGCGATCGCATTGAGTCCGAGACGCTGCATGCGACCGCCCAGGATTCCAAGAACGATGTCCTTGCTACGGGCGCCGTGCTGGCGTGCGCAATTGTTTCGCAGGTGACGCACATCAATCTTGACGCATGGGTCGGCCTTGCCGTTGGCGCCTATATTGGCTGGAGCGGTTTTGAACTCATCCAGGATACGGTGAGCCCGCTTTTGGGCCAGACGCCCGATCCTAAGCTGGTCAAGCACATTCGAGATAAGATCATGAGCTATCCCGGTGTTTTGGGCGTTCACGATCTGATGGTTCACGACTACGGCCCGGGCAGGAAGTTCGCAAGCGCTCATGCCGAGATGGCGGCCGAAGCCGATCCGCTGGAGAGTCATGACACGCTCGACAACATTGAGCAGGCGTTTAGGAAAGATGACGGCATGATCGTCACGCTTCATTACGACCCCATCGTGACCGACGATCCAAAGGTGGCAGATATGCGCCTCCGCATCAACGCGATGGCCAAACAGATCGACGGCCGTATTTCGATCCACGACCTGCGCTGCGTGCCGGGCCCTACGCACACTAACGTGATTTTTGACTGCGTGCGTCCTTCGGATTTAACGATGGGCGCCGATGACCTTAGGCGCACGCTGGCGCAGCAGGTGGAGTCCGAATATCCCAAGTCGATAGCCAAGATTACGGTCGATGAAGACTACGTCGGCGCGGCACGCGAGTAGGGCTGTATCGCTAGGGCCATTCGCGCAAAAGGGGAGACCATGAAGAAACTGTATCTGCTCCGTCACGGTCAGACGGAGTTCAATGTCAAAAAGCTCGTCCAGGGCCGCTGCGATTCACCGCTAACGGACTTGGGCCGTCAGCAGGCCGCAAAGGCCGCCGCATGGCTTAAAGCCCGCGACGTCACCCCCGACAAGGTAGTCTCGTCTCCTTTAAGCCGAGCCATGGCCACGGCTCGGCTCGTCGCAGGCGAGCTCCTCGGCCCGGACGCCGCCGTCGAGCCCTGCGAAGGCATCATCGAACGCTGCTATGGCTCCTTTGAAGGGGGCCCGCACGACGCACTGCCTACCGACGTCTGGGATCCGGGCGAGGACTTAATCCCCTTCGGAGGGGAGGGAAGTCAGGCGCTGCAAGAGCGTATGGTAAGCACGCTCGCTAATCTCATGAGCGCCGATGATGTTGAAACCGTCCTGGCAGTAAGCCACGGCAGCGCCAGCCGCCAATTCATCAAAGCCGCCGCCCCAGAGGGCTTCGAACTCCCAGCAAAGCTCCCCAACTGCGCCATCATGATCTTTGATTTTGAGGATTCGCAAGAAGAATGCGACACGTCCCAATGTAAGTTCACCTTGCAGCAGATCATCGATCCTCAACAAAGTCTTTAGCCTGAGCGAGCAGAGTTAAGCAGGCATCAACGTGTCGTCTCCCGAGCTTTGGCTTGACACGCTGAACATCTACAAGGATAACCTTGAGGCCGTCGAGGCGTTCCTGGCCGACGCCCGCGCCATGGGCGACGGTCGCCTCAATGTGGTGCTCACCGGTGCCGGCACCTCCGATTACGTGGGTGAGGTTGTCGTCCTCAACCCCGACCTATCCCTCGTCGAGACCTATCTCGGTGGCGAGAGCGTCTACACTGAGAAGTAGCTGCTGACCTATTTGCGATTTGATGCGAATAATGAGACCCCGATTCGGCTTTATCGAATCGGGGTCTTTGCTGTGGTGTCCAGCTAAATCAAAACAGGCCTATTCTGCGACGATGATGCGAGTTGATTCGAGAACCATGGAACGCTGTTTGTCGTTGACATTTGCATCGGTGATGAGTGCGTCCATTTGATCGAGATTGAAGAAGCCGAAGAAGTCCATCTGTCCGATCTTGCTTGAATCGCAGACAAGGTAACGCTTGGCGGCGCGATCGCAAGCGAGCGCCTGTAAGCGTCCTTCCTCAAGGTTAGAACAGGAGATGGATTGGGCGAGTACGCCGTTGGTGCCGATAAAGCAAGTGTCGATACCGAGCGGGGCGAGAGCATCTTCGGCGATGGGCCCGACGAAAGAACCCGATCGTTTGCGATACTGTCCTCCCAGGGCCCAGATCTCCACATCGTTACGCGTCTGGAGCATGCTCAGCACGATGATGCTGTTTGTGATGACGCGCAGCCGCATGCGCGGCAGCGCACGGGCGATGAGAGCGCAAGTCGAACCTGGTCCGAGGAAGATGGTGTCGCGCTCTCTGATGAGGTTGACAGCGGTGCGTGCGATATGCTCTTTTTCAGGGGAGCGGATTGAGAGCTTTTCAAAAAACGGGACCTCTTCGGCAATGGGGGAGCCGCTTGAAAGTCGGATGCCACCGTACTCGCGGATGACGCCAGCGCGTCGCGAGAGCTCATCGAAGTCTCTTCGAGCGGTCATTTCAGATATACCAAAGATTGTTGCGGCTTGGGCAACAGTGACCATTCCGCGCTGAGCGCACAGCTCAAGTAATTGTTCGTGACGTTCGGGTTTAAGCATGGCTTGCCAATTGGATTATGCGGTAATGACGGAGGTATAGGCGCGGAGGGCCTCGATGGTCCGGGGGTCTGCGTCCTCGTTAATGAATGCCGCGGTCATATCCTCCAGTGTGGTGAAAAGGCAGAAGTCGCGCCTTCCGACTTTTTCAGCATCTACAACAAGATAACGCTCCTGAGCTCGAGAAAGAGCGTCTGAGAGGACCATGGCTGCATCGGGACGAGAGCCAAAGACCTCGTTTCCAAAAATACCGGTTGCCGAGACGTAGGCCTTGGGAGCGGATAGACCGTAGGGGCCGCGGCCGTTGTATGGCATGGTGAAAACTCGCGTGTCGTGACGCATCATGCCACCAACAAAGAATAGATCTATATGTGGATTGTCGGCTAGCAGGTTCAGCACGGGAAGACTGTTGGTGACGACGCGTATGTCCTCCTGGGGCAAATACGAACACATGAGCTCGAGAGTGGAGCCTCCACCGAGAAAGATCGTATCGCCGGCTGAGACGGTTTGGGCGGCGGCTATAGCAGCGGCACGTTTCTGATCAACTTGAAAACGACGTTTCTCCTCATGCGGGGTCAAACGTGAAAGGGCTGTTCCGTGGGCGGAGTGTGGAAGCTGAGCCCCTCCGTGTACGCGCACAAGAAGGCCCTTGTCGGCAAGCTCGGCCAGGTCACGCCTGATGGTCATATCCGAAACAGATAGGGTATTAGATATCTCGTTTACCGATACCGAATGATGTTGATCGAGCAAGTCGAGAATGGCCTGCTGGCGTTCGGATTTCATGAGTGCCGACTCCCTCATCGAGCGTTTGTTCTTATTTCAATGTAAACGAACAACATAAATAAACGCAAACCGTTCACGAAGGCACATTACCTTTCACCGGTCAAAACATAACGCTCACGGAAAAAACCATCAAATAGGAGGTAAATAGAGCTCATTCCAAAAATCATCTCTTGACCAATAAACAAATATAGACGAACATAAACGAACATAAACGAACAGAACGAACAGAACGAACAGAACGAACAGAACGAAGAGAATTAATAAGTATGAAAGGACAGAAGATGCGTATCGGTGTCATCCTTGCAAGTCACGGAGAGTTCGCTCAGGCCGCCCTCGGCGCCGTCGAGATGATTGCGGGCAAGCAGCCTGATGTCATCGCTCTTGGTCTCACCGCCGAGAAGAGCCTGGAGTCTTTCGAGTCCGAGATGCGCGAGGCTTACGAGACCCTCAGCGCCGAGTGCGAACTCGTCGTCACCCTATGCGACATCTACGGCGGCACCCCATTCAACGTGACTACCCGCTGCCTGCTCAACGGCATGAACATGGTTGCCTACACTGGCCTGTCCATGCCCGTTGCGGTCGAGCTCCTGCTCACCCGCGATGGCCTCGATTCCGCCGACGCGGTCCGTGCCCAGCTCACTGCCGCTCACGCCGGGGCCCAGCAGGAGATCAAGGCTCCCGCTCCGGCCGTGGAGGCAGACGAGGACGATTTGGACCTCTAGGCTCGTTAGCCCGTCGATTCGAGTGGCGCTCACCCGTATCCCCCGAGTGGGCGCCTCGATCGAGCAGAGCATTCGTAAACGGTACTGAAGGAACGTGCAAACGAAAAGGAGAACATCATGGCACTCAAACTCGTCGACATCGATGACCGCCTGATCCACGGTCAGGTCGCCACCACTTGGATTCCCGACTTCGGCATCGAATCGGCAATCATTGTCTCGGATAAGGTCGCCAACGACCCCGTCCAGAAGTCCGTCGCCGGCCTCGCCGCCCCCGACATCAAGGTCTCCGTCTTCGGTGTCGAGAAGTTCATTGAGGTCCTCAAGAAGACCGAGCTCAAGAAGGCCACGATGGTGCTCTTCACCAACCCCATCGACGCCCTCAAGCTGCACGAGAACGGCTTGCCGTTCGACTACCTGAACGTCTCCGGCATGCGCTTCAACGAGCAGCGTCATCGCCTGCACAAGAACATGTCCGTCACCGCCGAGGAAAAGGCCGCCTTCGAGGAGCTCATTGGCCTCGGCGTCGACTGCTGGATGCAGACCACCACGCGCGATTCCAAGGAGCCCGTGTCCGAGCTCCTCAAGAACTACTAAGTAAGTAACCATCTCCGGGCATGTGAACCCGGGGCGTGCCCATCGGAGGGAACGATGGGCGAATAGGGAAGGAGAGGCTTATGCTTCAGGCACTTCTGCTCGCCATCTGGGCGGGTCTGTGCACTTGGGACCAGTTCGGTCCCCACCTGGGCTTCCGCAAGCCCCTGCTGGCATCCGTCGGCGTCGGCATCATCCTCGGTGACATGACGACCGCCATCATGATCGGCGCGACCATGGAGCTCATGTGGCTCGGCGTCAACAACATCGGCGCTTATGTTCCGCCGGATGTCATCTCCGGCACCATCGTCGGTGCCGCCCTGGGCATCATGGGTTCCACCGACACCGCCAGCGCCATCGCCCTGGCAGTCGCCATCGGCATCCCCACCGCCACCTTGGTTCAGCAGCTGAACATCTTGGTCATGACCACTAACGTCTCGCTTGTCCACGGTGCCGACAAGGCCATCGAGTCCGGTAAGTTCAACGCCGTCAACAAGTTCTTCTGGACCGGCGCCCTGTGCTTCTTCCTGACCCGCGCCGTTCCCGTCTTCATCGCCACGGGCATCGGCTCCTTCGTGATCGAGGACATCATGGCCTTCCTGCAGAACCAGGTTCCGTGGGTCCTCACCGGCTTCTCCACCGCCGGTGGCATGATGCCCGCCGTCGGTCTGGCCATGCTCCTCACCATGATGATGAAGAAGAACATGTGGATCTTCCTGCTGCTCGGTTTTATCATGGCCGCCTTCCTCAACGTCCCGACCGTGGGCATCGCGCTCGCCGCTTGCGCCGCCGCCGGCGTGTGGGACGTCATTACCGAGGGCCAGAAGAATCAACCCGCCCCTGCCGCCGCCTCTGCCGCCGGCTCCGATGATGACGAGGAGTACGATCTCTAATGGGTAAGATCTCCAACTCCACCCTGAACAAGGTCCTGCTGCGCACCCAGGGTTGCCAATTCGCGCACAACTACGAGCGCATGCAGTCGCTGTCCCTGACCTACTGCTTTGCCCCTGTCCTCGAGGAGCTCTACAAGGACGCCCCCAAGGAGGAGCGCGTTAACGCCATGAAGCGCCACCTCGAGTACTTCAACACCCACCCGCTCGCGATCCCCTTCATCCTTGGCATCACCGCCGCCCTGGAGGAGACCACGGATGAGGATCAGAAGGACACCGTCGTCGGCATCAAGACCTCCCTCATGGGTCCCTTCGCCGGCCTTGGTGACTCCCTGCTGAACCTCACCTGGTTCCCGATCGCCGGCTCCATCGGCGCATCTATGTGCGTCGACAACGGCTCCATTGTGGGTCCGCTCGTGATGTTCTTGCTCATCAACCTGCTGTACTGGCCGCTGAAGTACTTCGGCCTGCACAAGGGTTACGAGATGGGCATGGAGCTCGTCGAGAAGGCGGGCGTCCAGGTCTTCGACCGTCTGGGCAACCTCGCCAACGTGCTGGGCGTCATGGTCACCGGCGGCCTGATCGTCACGACCGTTAAGCTCAAGCTTGCCGTGCAGTTCGCCTTCGGTGAGGGTGACCCGCTGGTGCTCCAGGACCAGCTCGATAAGGTGTTGCCCTTCCTGCTGCCTGTCGTTCTGACTTTCATCTGCTATCGCCTGCTCAAGAAGGGCCAGGGCAAGAACTCCGCCCAGATCATCATCGGTCTGATTGTGTTCTCCCTTGTGTTCGCCGCTATCGGTTTCTACTTCCCGGCGTTCAAGATCTTCGCCTAATCGCGAGCTTATCAAAAGGCAAATCGTTTGATGCCCGCGCCCCGCATGCCGGGCGCGGGCCTCGTTGTCTCATGTGCTCTCCATCGTGCGCGATCGGGGTGCGCTCCATTATGCCCATGTGCCTTTGGCGTATCGCCATCTGGCAAATCCAACTATCGAAAGGATGCCAATGAGAACCGTCCTCGTGCTCATGGATACTCTGCGTCGCGACGTCCTGTCGTGCTACAACCCCGCAACCGACGTCCAGACCCCCAATCTCGATGCCTTTGCCGAGCGTTCCTGCGTGTTCGACAACCACTGGATCGGCTCGGCTCCCTGCATGCCTGCCCGCCGCGACATCCTCACCGGTCGCTACAACTTCCTCGAGCGCCCCTGGGGCCCCATCGAGCCCTTCGATGTGACGCTGCCGGCCTGCCTGCGCGCGAACGGCAACTTCTGCCACATCACCACCGACCACTGCCACTACCTACGCACCGGTGGCGAGGGCTACCTCCAGGAGTTCAACACCTGGGATTACTACCGCGGCCAGGAGGGCGACCCGTGGGTCAGCCGCATCGATGAGCCGAATAACATGCCCGAGACCTTCTACGGGCGCGTGCGCGAGCAGTACCAGAAGAACCGTCAGCTCTGGCCCAACGAAGAGGACATGCCGAGCCCCAAGACCTTCCAGTCCGCCTGCGACTGGATCGACGGCAATGCTGGGGCCGACGACTTCTTCCTTATGGTTGAGGCCTTCGACCCGCACGAGCCCTTCGATGTGCCCGACAAGTACATGGAGATGTACGGCGGCACTGGCGAGCTCGACCGCGACTACTTCGAGATTCCTGAGTACAAGCGCGTCTCCGCCACCGACGTCAACAAGGGCGCGGAGGACTACCTGCAGCGCCGCTACAAGGCCCTCGTCACCATGACCGACCGCTGGTTTGGTAGGCTCATCGACAAGCTCGAGGAGCGCGGGATGCTGGACGATACCATGGTCATGGTCACCACCGACCACGGCTATTTCCTGGGCGAGCGCGACTACATGGGCAAAAACTACATGCACCTGTATAACGAGCTCGCGCATCTGCCGTTCATTGTGCACTTCCCGGGTAACGCCCGCGCCGGCGAGCATGCCCGCCAGCTCACTCAGGCAATCGACATCATGCCCACGGTGCTTGAGGCCCACGGCTGCGAGATTCCCGCAGATGTGTGCGGCACCTCCCTCGTGCCGCTCATGACGGATGCTGACGCGCCCACGCGTGGCTACGCCCTGTACGGCGTGCACGCCATGACCGTCAACGTCACCGACGGCCGCTACACCTACTTCCGCGCGCCGGTCGCCGGCAACCAGCCGTGCTTCGAGTACACCGCACTGCCGCACACCATCCGCAAAAAGATGGGTTCGGACTGCCCGGAGGAGATTGAGTGTGGCCGCTACTTCAAACGCACCAAGTACCCGCTGTTCAAGATCCCCTGTAAGAAGCCGGCCCAGATCGAGGGAGCCACGCCGCTCGCCGAGGTCGAGCAGACGATGCTGTTCGACCTTGAGAGTGACTACGGCCAGGTTAATAATCTCGCCGGCAAGGACGACCACGCCGAACAGCGCATGATTGACCTGCTGCTGCGCGGCCTGGAGGAGCATGAGTCCCCGGCCGAGCAAAAGGAGCGCCTGGGCTTGGCCTAAGATTCATGCGGTGATTGTGCGGGCCGGATGCGCCGCCTCGGGTAAGGAGGTGGTTTCCGGCCCGATGAGTGAGGGCTAGCCTGTGCGAAGGGGGGTATGTGCCATGTGCGCGAAGCATATTGGCTTTTTGATAAAACCGGCATCGAGTGCTTGCAACATGCGGTGCAGGTACTGCTTTTACTGCGATGTCGCTGCTCATCGCGAGGAGCGGAGCGCCCGCGTCATGGGCGAAGACGTGGCAAGTGCCATCATCGACCGTGCACTCGCCGTGGCGAGTGATGCGCACATTTCTTTCGCCTTCCAGGGCGGCGAGCCCACCCTGGCCGGCCTTGACTTCTTCCATTCGTTCGTCGCGCGGGTGGAGGAGCGCCGTGAGAACCAGCGGGTGAGCTGGGCGTTGCAGACCAACGGCTACCTGATCGAAGAGGAATGGGCCGAGTTCTTCCGCGAGCACGGGTTCCTCATCGGAGTCTCGGTTGACGCTTATCGCGACCTGCACGATTCGATGCGTCCCGATGCGCACGGTGCCGCTACGTACGCGCGCGTCATGAGCGGCGTTCGCCTGCTGCGCGAGCGCGGCGTGGACGTCAACATACTCTCGGTCCTCACCTCGCAGATGGCGGCGCATCCACAGCGCGTCTTCTCCTTCATCAAGCAGGAGAAGATCACCCATATCCAGTTCATCCCGTGCCTGCCGGGCCTCGACGATGAGCGGGACACGTTCTCGCTCGACCCGCGTGCCTTCTCCTCGTTCTACCGCCGCTTGTTCGACTTGTGGTGGCGCGAGCTCGGTGCTGGGCGCTATGTGAGCATCTGGCTGTTCGAGAACGTCATGCAGATGGCGCTCGGGCAGTTTCCGTCGCAGTGCGGTATGCTCGGCCGCTGCGCTCCGCAGTTCGTGGTGGAAAGCGACGGTTCGGTGTATCCGTGCGACTTCTATGCGCTGGATGAGTACCGCGTGGGCGATATTCGCGTCGATTCCCTTGAGGCAATGGCGACCTGTGAGACCATGCGCATGTTTTTGAACGAGCCGCGTCGCGATTGCGCGCGGTGCGCCGATTGCCCCTTTGAGGGCATTTGCCATCGCAACTGCAAGCGCCTGAACATCGCCTATTACGATGCGGGCTACTGCGGGCTGCGTGAGTTTTTGGAGTACGCCTATCCCGGCCTGCAGCGCGTGGCTCGCATGTTCACGCGGCGCTGATCCTGCCCGGGTTTTGCCTCGTCGTAGTTGTGTGGGGCTCTGCGCCCCTCCCGCCTTGACCACTCAATCTTCATCCCGTTCCCGTGAGTTTGGAGTTCCCTATGCCCCAGCAACCCAACGTTCTCCTTATCATGTGCGACCAGATGCGCGGCGACTGCCTGGGTATCGACGGCCATCCGGACGTGCAGACGCCCTACTTGGACACGCTCGCCGCCGACGGCATGCTGTTCGAGAACGCCTACTCCGCCTGCCCGAGTTGCATCCCGGCGCGCGCCGCCCTCTTTTGCGGCAAGACGCCCGCGGGCACGGGCCGCGTGGGTTACCAGGACGGTATCGCGTGGGAGTACGACCATATGCTCGCGCAGGAGATGCGCGACGGCGGCTACCAGACCGCCGTGGTAGGCAAGATGCACGTGCATCCGCCGCGTTTGGGCTGCGGCTTCGAGCACATGCGCCTGCATGACGGCTACATCGGCCACTACCTGCCGTACTGGATGCACCAGAACGTCTCCGACGACTACATGCGCTTCCTCAAAAATGAACTGGGCGAATTCGCCGACGTGAACGGTTCGGGCGTTGAGAACAACTCCTGGATCACCCATCCCTGGGCCTACGAGGAGCGCCTGCACCCCACCAACTGGGTGGTGGACGAGTCCATCCGCTTTTTGGAGACCCGCGATCGCACGCGCCCGTTCTTCCTCATGACGAGCTTCGTGCGGCCCCACCCGCCCTTCGACGCGCCGCAGACCTACTTCGATCTGTACCGCGACATGGAGCTGCGCGCGCCTGCCGCTGGCGATTGGGATGACGCCGATGCCACCGAGCGCGATGGCATGATCTTGGACAGCGTGCACGGCTGCCGCGACGCCGAGCTGCGCCGCGAGGCCATGGCGGGCTATTATGCCTGCATCACACATATGGACCACCAGATCGGCCGGCTCATCACGGCGCTCGAGAACGACGAGACCTACCACGACACCGTGATCGTGTTCTGCTCCGACCACGGCGAGATGCTCTTTGACCACAGTCTCTTTCGCAAGGTGTTGCCCTACGAGGGCTCCGCGCGCATCCCCTTCATCGTGCACGTGGGCAAAAACGTCGATGTGCCGGGCGGCGAGCGCGTTCGCGGCGTGAGCGAGAGCACGGTGGAACTCATGGACCTTATGCCCACCATCCTCGAGGCGTGCGACCTGCCCGTGCCCGAGGGCGTGGAGGGCGCCTCGCTCATGGGCGAGCTTACCGGCGCCGCGCCGCTGAACCGTGCATACCTGCACGGCGAGCACAGCGGCAGCCGCGAGCAGTCCAACCAGTGGATCGTGACCCCGCATGACAAGTACATCTGGTTCACACGGACCGGGGTGGAGCAGTATTTCGACCTGGACGCCGATCCGCGTGAGGAGCACGACCTCATCGACGCTCCGGAGCGCGCCGCGCGCATCGCCGTGCTCCGTGCCTGCCTGATTGAGGAGCTCGCTGGTCGCGAAGAGGGATATGTTCGTGACGGCGAGTTGGTGGCGGGACGTGCGCCCGCCGTTATGCTTGAGCGCCCCCGGCCCTCGCGCCTCCAACGTTAAGAGAAAGGCCTATCCATGGATATGAAGACGATCGGCATTGTGGTCGTAGTGGTTGCGGTCGGGTTCACCATTTACATGGAGGTCCAAAAGCGCACAACCTTCGCCAAGCTCGAGGCGTACCTGCGCGAGGGCGACCTCAACAACTACCTCAAGGTCCTGAACCGCCCGCTCACTAGCGTGCTGTACCCCAAGTACAACGTGCTTTTCATGCGCTTGAACGCAGCTCTTGCCATGGATGACGTCGAGGCATCCGAGCGCATCATCCGCGAGATGGGTTCGCTCAAGATGAGCGAGGAGCAGACACTCGCGCTGGCGGCAAAGGCGTTCTCCTTCTACGTGGAGATCGGGGATGAGCCCCACGCACGCGAGGTGCTCTCCTACCTCGAGGAGCACGGTGATCGCGAGGCTGCGCGTGCCGACCGTCGCACCTATGACGTCTTCCTCAAGGGCTCGTATGCCTATATCGACGAGATGGAGCGCGCGTTGTCGGAGGCGGCTGGCATGGAAGAGGCCCTGCTCTGCCAGATGCTCTCGGTTCAGTACGAGAACAAGGGTGACGAGGGGCGCGCCGCGTCCTATTGCGAGCGCGCTGAGCGGACGCTCGCAGCAGCCATGCCTGACAAGTAGGGAAGAGTCTAGGCGCTTCATATGCTAGCAATCGTATTCGCCATTGCGTTTTTCGCCTCTACCATCAGTGCCATCTGCGGTGTCGGCGGGGCATCATCATTAAGCCCGTGATGGACGCCGTGGGTGTCGCCGACGTGGCGACCATCAACTTCCTGTCCGGATGCACCGCGAGGACAACATCGGGCACTTCGCCATGAGCGTTTCCACCGCGCTGCTGCTCGACGTCGTCTACGCGTGCATCTTCAACCAGGATTACTTCGCTAACTACTAGCGGCGTGTCGAGACGGTGCGCGGGCCATTGATGGACTCGGCAGGCAGATTGGCGGGGACGCCTAGCCCTTGGCGCAACGGTGCTCCGCATGAGCGGCGTAAATAGGGACATATCGCGCAGCAGCGTTCGAGATATGTAAAAGTCCACAACCATACGCTGCGGTTTTGAATGATACGAACGCTTGCAATTCGTTGCATAGGGTGTTGCTCGATCGATAGGAGCTTGTTCGGATGGGTCCTCAATACATCTTGGTCTTCGCGGTATGCTTCCTGGCGTCGCTTCTGGGGCCGCTCTGTGGCATCGGCGGCGGCGTGATCATCAAGCCCGTGGTCGACGCGATGAACGTCATGAGCGTGAGCACGGTGAGCTTCCTCTCGAGCATGTCGGTGCTCATCATGTCGCTCTCCACGCTCGCGCAGAACGCGGCGAGCGGGCAGTCTGATATCGACGCGCGGGCGATGTCGCCCATCGCCGTCAGCTCCGCGGTGGGCGGCGTGATCGGCAAGATGTGGTTCAACCGGCTGGGGTCCGTGTTCCCCGACGCCGAGCTCGTCGGCGCGGTCCAGGCCGCCGTGCTCATCGTGCTCGCCGTCCTCGTGCTGGCCTACACGCTCAACAAGGCGCGCATCAAGGGCCTCAAGCTCGAGAATGCGTGGGCGCAGGCGCTCATAGGGTTCTGCGCCGGGGCGTGCTGGTCCTTCCTCGGCATCGGCGGCGGCCCCTTCAACCTGGCCATCCTCGTCTTCTTCTTCGCCATGGAGAGCAAGCCCGCCGCGCAGGCGTCGCTGTTCATCATCGCGTTCTCGCAGACGGCGAGCCTCATCTACACGCTGGCCACGGGCAGCGTGCCCGCGTTCCTCCCCGTGGTCCTGCTGGGCATGGCGGCGATGGCGGTGCTTGGGTCGGTCGTGGGGCGCCGCCTGCTGCGCCGGATGGACTCGGCGGCGGTCGATAAGCTCTACGTGTTCGCCCTCGTGCTCATCATCGTGATCTGCACGTACAATTTCATCCGGTTCTCGGTGCTCTAGTTCTTCGCCCCGAAACGGGATGCCGCGATAATGGAGCTGGAGCGCGGGCCTTCCTCTTCTGCCTTGAGGAGGTCGCCGTGTCCCGCTCGTCTCATGAGCGCCGATGGTGTTGAAGTCCTCTTGGCAATAAGTCGCGGCAGCGTCAGCCGCCAATTCAAAAAAGCCACAGGCGGAAGGCAAACCGCTTCAAAGCAAATTCACCCTCCAACAAATAGTGGATCCCCAACAAAGTCTTTAGCCTGAGCGAGCAGAGTTAAGCAGGCGTCAACGTGTCGTCTCCCAAGCCCGGCAGAGCAGCAACCTTAATATATTTCGCCGCCGCTCTGCCGGCCCCAGGCGACTCCGCGCACTTTACCTGCGTAAACAATGTGAGTGAAATATGAATCTCGATGGATACGCCCGCAGCCGTGTATACTAGACAGCTGTGTGTAACTAGGGGAGTATTCTGGCTGGACAAAACGCCTGCTTAATAGGGTTGTCAGGTAGTTCGGACGCAATACAAGGCTGGAGAGCACGTCGTGTAAGTAGTGGTCCTCTAGGGGCGTACGCTCGGTGGTGTACGCATTGTCCCAAGACCACGCGAGAGTTGGGATCATATCTTGATCAGCATGATTCTCGGCCGCAAGATTGGCATGACCCAGGTTTGGGACGAGAACGACAACGTCGTCCCCGTCACGGTCATCCAGGCTGGCCCCTGCGCTGTCTCGCAGGTTAAAACTCAGGCAACCGACGGCTATGACGCCGTCCAGATCGGTTTCGGCGACATCAAGGCCAAGAACGTGAACAAGCCCATGGCTGGTCACTTCGCTAAGGCTGGCGTCGAGCCTGTCCGCTTCCTTCGTGAGGTCCGCGTCGAGAACGGCGAGGAGCACAAGGTCGGCGAGGTCGTTACCGTCGCTGATTTCGCTGATGTCGAGAAGGTCGACGTCATCGGTACCTCCAAGGGTAAGGGCTTCCAGGGTCGCATCAAGCGCTGGGGTCAGCGCCGCGGTCCTATGACGCATGGTTCTCACTTCCAGCGTCACCCCGGTTCTATCGGTCAGTGCGCCTATCCTGCGCGCGTCCTCAAGGGCGTCAAGATGGCCGGTCACATGGGTAACGAGCGCGTTACCGTCAAGAACCTTTCCGTTGTCCGCATCGATGCCGAGCAGAACCTCATCTTGGTCAAGGGCGCTGTCCCGGGTGCCAAGAATGGTCTCGTCGCCATCCGTATGGCCTAAGGGCCCAGCCCATTTAGCCCAGCGTCATACCAAGGAGAACACTTAAATGGCAAAGTTTGAAGTAAAGAACAGCGAGGGCAAGAAGGTCGCCGAGGCCGAGCTCGCCGCTGAGGTGTACGGCATCGAGCCGAACATCCACGTTATGCACCACATCGTCAAGTGCCAGATGGCCTCTTGGCGTCAGGGCACCCAGTCCGCTAAGGGCCGCTCTGAGGTTTCCGGTGGCGGCAAGAAGCCTTGGCGTCAGAAGGGCACCGGCCGTGCCCGCCAGGGTTCCATCCGTGCTGCCCAGTGGCGTCACGGTGGCGTTGTCTTCGCCCCCAAGCCCCGTTCCTACGCTAAGCGTATGAACAACAAGGAGGTCAAGCTGGCTATGCGCTCTGCGCTGTCCGCCAAGCTGGCCGATGGCGAGCTCGTGCTCGTCGACGACTACGGCTTCGAGAAGCCTTCCACCAAGGCTGCCGTCGCCATGCTCAAGGCTCTCGGCCTTGAGGGCAAGCGTCTGACCATCATCGTTCGCGATGAGGACGTCAACGCCTACCTGTCGTTCCGCAACATTCCCAAGACGTTCATCATCACCGCCGATGAGGCCAACACCTACGACCTCGTCAACAACAACGCTGTGCTGATGCCCGCCGACATCGCCGCTCACTTCGGGGAGGTGCTTGCATAAATGACCGCCCACGAGATCATCATCCGTCCGATCGTGTCCGAGCGTTCCTTCTCCGGCATGGAGCAGAACAAGTACACGTTCGAGGTCGCCAAGGATGCTAACAAGTATCAGATCAAGGACGCTGTCGAGGAGATCTTCGGCGTCAAGGTCGTTCGCGTGAACACCCTGACGGTCAAGCCCAAGACCAAGCGCGTGCGCTATGTCGCCGGCAAGACCCGTTCTTGGAAGAAGGCCATCGTCACGCTGGCCGAGGGCGACACCATCGAGGTCTTTGGCAACCAGGCCTAAGACTCGCTGCTATTGAGTGAGCTCATGCCTCCCAAATAGGGGAGGCGAGAGCTCAAGGTTTTGGGCGTATAAAATGGACACGCCCGGAACCGTGTATACGTCCGGTGTCATCGCACCCGAGGCAGAACCTCGAATCCCTGTCTGCGATGGCTAACGGATTCCTATTGAAAGGGATTGTAATGGCTGTAAAGCACCTTAAGCCGACCTCCGCTGGTAGGCGTTGGCAGACGATCTCCGACTTCTCCGAGATCACCTGCACCAAGCCCGAGAAGTCTCTTCTCGAGCCCCTGCCCAAGAAGGCCGGTCGTAACAACAACGGCCGCATCACCACCCGCCACCAGGGCGGCGGCGTGAAGCGTCGTTACCGCGTGATCGACTTCAAGCGCAACAAGGACGGCGTGCCCGCCAAGGTTGCCACGATCGAGTACGATCCGAACCGTTCCGCTCGCATCGCTCTGCTGCACTACGCTGACGGTGAGAAGCGCTACATCCTGGCCCCCAAGGGCCTCGAGGTCGGTCAGACCGTCATGTCCGGTTCTGACGCCGACATCAAGCCGGGCAACGCTCTGCCCCTCGCCGACATCCCCGTCGGTACGCTCATCCACGCCGTCGAGTTCCAGCCGGGCAAGGGCGCTGCTATCGCCCGTTCCGCCGGTAACTCCTGCCAGCTGATGGGTAAGGAGGGCAAGTACGCTATCGTCCGTATGCCTTCCTCCGAGATGCGCCGCATCCTCGTTACCTGCCGCGCCACCGTCGGTGAGGTCGGCAACGCCGATCACTCCAACATCGTCATCGGCAAGGCCGGCCGTAAGCGTCACATGAACGTGCGCCCGACCGTCCGCGGTACCGTCATGAACCCTGTCGACCACCCGCACGGCGGTGGCGAGGGCAAGAACCACACCTCTGGTCGTCCCTCTGTTACCCCCTGGGGTAAGCCGACGAAGGGCCTTCGTACGCGCAAGAAGAAGAAGGTCTCGAACCAGCACATCATTCGACGCCGTAAGAAGTAATTTCGGATACCGAGTTTTAGGAGAAAGCACTTATGAGCAGAAGTCTCAAAAAGGGCCCGTTCGTGGAGACTCGCCTTCTCTCGCGTATCACCGCGATGAACGAGGCTGGCAAGAAGGACGTCGTGAAGACCTGGTCCCGCGCGTCCACCATCTTCCCCGAGATGGTTGGTCACACCATCGCCGTCCACGACGGCCGCAAGCATGTGCCCGTGTATGTTACCGAGTCCATGGTTGGTCACAAGCTCGGCGAGTTCGCGCCGACTCGTACGTTCCGTGGCCACAAGGCCAAATAGGGGGTTAACCGTAAATGGCAACTAAGTCTATTGAAACTGAGGCCACCGAGGTTCGCGGCGTCGCTAAGTACGTGCGTGTTTCCCCCAGCAAGGCCCGCCTGGTGGTCGATCTGATCCGCCGCAAGCCTGTCGCTCAGGCCTTCGACATCCTCCACTTCTGCGACCGCGCCGTCGCCGTGGATGTCGAGAAGGTTCTCCGTTCCGCCGTTGCGAACGCCGAGAACAACAACGGTCTGCGTGCCGACAACCTGGTTGTCGCCGCTGCCTATGTTGACGAGGGTCCGACGCTTAAGCGCATCCGTCCCCGCGCCAAGGGTTCCGCTTCTCGCATTCTGAAGCGTACTTCCCACATCACCGTCGTCGTTGCTCCTCGAAAGGAGGCGTAAAGCTGTATGGGTCAGAAAGTCTACCCCACCGGCTTCCGTCTTGGCATCACCGAGAACTGGCGCTCCCGCTGGTTCGCAGAGAAGGATTACGCTAAGACCCTCGGTAACGATCTCGAGATCCGCAAGTACCTCGAGAAGCGTCTTTCCCGCGCAGCTGTCTCCCGCGTCGAGATCGAGCGCGCTGGCGACAAGGTGAAGGTCATCATCCTCACCGCTCGCCCCGGCGTTGTCATCGGTAAGAAGGGTGCCGAGATCGATACCCTCCGCACCGAGCTCGAGAAGGTCGCTGGCGTCTCCAAGGGCCAGCTCTCCGTCGACGTTGTCGAGATCAAGCGCCCCGAGCTCGACGCCAACCTCGTTGCTCAGTCTATCGCCGAGCAGCTCGAGGGCCGCGTTGCCTTCCGTCGCGCTATGCGCAAGGCTGTCCAGTCTGCCCGCAAGGCCGGCGCTAAGGGCATCCGTATCCAGTGCTCCGGTCGTCTCGGCGGTGCCGAGATGGGCCGTCGTGAGTGGTACCGCGAGGGTCGCGTGCCTCTGCACACCCTCCGTGCCAAGATCGACTACGGCACGGCTGTCGCCAGCACCACCATGGGCGCTTGCGGCGTGAAGGTCTGGATCTACCTGGGTGAGAAGCTCCCGGGCCAGCCTGTTCCCAACCCTGCACTCGAGGGCTCTTCCCGTCCTCGTCGTCGTAACTCCGAGAGGAGGGGTCAGTAGTGCTTGCCCCTAAGCGTATTCTTCACCGCAAGGTGCAGCGTGGCTCCATGAAGGGCCAGGCCAAGGGTAATGCCGAGCTGCATTTCGGCGAGTTTGGTATCCAGGCTCTCGAGGCCCATTGGATCACCAACCGTCAGATCGAGGCCGCTCGTATTGCCATGACCCGCTACATGAAGCGTGGCGGTCGTGTCTACATCACGATCTTCCCCGATAAGCCCATCACCAAGAAGCCTGCCGAGACTCGCATGGGTTCTGGTAAGGGTAACCCTGAGGAGTGGGTGGCCGTCGTCAAGCCCGGCCGCATCATGTTCGAGGTCAAGGGCGTGCCCGAGGAGGTCGCTCGCGAGGCTCTGCGTCTTGCTCAGCACAAGCTCCCCATCAAGACCAAGATTGTGGTTGCCAAGAACGCTGAGCAGCGCATCGAGAAGGAAATGGCTGAGGAGGCCGCTCTCGAGGCCAAGTGGGCTGCTGAGGACGCCGCCGCCGCCAAGGAGGAGAACTAATGAAGCCCGCAGAGATTCGTGAGCTCTCGGACGCTCAGCTCGTTGAGAAGCTGAAGGAAATGCGCGCCGAGCTCTTTAACCTTCGTTTCCAGATGGCCACCAGCCAGCTGGACAACACCGCTCGCGTCAACACCGTGAAGAAGGACATCGCTCGCGTCCTCACGGAGCAGCGCGCCCGCGAGATCGCAGCGGAGAAGTCCGCTGTCGCCGAGTAGGACCTAAGGAGAGAACATGACTGATTCGCGTAACTCGCGTAAGGTCCGTACGGGTGTCGTTACCTCCGTCTCCGGTGCCAAGACCATTGTTGTCACCATCACCGAGCGCAAGCGTCACCCCAAGTACGGCAAGATGATGACCAGCTCCAAGAAGCTGCACGCTCACGACGAGGAGTGCACGGCTGGCGTGGGCGATACCGTCCGCGTTATGGAGACCCGTCCTATGTCCAAGATGAAGCGTTGGCGCCTCATCGAGGTCGTCGAGCGCGCTAAATAAGCAGTCGCTCTTACGACTTGTACGTTTCCGAAGATGTGCGTATGCCTGGCTTGCATACCACGGGCCGTATAAAGGCTGCGCACCTCTCTTCGGTTCTTAGTTCGGAGGAACATCTACCATGATTCAGATGCAAACCATGCTGAACGTCGCCGACAACTCCGGCGCTCGCAAGATTCGCTGCATCAAGGTGCTTGGCGGTTCCAAGCGTCGTTATGCAGGCATCGGCGATGTGTTCATCGGTGCTGTCCAGGAGGCTACCCCTGGCGCCAACGTCAAGAAGAAGGACGTTGTCCGATGCGTCGTCGTTCGCACCGTTAAGGAGATCCGCCGCAAGGATGGCTCCTACATTCGCTTTGATGAGAACGCCTGCGTTGTCATCAACAACGATGGTTCGCCCGTCGGCACCCGTATCTTCGGGCCCGTCGCTCGCGAGCTTCGTGACAAGAAGTACATGAAGATCGTCTCGCTCGCTCCCGAGACCCTGTAGTTAGGGGAGATATATGTATATCAAGAAGGGCGATAAGGTCCAGGTTCTCTCTGGTAAGGATCGCGGCAAGCAGGGCGTTGTCCTGCGTGCTCTCCCCGCCGAGAACAAGGTCGTTGTCGAGGGCGTTTCGGTCGTCAAGAAGGCCGTCAAGCCCAACGCTGCCAACCAGCAGGGCGGCATCGTTTCGCAGGAGGCTCCCATCGACGCCTCCAACGTCAATCTCGTTTGCCCCGAGTGCGGTAAGGTTACCCGCGTCGGTCACGAGAAGGACGGCAAGAACAAGCTGCGCGTCTGCAAGAAGTGCGGCCACAAGTTCTAAGCTGCCCGCAACATCAAGTTGCTAGCAAAGGCCCGGATGCCCCACGGCACCCGGGCCTTTTTCTATCCCTACTCATTGGGGACAGACTTAAATGAGTGCCGTTGAAACGCCGGTAGCTGGGGACGTTCCCTATGTGCCGGCAGCTAGGAAAGTCCCTGTCTGTCGGCAGTTTGGGACGGTCCTTTGATGTCTGGTGCCCCCCAGAGGGGTGGAGTAATACGGCCTACTCTGTCTTTTATGGCTATGGTGCTCTGCCCCTTTATGTTTCACAAGGATCGTCGCATGCGCATTTACGCGCATAGTCTTGCGCAATAATGCGCATAGCCGCGCAAAAATCTGCCAACAATGGCTAAATAATGACCGATAAGCAAATAAACACGCAAACACGAGCAGATACGCGCGCAATTGTGCGAATATAGGGTTGTTAGAAATGAAGGACTTCCGATGATTCAGGAGGCACATATGGCAGATCCCAAGCAGGCTCCACTCGACTCCGCGGCAGCCGCAAAAGCAGCGTTCGCTTCGGTCCAGGACAAGCCATTCCCCGATGATATCTTTACGGCTCCCGAGCTTCGTTGGGCTGTGATCGGGTGCGGCGTTATCGCCAACCAGATGGCCCAGTCTCTCGCTTTTGCCGGTCGCAAGCTTGCGGGCGTCGCCAACCGCACGCTGTCCAAGGCTCAATCTTTTGCTGAGCAGTATGGCATCGAGAAGGTCTATGAAACGGTCGATGACCTCTACGCCGATCCGAACATCGACGCGATCTATATCACCACCCCGCACAACACGCATATCACCTACCTGCGAGCTGCTCTGGCAGCTGGTAAGCACGTGCTCTGCGAGAAGGCCATTACCCTCAATTCCGCTGAGCTCGACGAGGCGCGTGCCATCGCCGACGAGCACAACGTGGTCCTCATGGACGCCACTACGGTGCTCCACATGCCCTTGTATCAGGAGCTGCGCCGCCGCATGGATGCCGGCGAGTTTGGCCGCATGAACCTTGCTCAGCTCAACTTTGGTAGCTATAAGGAGTACGGCGACCTGACCAACCGCTTCTACAATCGCAACCTTGCTGGCGGTGCCATGCTCGATATTGGCGTCTATGCCCTGTCCGTTATGCGCCTCTTTATGGCAAGCCAGCCCGCTGAGGTTGTCTCGCTGGGCAACACCTGTGAGACTGGTGTCGACGTTGCGGGCGGCATCGTCTGCCGTAATGCCGAACAGCAGCTGGGCGTGGTGAGCCTCACGCTCCACTCCAAGCAGCCCAAGCGTTCGGTCATTAGCTTCGATAAGTGCTATATCGAGGTCAACGAGTATCCGCGCGCCGATCACGCGACCATCGTGTGGACTGCGGACGGCCACCGCGAGGAGGTCCACGCCGGCACCGAGGCTTACGCCCTTTGCTATGAGATGGCCGATCTTGAGCAGGTCGTTGCCGGCGACGACTCCAAGCGCGAGCTGCTGGATTATGCTTCTGATGTTATGGAGCTTATGACCAAGCTTCGCGCAGACTGGGGAGTCGTGTACCCCGAGGAGGAGTAAGCGATGCTTGCGGAAGATAGGCTCAACGCGATCGTGTCGATGGTGCAGCAGGCCGGCTCGGTTACTGTGCCAGAGCTTGCTGAGGCCCTGGGCGTGACGGCGTCTACCATTCGGCGCGACCTGCAGACGCTCGACCGAGCGCATCGTATCGCCAAGGTCCACGGTGGAGCGACGAGTCTTGAGCGCGCGCACGTGACGCGCGACCTAACGCTCAATGAGCGCAGCGACCTCCATAACGATGACAAGGAGCGTATCTGCGCCCGTGCGGCGGCGCTTGTGGAGCCTGAGAGCTTTGTATACATCGACTCGGGCTCGACGACGCTCAGGCTCATCGAGCATCTTCCACGCCTTGAGGGCGTCACCTATGTGACCGATTCTGTGCTCCATGCTCAGCATCTCGCTTTACGCAGCATGCGCACCGTTGTGCTGGGCGGCGAGCTCAAGCCCGAGACCGAGGCGCTCGTCGGTCCCGATGCCTTGGCAACTCTGGACCGCTATAACTTCAACTGCGGCTTTTGGGGTTCCAATGGCATCGCCGCCGAGCAAGGTCTCACCACACCGGATATCGAGGAAGCGCAGGTCAAGCGTATCTCGATGCGCCATACCGCCAAACGCTTCGTAATCTCGGACGCCAGTAAATTTGGCATGGTGGCGCCCGTCAAGTTCGCGGACTTCCGTGACGCAACGATTATTACCGCAGGCGATGTACCCGCTAAGTACCAGACGATGGAAAACGTCATCACGGTTTAGCAACGGGGCGAAGCAAGGCCAAAACCACCACAAAGGTGCCTGTCCCCATTGTGGTGGTTCCGATGGCCCCGTCGGGCATGATTTCCCAGTACCCCTGTTTCCATACGACGTGATCATGCCCGCCGGGGCCATCGTATAGATATCGCTTAAAAGCGCCGTCACTTCGGCGCTATCAATCACTCAAACACAAGGTAATACGCAGGTTGTGACCCTCAGAAGGGGAGGGCTGGGCCTGCTTGTGCAAAAGGAGGAAACATGTCAGCTGCAAACGAGAAGGTGGGGGGCGGCACTTACGATGTCGTTGCCATCACGGCATGTCCAACGGGCATTGCTCACACATTTATGGCGGCCAAAGGGTTGGAAGACCAGGCAGCCAAGATGGGCGTGAGCATTAAGGTCGAGACTCAGGGTTCGGGCGGCGCTAAAAATGTACTGACCGCGGCAGACATCGCTGGTGCCAAGGGTGTCATCATTGCGGCGGATAAAAATGTCGAGCTCGATCGCTTCGATGGCAAGTCGGTTTACTCCTGTGCGGTGACGCGTGGCATTAATGACGCCGAGGAACTTATCAATATTGCGCTTGCGGGCAATGCGCCTATTCATCATGTGTCCGGCGGCGCCGCGGTACAGGCGGCTGCCGAGGGCGAATCCGAGGGTTTGGGCCGCAGGGTCTATAAGGACCTGATGAACGGCGTTTCGCACATGCTCCCCTTTGTTGTTGGCGGCGGCATCCTCATGGCGCTTTCGTTCTTGCTGGACCAGGCGGGGCTGGGCACGAGCGCATACGGCCACAGCATTCCGGTCGCGGCCTTCTTTAACCTTGCGGGCAACCAGGCGTTCAACTTTATGCTCCCCATCCTTGCGGGCTATATTGCCATGTCCATTGCTGACCGTCCGGGCTTGGCCGCGGGCTTTGTGGGTGGCTGGATTGCAAAGCAGGGCTTTACGTTGGGCTATCTCACCACGGCAATGGATGCCGATGCCCAGGCTCAGCTTGTCTCTGCTGGCTTTTTGGGCGCGCTGCTGGTCGGTTTTGCCGCCGGCATTATCGTCAATGCGCTCAAGAAGGCTGCAAGCGTGCTACCCGAGTCGCTCGACGGTATCAAGCCCATGCTCATCTACCCCGTGCTGGGCATTCTCTTTACGAGTCTCTTTATGATGGCCGTTAACCCGATTATGGGCGTTATCAACACCGCCATTAGCGGCGCGCTCAACGGTCTTTCGGGCACGAGCATCGTTCTTTTGGGCATTATCTGCGCCGGCATGCAGGCGACCGACATGGGTGGTCCCATCAACAAGGCCGCATATGTCTTTGGCACCGCGGCCCTTGCCGAGCAAACGCTGCAGGGCAATATGATCATGGCTGCCGTCATGGCGGGCGGTATGGTACCGCCGCTGGTCATCGCGCTCTCCACGACGTTCTTTAAGAACCGCTGGACCGAGGCCGATCGCAAGGCAGGCCTGGTGAACTACATCATGGGTCTGTCGTTTATCACCGAGGGTGCCATTCCCTTTGCCGCGGCCGATCCGCTTCGCGTGTTGCCCGCCTGCATCCTGGGATCTGCGACCGCCGGCGGTCTGTCGATGCTCTTTGGTTGCGCGAGCCCCGCTCCGCACGGTGGCGCCTGGGTTATCGCGGTCATCACGAACCCGGTGCAGTACCTGTTGGCCCTTGCTATCGGCGCTGTGGTCGGCTGCTTGGTTCTGAGCTTCCTTAAGAAGCCTCTCGACAAGGCTGCCGAGTAGCGGGAGCGGAAGGGTCTTGCCAATGGAAAGGCAGCAACGTCCACCAGGGACGTTGCCGCCTTTTGCTGTTTGGGGATTTGTCTCGATCTGTAACAGGAAGAGAGGGATATGGGTTCCAGATGTTACAGATCGAGACAGACTGAAAACCACCGCAAAGGGGCACCTTTGTGGTGGTCGCGTTCTCTACTCTTTCTCCGGCTCTGTACTTCCCGACTCGCCGCTCCAGGGCATCTCATCCTCGAAGAGCCATATACGGGCAGACCCACTATCGCGTGCAGTCTGCGGGTCGGGCAAGCAGGTCTGTTCATAGGCATCTTGGATACACTGACCCATAAAATCGTTGAGCTCGGCCTGGTCGCCCTCCATGACATAGGCTGCATCGCCGGCCATGATGTAAATACCCGGACCCTCATTGCCCTCGTAACCCGGATCGTACGAGACATCACATAACTTTGCGCCGTTTGCAGTGTCCAGCTCGATGGAAGAGTGGCATCCGCCAACCATGTCGTTCGCTTTTGCCCGATAGGACGCATATCCGTACCAACGCTTAAATGTTTTGCCCTTGAGTAGCTCGGACGCCCTATCGATCAGGCTTGTATCCGTGGTATAGCGCATGGCCCCAAGCTGAATACTCGGATAATTGCTAATACCCAGCACAGCCGGCTGCTCATCAAAATCAACGGTAATGGTCTCGGGCTTGTCGTCGCCGGTCAGAAGTTCGACAGATTGAGCTACAGGCTTGACCAACGGCTCCGTCACCGCAGCAGGTAGAAATGCCATACCGACAGCGCCCGCGCCAACCACAGCGATCGCAAGCGCCAAGACAATCAATCCAATACGGGCAGAACGGCTCACGGCAAAACACCTCACAATGCAAACCTTCGCCACCTGCACTAATGATACCGCCAGCTAACACTATTACCAAAAGAAGCCGCGCGCTCCTCACCACCACAAAGGGGACAGGCACCTTTGTGGTGGTTTTCGACGCTAACGGTCGACCATCTCGCGCCATGAGATTAAACTTGAATTGTTCTCTGAACATATCCATTTCTGCCTATCCTCAACAGATCTTTGTCTCGAGGAGCGCATATGAAGCCGTCTCATTCCACCGGCCGCAACGTCATCGCCATTCTCGCCATACCCATCGTGATGCTCTTCCTTATCGTCATCACGCCCTTTTCTTTTGGTATCGCCTCGCCCTTCGATCTTTGCGGGATGATCGACGCCGGCTCGCGTGCCACCTCGCTCTCCTTTGTCTGCCGTGGCGTGTTCTACGAATATGCAATTCCCACCGGAAGTTGGCAGTCCAAGTTACCGTTGCTCGGCAAGGTCGACGGATGCTCCCCCTATTTCTGCCTTGAACCTCAGGCGCTAAACTATCTGATCGACGACCAGCCACTCGACTCCATCACCCTCGCCTACGACTACGCACCAAACACCGATGAGCGCCACATGAACCAAGTCCTCGACAAGCTGCTTGGACAGTGCGGGCTCACCGCGGAAGCCGGTCGAACCATCTATAGCAACCGGAAATTAAAGCGAACAGAACTCCGCCGTGTCGGAAAAATCAAAGGGCGAAGTATGGCTGCCTACTGGCAGGCCTGGGCAATACGCGACAAGAGTGAATTCGGGCACAGCACCTATATGGTCACCGTCTACACCAGAGACGGAATCAAGGACAATGTTGACGATTTCGCGTCATCCAAACTCGGCATCCCCAAAACAACCAAACCCGCCACCCCAGATGAAATCCTGTAGAGACATTCATTAAAATGCTGCCCAGCGATCACAATAACATCGAGCCCGCCCCCCACCACCACAAAGGGGACAGGCACCTTTGTGGTGGTTTTCGACTCCG